>DASWZY010000263.1:0-1640 GCA_036407055.1 Binatia bacterium
CGGCGACCCGGAGCTGATCGAGAACGCCTTCTTCGAATAGCGCCGACTCCGTTACGAGCATTGCGGTTTTCTTGAAACCCGAAACTATTTTTTATCGGAGGTTTTTATGCCCGCGCAATTCGGCTCCGACCTAATCGTCGATCTGTTGAAAGTCCTCGGCGTCGACTACGTCGCGCTCAATCCCGGGTCGAGCTTCCGCGGCATTCACGACTCGCTCGTGAACTACAGCGGCGGCAAACCCGAGATGGTGCTCTGCTGCCACGAGGAGATCGCGGTCTCGCTCGCGCACGGCTACGCCAAGGCGGCGGGCAAGCCGATGGCGGCGATCGTGCACGACGTCGTCGGCCTCCAGCACGCGTCGATGGCGATCTACAACGCGTGGTGCGACCGCGCGCCGATCCTCGTCATGGGCGGCACCGGGCCGATGAACAGCGCGAAGCGCCGGCCGTGGATCGACTGGATTCACACCGCGCTCGTGCAGGGAAACCTCGTGCGCGATTTCGTCAAATGGGACGACCAGCCGGTCGGCGTCGAGGCGATTCCGTCCTCGATGCTGCGTGGCTACCGGCTCGCGACGAGCGATCCCAAGGGGCCGGTCTATCTCTGCTTCGACGTGACCGACCAGGAAACCAAGCTGGCGAAAGAAATCCCGCTGCCCGATCCGGCGCGCTATCGCGCGCCGGCGCCGCTCCAGGCGGACGCGGATTCGATCAAAGAGGCCGCGCGCTTACTTGCCGCGGCGGAGCATCCGGTGATCCTGGCCGATTATGTCGGCAGAAATAATCAAGCCGTGGTGAGCCTCGTCGAGCTGGCGGAGACTTTGGGTGCGCCGGTCGTCGATCTCGGCGCGCGCCTTAATTTCCCCAACACGCACGCGCTCAATCTCACCGGCAAGAACCGCGAGCTTATCGCCAACGCCGACGTGATTCTCGGCCTCGACGTCATGGACCTCTACGGCGCGCTCACGCGCAGCGATCCCGCGACGCACGCCGCCGCGCCGGCGACCAAGCCGGGCTGCAAGGTCATTCACGCGACGCTCGCCGATTTGTCCACGCGCGGCTGGACGAGCGACTTCCAGGAGCTCGCGGCCGTCGATCTGCCGATCACGGCGAACACCGCCGTTTTCATCCCGGCGCTCACGGAAGAAATCCGCCGGCAGGGAAAATTCTCCAAGTCGGCCGTCGAGGAGCGGCAGAAAGCGCTCGCGGCGCAGCACGGCGAGATCCGCGCGCGCTGGCAGGCGGAATTGAAGAAGCGCTGGGACGAGAAGCCGATCTCGCCGCCGCGCCTGGCGTACGAGATCTGGGAGGCGATCAAGCACGAGAAATGGCTGCTCGCCGCCGGCGGCTTCAGGAGCTGGCCGAACCGTTTGTGGGATTTCGACAAGCCGGGACTCTATCTCGGCGGCTACGGCGGCGGCGGGCTCGGCTACGCGCCCGGCGCTTCCATCGGCGCCGCGCTGACGCATCGCGGCGACGGCACGATCTGCCTCAACCTCCAGCGCGACGGCGACATGCTCTATACGACGAGCGCGCTCTGGACCGCGGCAAATACGCGCGTGCCGCTGCTCACGATCATGACCAACAACCGCGTCTATTATAACGACGTCGAGCACCAGGAAAAAGTCGCGATCGCGCGCG
>DASWZY010000264.1:0-7169 GCA_036407055.1 Binatia bacterium
CGGCGAGGCGCAGCGCATGAGCGCCGGCACCGGCATCAGCCACAGCGAATACAATCCGTCGAAGAGCGATCCCGTGCGCTTCCTGCAAATCTGGATTCTCCCGGAGACGCAGGGGCTGAAGCCCGAATACGAGCAGCGCTCGTTCGACCTCGACAAGAGCCGCGGCCGCTGGCTCACGATCGCCGCGAAAGAGCCGCGCGACGGCGCGGTCAAAGTCCATCAGGACGTCGCGGTCGCGGCGGCGCGCCTCTCGCGCGGGCAGCAGGCGACGTACCGGCTCAAGCCGGGACGGCACGCCTGGGTGCAGGTCGCGATCGGCGGCGCGACCTTGAACGGCGCCGCGCTCACCGAAGGCGACGGCGCCGCCGTGAGCGACGAAGAGATCGTGGAAGCGAAAGCGACGGAAGAAGCCGAGCTCCTGTTATTCGACCTTGCATAGAAACAGTTTCAGGGTTTAAGAGTTTCATGGTTGCAGGGTTAACCGCGGGAATCACGTTGTGATTCCGAGTCATTAACTCTTCAACCTTTTAACTCTGCAACCCTTCAACCTTCGAAGGAGAAAACATGGACCTCCTCTTCTCCACCGACCCCGTCCTCTCGCTGTTTATCCTGCGCGTCGTGCTCGGGATTATTTTCTTCGCCCACGGCGCGCAAAAAGTGCTCGGCTGGTTCGGCGGCCACGGCCTGAAAGCCACAGTCGGCTCCATGACGTCGATGGGCCTGCCGGCGCCGATCGCCTACATGGTCTGCTTCTTCGAATTTCTGGGCGGCCTCGGCCTCATCGTCGGCCTGCTCACGCGCCTGGACGCGCTCGCGATCTCGATCGTCATGGTCGGCGCGATCGCCACGGTGCACGCGAAGAACGGTTTCTTCATCAACTGGGAGATGGCGCCCGGCAAAGGCCACGGCATCGAGGCGAACCTCGCGTTTCTCGCGATGGCGGTCGCGCTGATTCTCGACGGCGGCGGCTGGCTTGCGCTCGATCAATTGATTGTGCCGTAAGATTTTACGTTGACTCGCGGGGGCGGTTCGCGTAAAAATCTCCGCATGGAGAGAATTCGTTTCGCAATCCCGCGACTGGTTTTCCTTTTAATTCTAAGCTTTACCGTTTTTGCCGCTTCCGCCCTGATCCCGCCCGATGCCCGGGCGCAGAAAGGGCGCATCAAGGTCGCAACCCAGACACCGCTCTCCGGCGAGCAGGCCGCGCTCGGCGAGCCGATCAAGCTCGGCGCGCAGCTCGCGGTCGAAGAGGCGGTCAAGCGCTTCAAGGCTTTGGGCTACGATCTCGTCCTGGTGCCCTACGACGATCAGGCGAAGCCCGAGGTCGGCGTCGCCAACGCGCGCAACCTCGCCTCCGATCCAGACGTCTTGCTCGTGGTCGGCCACTTCAACTCCGGCGTCGCGCTTCCCTCCTCCGACGTTTACAAGGAATCGATGCTGGCGATGATCTCGCCGGCGAACACGGCGACCGAGATCACCGACCGCGGCTATCCGAACGTCAACCGCGTCTGCGGCCGCGACGACATCCAGGGACCGCTCGGGGCGAAATTCGCCGCGGAGGACCTGAAGCTCAAAACCGTCTACATCATCCAGGACAAGACGCCGTACGGACAGGGCGTTTCGACCAACTTCCGCGACGAGGCGAAAAAGCTGGGCATGCAGGTGCTGGGCTTCGAGGGCACGGAAGAGAAAACCAATTTCGGCCCGCTCATCATTCCGTTAAAAGCGAAAAATCCCGACCTCATCTATTTCGGCGGCATCTTCAACCAGGGCGGTCTGCTGCTGAGACAAATGCGCGAGAAGGGCGTCAAATCGGCTTTCATGGGTCCCGACGGGCTCGACGATCCGGAGATCGTGAAGATCGCCGGCAAGCGCATCACCGGCGCGTACTACACGACCGTCGCCGCGCCGGTCGGCTACAACCCCGAGTCGGCCGCGTTCGCCGCGAAGTTCAAGCAGCGCTTCGGCAAGGACGTGCAGTCGTTCGGCATCTACGGCTACGACGCGGCGTCGGTCGGGCTCAAGGCGATCGAGAACGCGATCCAGGAGCTCGGCGGCAAAAAGCCGACGCGCCAGCAGGTCTCGACCGCGGTCAGGAAGATCAAGGACTTCAAAGGCATCACCGGCGCAATCAGCTTCGACAACAAAGGCGATCCGGTACACGCGAAATATTTCGTCCTCAAGTTCGAGGAAGGGAAATACCCCGGCAAGGTCGTCAAAGTCCTCGAGCAGTCCGCGGGCGCCAAGCAGAGCTAGTCCGCTCGATGAAAAAGAAACTCCGCGTCGCCGTTCTCTTCGGCGGAAAATCCGCCGAGCACGAGATATCCATCATCTCCGCGAAAAACGTCGTCCAGGCGATCGACAAGTCGAAGTACGAAGTCGTCCTGATCGGCATCGACAAGGGCGGGCGCTGGTACCGGACCGACGACGCGCGCGTGCTCGAGCGCGCCGACCGGCCGAAGGCGATCCGCTTCGCGCGCGAGCCGAACGCGCTGGCGCTCGTGCCGGCGAACCGCGCAAAGCAGTGGCTCCGACTCGCGAACAGAAAGAGCGAGCGGCCGGTCGACGTCGTTTTCCCGATTCTCCACGGCACCTTCGGCGAGGACGGCACCGTTCAGGGTCTGCTCAAGATGGCGGACATCCCGTTCGTCGGCGCCGGCGTACTCGGGTCGGCGGTCGGCATGGACAAAGACGCGATGAAGCACCTGCTCCGCGACGCGCGGATTCCCATCGCGCGCTTCGTCACGGTGCATAGCCCGCAAGAAATCGACTTCGCCACGGCCGAGCGCGAGCTCGGCACCCCGATCTTCGTCAAGCCCGCCAACTGCGGCTCGTCGGTCGGCATTCACAAGGTCAAAAACGAAAGAGAGTTCGGCGCCGCGGTCAAGGACGCGTTTCGCTACGACCGAAAGATTCTCTTGGAGGAGTTCATCCAGGGCCGCGAGATCGAGTGCTCCGTTCTCGGCAACGACGATCCTATCGCCTCGCTGCCCGGCGAGATCATCACGCGGCACGAGTTCTATTCCTACGAGGCGAAATATTTAGACGAGAAAGGCGCCGCGCTGGAGATTCCCGCGCAGCTGCCGGAGCCGGTCGTGCACGATATTCAGCGCATCGCGATCCGCACCTTCAAGGCGCTCTACTGCGAGGGCATGGCGCGCGTCGACGTTTTTCTCCGCGGCGACCGCGAAGTGATCGTCAACGAGATCAACACCATCCCCGGCTTCACGAAGATCAGCATGTACCCCAAGCTCTGGGAAGCGACCGGCATCGGCTACACCGAGCTGATCGACCGGCTCATCCAGCTCGCGATCGAGCGTTACGAGCGAGAGAAGAAGCTCAAGACGAGCTTCGATTTGTAGGCCGCCTAGTTATTCAGTGCGTCGTGAAGCGCTGCGATCGGTATCACCCAAAGCTCGCGCCCGGTCACCCCGTCGTCGGCGACGAAGAATAAATTATTTCCAGCGGCGGTGAAGTTGGACGGGGCGGAGGAGCCGGGGCCGGGTGCGATCTCGATCATGCGAGCTTTGCTTTCGCCGTCGCCCACCCAAAGCTCCGACCCGTTGACACCATCGTTACCGCTGAAGACAATCATGTCATCGACGGCTGTTAACGTGCCCATGTGCAACGGATCTGCAGTAAGACTTAAGAACCTTTCAGTACTTAAGCCGTCGGTGCTCCAAAGCTCCGCACCTGTAGAAAAATTTCTGATAACTAAAAAGAAGTTGCCATTCAACCCTGCTCCAAGTGTTCGCTTGCCATTAACGATAGCGCTGGTTCTAAAATAATTGGGGATATTATCTTTTGGAACTATTTCACCAACGAGAAAAGTACCTTCACTGGTGCCATCACTTCTCCACAGCTGATAACCTGTAGCAGGCTGAAAGGCGAGGAAATATAACAGGGCTTCGCCGTTGACCAAAAACATCGGGTCAGATGATCCCGGTCCTGAATAAATATCTTTGACCACGACAGTTCCTTCTTCGGTCCCATCGCTTTTCCATAGTTCAGAGCCGGTTTCCGGACTATAGGCTGTGAAAAAGAGCGTCCCATTAACATTTGTGAGATTATCCGGATGTGCGACGGCTTCACCTGGGAAATCTCTGACGGGAACAGTTCCCACCGTCGTTCCATCGCTTTTCCATAATTTGTAGCCGACTTTCGTGCCGACTTTCGTATAAACGAGAAAATAAACCGTGCCGACGACGTTTGTGAGTTTGTATGCTATCGCGCCGTTTTTTGACTTAATGCTCTTGACCAACAGTGGTTTCCCCAAATTATTATTGATTTTCCAAAGTTGAGCGCCATTTTTTGTGGATGTCGTAAAAAAGAGTGTCCCGTTTATGTTGGCCAAATCAACGACAAACCCTGAACCTATCCTCCGGACGTCTTTTCCCGAGCTGTCGCTTCTCCAAAGCCTAGGGCTGCCCTTGTCGTCGTAAGCAGTAAAAAATAGCCAATCGTCGACCGCGGTCAAGTTTGCGGGCCCATCCAAGTTCGGCCCTGGATAAAAGTCTTTGACAAGCTTCGTCCCTTCCGAGGTACCATCAGTTGTCCAAAGTTCTCGGCCGTATTGCGGCGTGAAGGCGGTAAAGAAAAGTTTATCGCCGACAGCAGTAAGATCGGAAGGGGCAGCCGAATTGGTGCCACTGTTAATATCCTCTACCGGCATCGGCGCGCCGGCGAATGCATTGGGAGTCGTGATCAAGATGAGAACCGGAAAAAGCCATCGTCCCACTACGCGCTTCATCCAAACCTCCTCCACGTTCGCCGACAACGCAGCCGCGGCGGGTATAGGTGAAGAGATTACCCCGAGGAAGGTAAAACGATGCATAGAGCGAATACAGGATATTAGGAAAAGAAATACCTGAGTGGGGCACACGGCCGCAGGGCCGGCCGTACGAGGAGTAAGCGAGCGAGGAGCGCCGATCGCCTGCGTGGACGCAGCCTTCGCGAGGAACTATCGGGGAAGCTTGTTACCCGGCTTTAATCCATCTGCCTCCTCAGGAACGTCGGCACGTCGAACTTGTCGTCGTCGTCCTGGAACTGCATCGCGGGGCTGCGCTCGGCGGCCGGCTCTTCGTCGCGCTTGTTGCGTTGCCAGGTCGGCGCGTCGAGGTCGTCGACGATCGTGCCCAGATGGACGATCTTCTTGTTCTTCGGCAGCGCATTCGAAGAGTTGAAGCTCGCGAGCGTCGGCTTTCTCTGCTCGTCGCGCTCGCCGAAGCCGGTCGCGATGACGGTCACGCGGATCTCGTCCTTCATGCGCTCGTCGATGACCGCGCCGAAGATGATGTTGGCGTCTTCGTGCGCCTCTTCCTGAATCATCATCGCCGCCTCGTTGACTTCGTGGAGGCCCAAGTCGGGGCCGCCGGTGATGCTGATCAGCAGGCCGCGCGCGCCGTGGATCGAGATGTCCTCCAGCAGCGGGCTCGAGATCGCCTTCTGCGCCGCCTCGACCGCGCGGTTCTCGCCCTGCGCCGTCGCGGCGCCCATGAGCGCGAGGCCCATCTCCGCCATCACGGTGCGCACGTCGGCGAAATCGAGATTGATGAGGCCGGGCGTGATGATCAGGTCCGAAATGCCGCGCACGGCCTGGAGCAGGATGTCGTCGGCCTTGTGGAACGCCTCGAGCATCGTCGTCGTGCGCGCGGCGATGCTGAGCAGCCGCTGGTTCGGGATCACGATCAGCGTGTCGACGTTCGCCTTCAAGTCCATGATGCCGTCGTCGGCCTGGCGCATGCGCTTTTTTCCTTCGAAGAGGAACGGCTTGGTCACGACGCCGACGGTGAGCGCGCCGACTTCGCGCGCGATCTTCGCGATCACCGGCGCGCCGCCGGTGCCGGTGCCGCCGCCCATGCCGGCGGTGATGAAGATCATGTCCGCGCCGGTGAGATACTCGCGCAGCTTGGCTTCGTCCTCCATCGCCGCGCGCCGGCCGACGTCTGGGTTGGCGCCGGCGCCGAGCCCCTTAGTCACTTGCTCGCCCAGCTGGATCTTCACGGTCGCGCGGTTCGCCTCGATCGCCTGCGCGTCGGTGTTGGCGACGATGAAATCGACGCCGTTGAGCTTGCCGGCGATCATCGTGTTGACCGCGTTGCCGCCGCCTCCTCCGATGCCGATCACCTTGATGCGCGCGCCCAATTGTACGTGCTCGACTAACTCAAACATGACGCCTCCTTCTCCTTTGCGCGGGCCGCTCCGTTGCGCGCCCGGCGATGTTTTTGGTCGAAGCTCTCGCCCGACGTCGTTAAAAAAATTCGCTCAGCCAATCCGTCATTCTCCCCTTTACCTTGCCGAAAACGTTGCTCTCGCGAAGGCGGAAAAAATTCTTGTCCTGCCGGTTCATGCCGTAGAGCACGAGGCCGACGCCGGTGGCGTAGATCGGGCTCGCGATCACGTCGGTGAGCCCGTGGACGTGCATCGGCAGGCCCTGGCGCGCCGGCATGCCGAGCACCTCTTCGGCCATCTCGATCATGCCGGGAAGGAGCGTCGAGCCGCCGGTCAGCACGACGCCCGATGATAGGGAGCCTTCGTAGCCTGACTTCACGATCTCGCGCCGGAACAGCTGGAAAATCTCGTCGAGGCGCGGCTCGATGATCTCGCAGAGGATCTGCCGCGTGACGGTGCGCGAGCTGCGCCCGCCGACCGACGGCACCTCGACGCGCTCGTCGCGCGTGACCATCGATGTGCGCGCGTAGCCGTAGCGCTGCTTGATGCGCTCGGCCTCGGCGATCGGCGTGCGCAGGCCGGCGGCGATGTCGCTCGTGAGATGATTGCCGCCGATCGCGAGCACGGAGGTGTGCTTGACGGTGCCGTCGTGAAACAGCGCGATGTCGGTCGTGCCGCCGCCCATGTCGACGAGCGCGACGCCGAGCTCTTTTTCCTCCTCGGTGAGCACCGCTTCCGCCGAGGCGAGCGGCTCGAGCACGATGTCGGCGACGTTGAGCCCCGTGCGGTTGCAGCATTTGACGATGTTCTGCGCCGAGGTGACGGCGCCGGTCACGATGTGGACCTTGGCTTCGAGCCGCACGCCGGACATGCCGAGCGGCTCCTTGATGCCGTCCTGGTCGTCGATGATGTAGTCCTGCGGCAGGATGTGCAGCACCTCGCGGTCCATCGGGATCGCGACGGCTTTCGCCGCGTCCATCACGCGCTCGACGTCGCGC
>DASWZY010000265.1:0-2844 GCA_036407055.1 Binatia bacterium
TTTTCCATGTCGTCGAGGATTTTCGCCGAGCCGGGAACGCCGTGGCCGGGAATGACGACTTCCGGCTTCAGCGCCTTCATCATCCGGATTGCGTCGAGCGTGTCCGGGATGCTGACGAGCGGACGGTGATTGCCGAAACGCTTCACGCCGACCGACGCTGCCGTGAACAGCACGCGCTCCTTCGGCAGCCAGATCGCCGTGTCCGCCTCGCTGTGAACGTTTTTCAGATAATGCAGCTCGAATGTCCGGTCACCGACGGTGAGCGTCATCCGGTTATGGTACTCGACGTGCGGGAGCACGAGGCGGAAGCCCTTGAACGCGTCGCGCATCTCGGGGGATTTTGCCGTGTCCCGCTCGATCCGCGCCGGACTGAAGGATTCGGACTTTTTCATTGATGCGCTCGCGCCGTCGGCCGAAATCACGACGGCAGGCGGCGAGAACACGAAATCGCCCATGACGTGGTCCGGATGAGGCTCCGTATGGATGACGAAGCGCACGGGATCGGAGCCGAGCTTTTTGACCGCGGCGGCGACGACATGGGAGTCTTTCGGGCTCTGCCCGGTATCGATCAGGACAACGCCGTCGCTCGTGCGTATGATCGTGCTGTTGGCCTCGTTGAGCACGGCCGCGTAGATGTAAATGCCCTCTTTCACCTGCTTGAAATGCGGGCCGAGGTCCTGCGCCGGCGCCGGCGCGGCGAGCCATAGGCCGACAGCAGCGAGACAAGCAGGGAGAAGAAATTTGCTTTTCATCGAATCCCTCACTTAGGCCCGGTAAGCCGCTTCGACGCGCTTCTTCGGCGCGCCTCTCACTTGCCCTTGAGCGTGGCGTAGGCGACGTCGATGTTGGCGCCGAGACGGTCCTGGCCGGCCCAATCGGCGTACTCCGGCATCTTGAGCTCCTTCTTGATCTCCTCGAGCGATTTCCCCTGTTTCGACATTTCGTCGACGCGCTTCATGAGCAGCGTATAGAAGCCCTCGTACTCGTCGAAGATCTTCGCGGTGGTGGGCGGGCCGTGGCCGGGGACAACAATTTCAGGATTGAGCCCGCGCATCACCTTGTAGCCGGCGAACACATCGTTGAACCGGACGTGCGGGCGGAGATTGATCATGGTCTTTACGTTCGCCGCCGAGCCGGCGAACAGCACGCGCTCGTTCGGCAGCCAGATGATCGAGTCGGCCTCGCTATGGACATTCTTCAGATAAATCACCTCGAAGGTGCGCTCGCCGAGATGGATCGTCAGCCGGTCCTTGTACTCGATGTGCGGCGGGATGAACTTGTAGTTCTTCACGATCTCGGCGATTTCGGGCGACTGTTTCGCGAGCGTCTCGGCACGCTTGGGATCGAGCCCTTTTTTCATGCCTTCGGCCGCGCCCTGCGCATTGACGACGACGGCCGGCGGCGAGAACACGAAATGATTCCAGGTGTGATCGTTGTGCACCTCGGTATCGACGAGAAAGCGGATCGGCTTATCGGTGACTTTTTTGACCGCAGCCAACATTCTCATCGAGTCGCGGGAGTTGTTGCAGCTGTCGATCATCAGCACGCCGTCGGTGGTGACGACCATGCTGCACGTGGTCGTCGTCTGATCGGGGGCAAACGTGAAGATTCCGTCTTTTATTTTGTGAAATCCCGGGCCGAGGTCCTGGGCGTATAGAGCACCGGCAAAGAGGAAGGACAAAAGGGCCACGCAGACCGCAAAGACTTTGAGTCTCATAGGCGCCTCCTGGAATGGAATGTCCGCGCTGCAAGCTACTAGGACACGGGCGCAGTGTCAACGTAAGGCCCGCATGCTTCGGATCGTTAGAAAACTGTATTGGTTCTTACTTAAACTCTGGCTTCTCCTTGACGTAGAATTTTTCCAGCGCCGGGCGGTAGCGCTCCATGATTTCCTTATTCAGATAGATCGGCGGCTTTTGGTCCGGCGGCAGGAACGATTTGTACTGCACGTCGCCGATCTCTTTTTTGAAGGTCGCTTTGGCTTGTTCCACCAGAGCGGGATCGGCGAAGAAATCCACGACGGACGCCGCCAGTGCCTTGGCGCCGGCGACCGCGCCTTTATGCGCGAGCGAAGTGGCGGGCGCGACGCCGGCGGCCCAATGATGCGCCGGAATGCCCGGGATATTCGACGGGAAGGACACGCGGCCCGTCGGAACGATCCAGGTCACCTCTCCGGAATCGTTCGACGAGGCCGTCTGGCGCGACTCACGGAGCGGCTCGACCTTGTGATGGAGGCCGATCACCGGCGCGCCCTGTTTTTTTTGCAGCTCCTTGGCGAGCGCTTCCTCCTCATCGCTCCACTTCGGCATGCCGATGAGCTCCATATTTTTCTGCGTTACTTCAGCGAGCGTCTTATTGCCGCGTGTCGGCCAGATCGCGCTGAAGACCTGAAAGCTCCACTGCGTTCCGGTCATGAGCGCCGCGCCCTCGGCGATCTTCTTCGCCTTGTCGAAGTTCGCCTGCGCGCGCTCGATCGTGGTTTCGCGAAAGAACCACCAAATCTTCGCCAGCGGCGGAATGACGTTAGGCTGATCGCCGCCGAAGCTGATCACGCGATGGCTCCGCTGCGTCGGCTCCAGGTGCTCGCGGAGCTTGTCGAAGCCGATGTCCATCAACTCCGCCGCGTCGACGGCGTCTCTCCCGTGCCAAGGCGCCGAGGCGGCGTGCGACGTCTGGCCCTTGAAAGTGAACTCCACCGAGATGAGCGCGTACTGGCGGATGCCGTACTCGGTCTTGAGCTCTTCGCCGACATGATCGTGAAACGCTATGTCGACATCTTTGAAGTAGCCGTCACGGACGAAGTACGGCCGCGGGATCAGAAGCTCCTCGGCCGGCGAGCCGAAG
>DASWZY010000266.1:0-10976 GCA_036407055.1 Binatia bacterium
ATTGGACGGCGCCGAGGTGCGGATGGAAGCGCGCGACGGCATCCTGTTTGTCAGGCTGAAGTGCCGGGGAGAGAATCCGTGAGCGACTCCGAAGAAGAAAAAATACAAACGCTGCCGCTCCTGCCGATCAAGCACAGCATCCTGTTTCCTACGCTGCTGATGCCGATCAACGCCGGACGGCCGGCTTCCGTCGCCGCCATCGAGGCGGCGCTGGCGACCGAGGAGAAAGAGATCGTCGTATTCGCGCAGCGCGACGCGGCCGTCGACGAGCCGCAGGCCGGCGATCTTTACACGATCGGCACGAAGGCGGTGATCAAGAAGATGGCGCGCGGACGCGGCGGCATCGAAGCCGTGCTGCTCGGCGTCGAGCGCGTCGTTCTGATCAAAATCGAGCATGACGGAGCTTATCAGCGCGCGCGCGTGCGGCCGCTGCCGATCATTGAGGAGAAGAGCACCGAGATCGAGGCGCTCCACCGCGAGGTCATCGATCTCGCGACGCACGCCGTCGAGCTTACGCAGCCGCAGGCCGCCGCCGGCATGGCGCAGCTGATCGCCGGCGCGAAAGAGCCGCTGAGACTCGTGTATATGCTCGCGCCGATGTTCAGCCTGGAGCTCGAGAAAGAGCAGGCCCTGCTTGAAGCCGCGAGCGTGACCGACACGCTCCGGCTCATGCACGCCTATCTCTCGCACGAACTGCAAGTCCTCGAGCTGCGCAGCAAGATCGCCAACGAAGCGCAGACGGAAATGAGCAAGGAGCAGCGCGACTACCTGCTGCGGCAGCAGCTGAAGGCGATTCAAAAAGAGCTGGGGGGAGAAAACCCCGAGGAGAACGAGCTTACGCTTTTGCGCGAGCGCGTCGAGAAAGCCGATCTGCCGGAAGACGTGCGCAAGGAAGTCGAGCGCGAGCTCGGCCGCCTCGAGCGCCTTCCGCCGGCGGCGCCGGATTACAACGTCGGCCGCACCTACCTCGACCTGCTGCTCGAGCTGCCGTGGAAACAGGCGACCGACGACGTCTTGGATATCGGCCGCGCGCGCAGCGTGCTCGACGACGATCATTACGATCTACGCGAGATCAAAGACCGCATCCTCGAGCATCTGGGCGTTTTGAAGCTGAATCCCACGGCGAAATCGCCGATTCTCTGCTTCGTCGGCCCGCCGGGCGTCGGCAAAACCTCGCTCGGCCAGTCGATCGCTCGCGCGCTGGGACGAAAATTCGAGCGACTGAGCCTCGGCGGCCTGCACGACGAAGCCGAGCTGCGGGGACATCGGCGGACCTACATCGGCGCGATGCCGGGCCGCATCATCCAGGCGATCCGGCGCGCCGGCGTCAACAATCCGGTGCTGATGCTCGACGAGGTCGACAAGATCGGCCACGACTTTCGCGGCGATCCGGCGGCGGCGCTGCTGGAAATTCTGGACCCCGAGCAGAACCGCGCGTTCCGTGACAATTACATCGACCTGCCGTTCGACCTGTCGAAAATTTTCTTCATCACGACCGCGAACACGCTCGATACGATCGCGCGTCCGCTGCTCGACCGCATGGAGCTCCTGCGTCTCTCGGGCTACAGTGAAGAGGAAAAAATCGAGATCGCCAACCGTTATCTGATTCCGCGGCAAATCAAAGAAGCCGGCCTTCAGCCGGAGCACGTTACCATCGAGCGCGAGGCACTGAAGGCGATCGTTTCCCTTTACACGCGCGAGGCCGGCGTGCGCCAGCTCGAACGCACTATCGGCAGGATCGCGCGCAAAGTCGCCGTGCTGCACGCGGAAGGAAAAAAGGACCCGGTAACGATCACGCGCGATAATCTGGCCGACTGGCTCGGCCCGCGGCGCTTTTCTACCGATCAGGCGCGGAAGCAGCTGCCGGCGGGCGTCGCCACCGGCCTCGCCTGGACGGAGACGGGCGGCGATGTCCTGTATATCGAGGCGACGCTCCTCCCAAGCGGACGCGGCCTGACGCTGACGGGACAGCTGGGCGAGATCATGCAGGAGTCGGCGCGCGCCGCGCAGAGCTATATCTGGTCGCACGCCGACGAGCTCGGCATCGACCGGAGCCTGTTCCGCCGCTACGGCGTTCACATTCACGTTCCGGCGGGCGCGACGCCCAAGGACGGGCCCTCCGCCGGCGTCACCATGGCGACGGCACTCGCGTCGGTCTACAGCCGCTTCCCGGTCCGCGTCGATACCGCGATGACCGGCGAGATCACGCTCACCGGACTCGTGCTGCCGATCGGCGGCGTGAAGGAAAAAGTTCTCGCCGCGCGCCGGGTCGGCATGACGCGCGTGATCCTGCCGCGCGACAACCAGAAGGACTTGAGCGAGCTGCCGGAGACGGTCGCGAAGGAGATGGAGTTTATCTTCGCCGACAAGATCGAAGACGTTCTTACGGCGGCGATTCCGCAATTAGGAAAACATTTCGCGACCCTGCAACAGGCGGCGAGCTGAGAATTTTCACCCGTGCCGTTGAATCCGCTTCGCGTCTGAGATAGAGGAAAACTATAACCTAACTCACGGGAAAGGAGGATGATTACGAATGATTCAAGTCGGACAACAAGCGCCTGATTTCGAGCTGGCGAGCCAGCTGGACGGCCAAAAATTCAAGCTGAGCCAGTTCAAGGGCAACAAAAACGTCATGCTCGTGTTTTATCCCCTGGATTGGACCCCAACCTGAACCTTTGAAATCCCGGGAATTCAAGCCCTGCTGGGCGAATTCGAACGGGCAGACACCCAGGTTCTGGGAGTAAGCGTCGACAGTCTCCACTGTCATAAGAACTGGGCCAAATCCATGGGAGGGGTGACCTATCCGCTTTTGGCGGACTTTCATCCCAAAGGGGAGATGGCGCAGAAGTATGGCCTCTATCTTTCGGACAAGGGCATCACCGACCGCGCGACGGTGATCGTTGACAAGACCGGCGTAGTCCGCTACGCCAACTCGGTCACGCCGGCAGGAAAGCGCGAGCCGAAGCAGCTTTTGGCCGAGGTGCAAAAGGTCAATCAAAGCAACAAATAATAGGCGTGACACGCGCCGAGAAAAAAGCCCGTTCGCCTTGTTGGCGGACGGGCTTTTTTATTGGCGCATCTCCCAGATTTTATTGGCGCATCTCCCAGAGCTGAAAACTCAGTCAGGCGAGCATAACCGGCGGGACGATTTCAACCATGTCCGAGCGCGTCATCGTGACGTTGTGCTTGTAGCCGAAACTCGTGAAGAGCGAGAAGGCCTGCAGAATCTGCTTCTCGTCGTTGTGCGTCGTACAGTCCATCGGCACGATAACGCGGTAGTCCCGCACGCTGAACGCCATCACGGCGCTCTGGATACAGTTGCGCGTCGAGATGCCGGTCACAATCACCGAGCTTTCGACCGGCCGCATGCCGAGCCTCGGCAGCAGGCTTTCCATGTCCGTCTTATAGAAGCAGTCGTGCGTATGCTTGACGATCAGCGGCTCGGCGGCTGCGGGCTTCAATTCGTCGATCAGCTCGGCGCCCCAGCTGCCTTCGAGCTTGCGCAATGTGTTGTGGAAGACCGTGAATTCCAATGCGTCCGGCGAGCGCACGGACTGCGTATGAACGATTTTTCCGCCGGCGCGCCGCATCGTGTCGAGCAGCCCGCGAATTTTCGAAATCACCTTCCGCACCGGCTCGCCGATGAAGAGCGCGCCGTCGGGATGACAATTCTCCTTCTCCATGTCGATGACGAGCAGCAGCGTCTTGTCCGCTTCCAGCTTGACGGGAACGGGCTTGGGATAATCGAGCTCGATCAGCATGGACGTGAATTCACGTATAGGCCTCACTAACATCGATGAAGATGCCGTCGGGGTCCGACAACTGATAGCGAGCGTAGCGGCAGCCGGCAATGATCGCCTCCCGCCGCTCGTGCTCCGCCGGTACGAAGATGATCCGCTCGCGCATTTCCGGATCGGCGGCGCGCAGCGCCTTCACTGCTTCTTTCACCGCCGCGACGCTCTCGACCTCGAAGCCGACGTGCTCGATGCCGGGGCCGTCGATGCTCGCGCCGTCGTAGTCGCTCATTCGCCACGGCGCGATCACCAGCGTGATCCTGCCGTCGGTGAGGTGGTAGTTGGGATCTTCCAAGGCTTTTTCCTCTTCCGTGAGGTCGAAGACGTCGCGGTAGAAGTCGGCGATGAAGGCGGGATTGATCACGCGCAGCTTGAAATGGCGGATGCGGCGCGGCTGCGTCCGCGCTTTTTCCACGTACACGTCGGCACGGTTCTCCATCCCCTCCTGCGTCAGATCGAAGAAGTTGCCTTCGGGATCGTGCGCGCCGAGCGTCGCGAACGGCCGGTTCGACGGGCGCTTCAGCACCTGGACGGCCGGGAAGCGCCTGCGGATGCGCGCGGTCGCCTCTTCGACGTCGTCGACGTCGATGCCGAAGTGGTGCAGGCCCGGCACATATCCCGGCTTCCGGCCGATCACCGTCACGCCGACGTAGCCGTCGCCGATGCTGATCGCCGAGTTCTGCCGGATAGCCTTTTCCTCCTCCGGCGAGCCGGGCTTCGCCCGCTTCATGCCGAATACGGCTTCGTAGAATTTCGCCTCGCGCGGGAAATTCTCGCTCACGATCGCAAGGTGCTGAATGCGGGAGCGCATGGGACTATTTGCCGAATTTTTTGAAGAAACCTTCCTTATCCAGCTCGTCGAGCGTGCTCTCGTCGAGATATCTTTCGAGACTCGCGTCGACTTTTCCGGCCGGCGCCTTTTGCGCGACCATGTCGATCGTATTACGCAGGCCCTGATGCGAGACGCGCGTCGGGAAGGAGAAGCTCGGCGCGACGTACTGATAGGTCTCTTCCACCGCCTTGGGATTTTTCTGCTGCATGCGCTGCATCAGAACCGCGGTCGCCTTCTCCTTGTTCGTGAGCAGCTGGTGCGTGCCTTCTGCGTAGGCCTGCTGAAAGCGTTTCACGACATCGCGGTTTTTTTCCAGGAACTGGCGGCGCACGACGATCGCGTTCATCGGATACGCCGCGGTCTTCATGTCGCGCATGTGCGCGAGCACGGTCATGCCGAGCCGCGACGCTTCGCCGAGCTCGGGATAGGCGAGCACGGTCGCGTCGAGCGCGCGCGTCGTGAGCGCGAGCAGCCTTGTCGCCGCCTGGCCGCTCTGGATGATCGTGACCGACTGGCGCGGCACGTTCCATTCCTTGAGCGCGAGGATGACGGCGAGCTCGTTCGCCCCGCCGAAGCCGAGGATGCCGATCTTTTTTCCGGCTAGATCCTCGGGACGGCGAATTTCTTTCTGCGCGACGAAGCTGAATGGAAATGTGTTGAGCGATCCGGAGATCATGACGAGATCGGCGCCCTGGTTGATCGCGTTCATCGTCGTAACCGCGTCGACCTGCGCGAAATGGACGCTGCCGGCGACGAGCGCCTGAATCTCGCGCGTCGAGCCCGGCACCATGACGGCCTCGGCATTGAGGCCGTATTTTTTGAGCAGCCCCAAATCCTTCGCCGCCCAGACCGGCGCCTGGAAGCCGGCGAAGCCGCCGTAGGCGATGAGATACTGCTCCTGCGCGAAAGCGGCGGCGGGGAACAGAAAGAAAACAAGCAGCAGCGGGCGCAGCCATCGGCTCGGCATGATCGCTCCTCGGGTTCTCGAAGGTTACTTGATATTTTGCGGGCTCGCCTGATTTTCCGCGGCGACCCGACGCATGTACTGCTTGCCGTCGACGTCGGCGGACACGACTTCGGAGAGCACGACGAGGTCGGCGAAGCGGTTCGCCTTGTCGTCGCGGATAACATGCCGCGGCTCGCGCCCTTCCTGAACGTCTTTGATCGCGCTCAAAATGAGCTTTCTCTGGGCGATGATCGCCTTGTCGGACGACACGGGATGCTCCGCCGTGCGGTCCTGGATCGCTCCCTGGCTCTCGGTCGCGAACGCGTCGTGCGCCTGAAAATTGAGACCCATGCCAGTAAAGGTCTGGTCTTTCATCGTGGCGCGGTCCTGGCGGTAGCGATTCGCGGCGGTGCGCGTCAGGCTGTAATCGGGATTCTGCTCGACCCTGCTCCAGTTGCGGAGGTTGTCGGTGAGCGCGCGCTCGCGGCTGAACATGAAAATATATTTCCAGTGCGTCGTGTCGTCGATCGGCACGTGCCAGTGAACCGAGTAGCCTTCACCGATCGTCGATCCGCCGAAGGCCGACGCGTTGGGGAATATGAGATTAGTGATGCGCAGGTAGCATTTGCCGGGACCGGCCGCGCGCGTCGTGTAGATGCGCAGGCCGTAATCGGTGACCTCGACCTCGATCGTCGGCGTGATGTCTTTGCCCAAAAGCGCGTTGTCGCTTTCGTTCTCACTGCCGAGAACGACCCGCCGCCGCGGGATATCGGAGCCGGCGAGCGACTGATGCAGAAACGACAGATGCACGGGATCGATGTTGCCCTCGTTGCCTTGAAGATAGTTAGAGTGAATTAAAACCTTCGTTGCCGTTCGATACGCTTCCGGCACGGTGAGAAACTCGTAATTCGGCAACAGCGGCGCCTCGCCGGGTCCCATGTAGGTGAAGACGACGCCGCCGGCTTCGCAGCACGGATACGCCAAATGGCAGATTTCATTGCGATGCGCGCCGCCGCCCGGCTCGCCGGGCTGTTCGATGACGCGCCCGCTGATATCGTAGAGCCAGCCGTGGTAAAGGCAGCGCAGTCCGCCGTCCTCCACGCGTCCATAGCTCAGATCGGTGCCGCGATGCGAGCAGTGGAGCCCCAACAGGCCCGGCCGCCCTTTGTCGTCGCGAAAGAGCGCCAATTCTTCGCCCATGAGCTTGATAGCGCGCGACGCGCCGCCCTTCGGCAGCTCATCCGAGAGCGCGACCGGTTGCCAGTAGCGCCGCAGCAGGTTGCCGCACGGCGTTCCCGGGCCGACGCGGGTCAGAAGATCGTTCTCTTCGCGCGTGATCATTCGTTCTCCTCGATTAGATCCGGCTCTTTAGGGTAGGCGAAATCCCCTCCGACGGTCAAGAGCGGGTATTGCGCCGCATTTCGCCGGCGAAGGAGCTGCGCTTCAATCACTTTCAGGACGCTGCGCGAAAAGAAGGCTGCCGCAACCAAGGATGGAAATCCGGCCGTTCGCGAGTGATCAATACCCCATCGCGTACCCGTCGCGGCGCGGGTCGGCTGCGCCCATAAAAACGCCATTGTCCCGGCGGCCGACTGCTTCCACACCGCCGAAGGCGAACTCCCATGGGCCGCGGATTTTTACTTCGTACCCCGCCGCCGAGAGCTGCGCGCCGACGTCGGCAGGAAAGCGGCTCTCCAGCTCGACGCGGCCGGCCGCCTCGCTCTGCCAGCGCGGCGCCTCGATCGCCTGCTGGAGATTCATGCCCGAGTCGAAAATATGCGCGAGCGTTTGGGCGAGAAACTGCGTCTGACCGAGCCCGCCCGGCGTGCCGATGGCGAGCACCGGCTTTCCGTCTTTGAGGATCAGCGCTGGGCTCAGCGTATGCGCCGGAAGCTTTCCCGGCGCGAGCTCGTTCGGATGGCCGGGCGCGAGATTGAATCCGGGCGTGCGGTTATTCAGCACGATGCCCGTGCCGTCAACGACCACGCCGCAGCCAAAGCTCATGTGCACGCTCTGGATGAGCGAGGCCCAGTTGCCGAAGCGATCGGCGGCGGCGATATAGGTCGTGTCTTTTCCCGCACGCGCCGGCATCGGCCGTGAAGTCGTCTGCGCCGCCGAAAAAGTTTTTAGGAAATCTTCCAGGTCTGCGCGACGGCCGGGCTCCGCGATCCACGCCTCGCCTTCGCGCCATGCAGCTTCATGCGCGGCCAACTGCGCCGCGATCGCCTCGGCGTCCACGGCGCCGGTCGGACGCCGATCCAAGATTTTGAGCTGGAGCAGAAGCAAAAGAGCGTAGGAGTTCGGCGGCGGCACGCAGATCTCGTGCCCGCGAAATTCTGCCGCGAGCGGCTGTTCCCAGCGCGACCGGTGCTCGGCGAAATCGCCGAGAGCGAAATCTCCGCCCCTGCGCTTTGCATCGGCAACGATCATTCCGGCGATCTCGCCGCCGTAGAACGCGTCGCGGCCGCCGCGCGCGATCGCGGCGAGCGTGCGCGCGAGATCTTTCTGCGGCAGCAGATCGCCGATCGCCGGCACGCGTCCCTGCGGCAGAAAAATTTTCGCCCACGCCGCGTCGCCAGCCAGAGTTTTGGAATTCGATTGGATGACGCTGCGCAAATGCGGAAAAACGGGAAAGCCTTCTTCGGCATAGGCAATCGCCGGCGCGAGCAGGTTGCCGAGCTTTCGGCTCGCGAGCCGCGCCGCCGCTTCGCTCCACGCATCGACGAGTCCGGGCGTGCAGGCGGCGAGGATGCCGCGCTCGGGGATTTCGCTGCCGTAGCGCTCGCGCCGCAATTGTTTGGGCGAGCGCCCGCTGCCGTTGAGGACAAGGACCTTCTTTTCTTTCGCGGAATAAAAATTCCCGAAGGCGTCGCCGCCGACGCCGCCGTGATACGATTTCACCACGGACAAAACGCCGGAGGCGCACAGCGCCGCGTCGAAGGCGTTGCCGCCGCTTTTCAGGACGTCGAGCGCTGCGCCCGACGCAAGGGCATGCCCGGTCGAGACCATGCCGCCGGCGCCCATGACGACCGGGCGGTGAAATTGCATGTCCGTCGCCATGTTCCTAGGGCATGATCATCCCGCCGTTGACGTGGAGCGTCTGGCCGCTCATGAACGCCGCGCTTTCGCTCGCGAGAAACGCGACGCCTTCAGCGATGTCGGCGGGCTCGGCGGCGCGCCCCATCGCGATCGCCGCGCCCTGCGCCGCCCAGCTTTCGTCGGAATAATGTTTCCGCACCCGCTCCGTCGCCGTCAGTCCGGGGGCGACGGCGTGCGCGCGGACGCCGAACGGCGCCGCTTCGAGCGCGAGCGATTTCGTGAACGCGATCACCGCGCTCTTGGTCGCCGCATACGCCGTCCTGGTCGCGCTGCCCGTCACGGCGAAGTTCGACGCCGTGTTGATAATGACGCCGCGGCGGCGGCGCTTCATCGAGGGCAGCGCCGCCTGGCAGCAGAGAAACGTCGCCGTGAGGTTGACGTCGACGACGCGCAGCCATTCGGCGAGCGGAAATTCCTGGATCGGATGCGCGTGCAGCGTGCCGCCGGCGAGATTGACTAAAAGATCGATGTTCTTATGGCGCGTGCGGATTTTTGCGAACGCTTCCACCACGGCGGCCTTGTCCGTCAGCTCTAAGCGCAGGAACTCCGCCGCGCCGCCGAGCTCGTCGAGCGCCGCTCGTCCGGCGTTTTCGTTGACGTCGAAAATGACGGGAAAAAATCCGGCGCGCGCGAGCCGCGCGACCACGGCGCGGCCGATGCCGCCGGCGCCGCCGTTGACGACGGCGATCTTAGGTGTTTGCGAGACCATGGACCGATTGGCCGTCGACGAACAGCGTCTGGCCCGTGACGTACGCCGCCTCGTCTCCGGCGAGAAACACGGCCGCGCCCGCGAAGGCCGCATGCGGAAACCGCTTGCGCGGGGCGGCGTACGGATCGGGACAGATCGTATTCACGGTAATGTTATGAGGCGCCAGCTCGAGCGCCAGCGATTTGGAGAAGCCGAGCATGCCGCCTGCCGCTGCGGCATAATGCGCGCTGTTCTTCGCGCCGGTAAGTGCCTCGGCTACGATTAAGTTGAGGATTCTTCCGCTGCCGCGCTCCAGCATCGACGGGACCACCGCCTTGGAGCACAGAAAAGCCGAGATGAGATTGCTCCGCATCGCCAGCTGCCAAGCCGCTTCGGTGATCTTTTCAAGCCGTGCGGGCAAGATTGCGCAGGCGGTGTTGACGAGAATATCGATTTGCCCGAATTCGTCGAGGCACCGCCGGACAAGAGCGGCGACGGAGCTTTCTTCCGTTACGTCTGCGGCGACTGTCCGGAGGTTTCCGCTCCGTTTTTTCCCGACGTCGACGGCGATGACATTCGCGCCGGCGTTCGCCAGCGTCTGGGCGACGGCGCGACCACCGCCCGCCGTCCCGGTCACCAGCGCGACGCGTTCCGCGAGCCGCGCGGAACTCGCGGCCCCTACACGGGCCATCCGTGCTGGGACAGGTCGATCAGGTTGCCGTCGGGATCGGCGACACGGTACTCCGCCTCGCGATTGACCGGCCGCTTCTGGATGTCGGTCGCCGCGCCGAGATCCTTGCAGACCGGCCGCAACGCCTCGATGTCCTCGACCTCGATGCCGAAATGGTACAGCCCCTCTTTGTAGTTGCCGCGCTTTTGAATGATCGCGACATTGAGATAGCCGTCGGACAGATAAATCGCCGGACCGACGCCGTCGATCACCTTCATGCCGAAGGCCGTGGTGTAAAACTTCACCAGACGCTCGCGGTTGTCGGTAACGATCGCGAGATGACGAATGCGTGCCATAGATAGCCTCCTTGAAAAGTTTCTCTGTGTCAGCGGTATAGACGGTCGATAAATCCTTCGTCGGCGAGTTTGCGCACCGGACCGAACTGCAGGTGCCGCTTGACGTCGATGGAAGACAATTTGGGCGCGACGCGGTAGCTGATATCGAGCGTGTTCTTGATCGCGGCATCCGAGGGAATCGGCACGCGGTCGAGGCCTTCTTTGTAGCTCTCGTACGCGCTCTGGATCACGCGCATGTCCGGCGTGCGCATGTATTTCTTGAGCACGTCGATCGTTTTTTCCCGGTCTTTGACGATCACGGCAATCGCGCGCACGTAGGCGCGCACGACATTCTGGACCAGCTGCGGATTTTCCTCGGTGAGCTTGCGCGACGCCCACAGCGCGTCGATGATCAGCGGGATCGGCTCCAGCTTGAGGATCCTCAGACCTTTTTCCTCCGCGGCCGGTACGACCGTCTGAGAGATCGGCGCCGCCTGCACTTTGCCGGTCCCGAGCGCCGCCAGGCGCGCCACCGTTCCGCCGACGGCGAGATACGTCACGTCCTTATCGGGATCGAGGCCCATGTTCTTGATCGCCATGCGCGCGATCTCG
>DASWZY010000267.1:0-3601 GCA_036407055.1 Binatia bacterium
TTTCCCCAGGCCTTGATCGTGCCCGCGTACCACTCGTACTCTTCCTGGTCCATGCCGATTTTGTTTTTCCATTTAGGATTGACGAAATCGTCCCAATTCTTCGGCGCGTCCTTCGGCGAAACCATCTTGGTGTTGTATCCGAGCACGTAATAGATGTTGTAGAGCGTGGCCCAGTAGCCGTCCGGGTCTTTAAATTGTTCGGAAAAGCCGCGAACTCAGGGGAGCGGTGGGCCTGAAGCAGCCCGCGCCGCTTGAGCGCGTTGATCGTCGTGAGATTGACGACGTCCATCGCGCTCCGGCCCGCCGTGTCTTCGGTGAGCACACGGTTCAACAGCTGCTCCGATCCGGCGCGGAGCAGCTCGCTTTTGATGCCCGGATATTTCTGCTCGAAGCGGGCGAGCAGCGCGTTGCTGTCGTTGATGTTGAGCGACGTATACCAGACGACCTTGCCCTCTTTTTTGGCGGCGGCGATAAGGCTCGCGGGCTGTCCCCACGCCGCGGAAGCGAAACCGATCGCGAGTATCAAGACCGGCGCAAAGCGAAACAGTTGTCGGATTTTGCCCCTCATTTTTCTCCGTCGCTCCGTTCTATTAAGATTGCGGCTCTTCCCAATAGAAGCCGAGCGCTTCTTTGAGCGGCCGGTCGTTGATCGAAAAAAGAATCGCCTCGTCCGCCGAAGCGTTCTCGTGGCCGTGCCACTGCCACGACGGGACGCTGAAGCAGTCGCCGGCGCTCCATTCGAGTATTGCATCGCCAACCTCGGTGCGGCCGGCGCCGCGAAAGGCGTGATAGATCGTGTGGCTCGAGTGGCGGTGCTGTTTGGTTTTTTCGCGCGGCCGCAGCATCTGGATCTCGCAGCCGATCGTGCGAAACGTCGGCCCGCCGTCGCGCGGGTTGGCGTAACGGAGCAGCACGCCGTCGTAAGGATCGCCTTCCGTCGCGGCCAGCGCGGTCAGCGCGCGGTAGGTTTCCTCCCACGGGTATTTGAACGGCGGATCGGGAAAGTCGACGTTCTTTTCATAAGGCCGCGCGCGGCCATAGCGATGAATCGCCAGGTCCGGCGGTGCCTCGACCGGCTGCTGCTTGCGGCTGAACATCTCGACGCGAATGACTTCGAGCGCTTTTACGAGCGGCCCGTCGTGGCCGTCGAGCCACACGATGTCCTCGGCGCTGCCGTTGTAGTGATCGTGCCAGGTCCAGTTGGGCGTGAGAATGAGATCGCCCGGCGACATGACGAAGCGCTCGCCCTCGACCGTCGTATGCGCGCCGCCGCCGTGGACCACGAAGCGCAGCGCGTTCAGCGAATGGCGGTGCGCCTTGGCGATCTCGCCGGGCCGCACGAGCTGCACCGACATGTGCACCGTCGGCGTCGCCCAGCCCGCGCCACTCGGATTGGCGAGCCGCACCGTGCGGCGCTCCGACATCTCGAGGCTCACGAGCTCGCGCGCCTTCAGCAGCCCTTCGTTAATATGCTGCCATTTCCAGAGATGCGGCTCGAATGCGCTTTTGGGCTCGATGTCCTGCTCGAAGCCGGTGACGTTGCCGCTCCAGAATCCCACCAGGTGGAGCGCCGCCAGCTCGCGGTTGAGGTCGTCGAGAGTCATCGCGTTCCTCCGGTCAGCGGAGCTTTTTAAAAAATCCTTCGCGCTCCAGCTCGTCGAGGAGGCTTTCGTCGATGAACTGCTCGATGTTGATGTCGCCCTTCGCCTCGCGGTCGCGGTCGCCGACGAGCTCGAGCGCGTTGCGAATGCCGTCGCGGTCGATGCGCGGCGGAAACGAGAACCGCGGCGCGAAATAATCGTAGGTCGCCTCGATGATCTTCGCGTCGGGCTGCTTGAGCCACTTGGTATACACGGCCATGCCCTTCGCCTTGTCGGTCTTGAAGATATGGACCGCCTCGCTGTACGCGCGCACGAAGCGCTTCACCGTATCGCGGTTCTTCTCCAGGAAGGAGCGGCGCGTGGTCATGACGGTTTGAGGGAAGCTCGCCTTCAGATCGCTGAGATTGGCGAGCACGGTCATGCCCATGCGCGCCGCCGCGATCGTCTCGGGCGGCGACAAGACCGTTGCGTCGAGCACGCGCGAGGACAATCCGGCGAGCCGCTCGGGCGCGCCGCCCGCGGCGAAAATCGTCATCGACGAGCGCGGCAGGTTCCATTCCTTGAGCGCGAGCGCAACCGCGAGATCGGTCGAGCCGCCGAAGTTGAGGATGCCGATCTTCTTGCCGATCAAGTCCGCCGGCTTGCGGATCTCTTTCTGCGCGACGAAGGTGAAAGGAAATTTATTCAGCGCGCCGCCGATGATGACGACGTCGCCGCCGCGGAGCCGGATCGGCAGCGAGGCGGTGCCCGAGCCCATGGCGAAATCGATGCTCGATGAGACGAGCGCGGCCATGCCGCGGGCGGCGCCGGTGATCAAGACCAGCTCGCCATTGAGGCCGTGCTTCTTGAAGAGGCCGAGCTCGCGGGTCGCCCAGATCGGCCCCTGAAAGCCGGCGAAGCCGTCGTACGCCGCGACGACGCGCTCGTCGCCGCGGGCGATTCCCGGCGCCATTATCAAGAGCGCGGCTGCGAAAGCGAGCGCGCGGAGCTT
Source organism: Binatia bacterium (assembly GCA_036407055.1). Taxonomy (GTDB): domain Bacteria; phylum Desulfobacterota; class Binatia; order UBA9968; family UBA9968; genus JAJPJQ01. Next base: position 2,593 of record DASWZY010000267.1, read on the forward strand.
CATTTGCGCGCCGCCTCGGTGAGCGACGCTTCGAGAATGGCGCCGTGCAGATCGATCGAAGTGAGCGCGCAATATTCCAGCGTGTAGCCGGGCCGCACCTCCGCGCCTTCTTCCAACAGACGCTGGAGCACCATACGGCGGAAGCTCCCGTGGCCCATGATTCCCTCGTGCTCGCGGGTGTCGGCCTCCTCATGGAGCGAGAAGTAGACCGCCTGCTCAGGCGTGAGACCGTAATGGTTCGTGAGCGCCGTGTACACCTCGCCCGCCCAATGGCCGAAGACTTCTTCGGTCGCGCCCGCGGAGTAAAATTCCGCCACTGTTCCTTCCCACACGACCGCCCGGAACCAGTCGATCTTGGCGCGGAACTCGGCGAGCATCGGTGTGACGAAAATCTCGTCCTCGCTAATGCCGAGCGCCTTTCCCGTTTCGACCACGACGTGAATGTGGCCCGGCGGCTTGGGATGGATCAATTCGTCGGCGAGCTTCTCGGCCATCGCAGCCATCAGGTCGCGGTGCTTGCGAAAAAAATGAATATGCTTGTGATAAGAGGCCGCTTCGAGCGTGTTGATCTCGATCGTGTACGCACCCCAGTTCTTGTAGAAGATGCGAAAGGCTTCCTTCGGCAGCTTTCCGGCGGCGAGCGCGGTCATGAACCGCGAGGTCGTCACGCGCTCCCGCCAGCGTTGAGCGACCTTACGATAGATTTCATCGACATACGCCTTGGCTTCGGCGCCGCCCATCTGCACGCTCATCTTATCTCCTCGCGCTGCATTAAAATTTCAGCCGCACCTCGACGCCGCGCTTGGCGCACTCGGCGACGAACGTCGCGTGAATCTCCGGGTCCTGGTCCTTGTAGTCGATCTGCGTGCCGCCGGCCGACTCGACCTCGAGCGTCTTCACCAGGTCTTCGACCTGATAGGTAAACCCCCAGGGCTTGAGCGCGAGATAGCGCGCGGGCTCCTTGCCGGAATTGAAGTGCTGGTGAAACCATTTCGCCGGCGGCACGAAG
>DASWZY010000268.1:0-12966 GCA_036407055.1 Binatia bacterium
ACCGTCGGCGTCTCGCAGAACGTCATCGAGGCGAGCTGGCAGGCGGTCGTCGACGGCATCGATTACAAGCTGTACAAAGATTCGAAGCAGTCGGCAGGCAAGTGAATCCATTGGACTAGGTTCGCATGTGGGGCACTCTTAAAGAGGACATCCAGGTCGTCTTTCAGCGCGACCCCGCGGCGCGCAGCTTCTGGGAAGTTATTCTGACCTATCCCGGATTTCACGCGCTGTTTTTCTACCGCATGTCCCACTCGCTCTGGACAAGCGGCTTGAAGTCGCTCGGCCGCCTCGTGAGCAACATCGGGCGATTTTACACCGGCATCGAAATCCATCCGGGCGCGAAGATCGGTCGGCGCTTCTTCATCGATCACGGCATGGGCGTGGTCATCGGCGAGACCGCCGAGATTCACGATGATGTCACGATTTATCAGGGCGTCACGCTCGGCGGGACGAGCCGCAGCAAGGAGAAGCGCCACCCGACCGTCGAGGACGGGGTGCTGATCGGCGTCGACGCGACGATTCTCGGCCCCGTGACGATCGGCCGCAACGCCAAGGTCGGCGCCGGCGCCGTCGTGGTGAATGATGTGCCGGCCAATTCGACCGTCGTCGGCATTCCCGGCCGCGTCGTCGAGGGCGAAGGGGTGCACCTCGACGCCGCGCACCGCATCGACCTCGAGCATCAGCGCTTGCCCGACCCGGTCGCGAAGGCGATCGGCACGCTCGTCGATTACGTCCAGAAGCTCGAGAAGCGCGTCAACGATCTCTCAGCGCGCCAGGGCGGCCTCGAAGTCCGGCAGGCCGAGGACAACGAAGTGCTGCGCCAGGTCAAAGAGTTGCTCAAGACACAACGAGTCGATCGGTAGCTCGCCGGTTTCAAGTCCGCAGATTTCCTGCTAATTTAAATCTTCGTCCGATGGCCAGGAAGGAAAAAATTGTCGTCGCCATGAGCGGCGGCGTGGACAGCTCCGTCACGGCGGCACTGCTCGTCGAGCAGGGCTACGACGTCGAAGGCGCGTCGCTTCGCCTGTGGGAAGCGCCGCGGCCGGCGCCGCGGAACTGCTCCGACCACCGCGGCGCGGCAGAGATCGCCGCGGCGCTCGGCATCCGCCACACGCTGATCGACGCGCGCGCCGATTTCGCGCGCGCCGTCGTGCGCCCGTTCGTCGGCGAATACATCGCCGGCCGCACGCCCAATCCGTGCGTCGCGTGCAACCGCGATTTCAAGCTGGGCATTCTCCTCGACTGGGCGCGCAGCCGCGGCGCCGGTTATGTCGCGACCGGACACTATGCGCGCATCGCGCCCGATCCTGAGACCGGCCGCCCGGCGCTCGCGCGCGGCGTCGACCGGCAAAAGGACCAGTCGTATTTTCTTTTCGCTCTGTCTCAGGAGCAGCTCGCCGCGACGCTTTTTCCGCTCGGCGATTTGGAAAAGAGCGAGGTGCGCGCCGTCGCGCGGCGGCTCGCGCTCGCCGTCGCCGAGCGGCCGGAAAGCCAGGACGTCTGCTTCGGCGATTACAGCACGTTCGTCGAGTCGCTTGCCGATCCGGCCGAGCTTCACGGCGGCGAGGTCGTCGACCGCGCGGGCAATATTCTCGGGCGCCACGACGGCCTGCATCGCCTGACGATCGGCCAGCGCAAGGGGCTCGGCATTTCCGCGCCCCACCCGCTTTATGTAATCGAGATCGACGAGGCGACGCGCCGCGTGGTCGTCGGCGGCAGGGAGGAACTGAACAGCACAGGGCTCGTGGCCAATTCGCTGAGCTGGATCGACGCGCCGCGCGAGGGCGAATTCTCCGCAGACGTCCAGGTGCGCTACCGTGCACCCGCGATTCCATGCCGTGTCAGGTTGCTGGCGGACGGCCGCTGCAAAGTGGTTTTTGAGACGGCCTTTCCCGCAGTAACGCCGGGACAGGCGGCCGTGTTCTATCGCGGCGAGCAGGTTCTGGGCGGCGGCTGGATTGAGCGAGCACTAAACGAAAGTTTAAGGGTTGAAGAGTTGCAGGGTTGAAAGGTTAAAAACTTCGGAATTATCATCTGGCGCATTCAACCCTTAAACCCTGAAACCCTTAAACCCTGCAACTAATTCATGCGCATCGCGATCACCACGCTCGGCTGCAAGATCAACCAGTACGATTCCGCCGTGATCCAATCGCGGCTGGAAGGGCGGCACGCGATCGTCCGGTTCGAGGACGAGGCGGATTTCTACATCGTCAACGCCTGCACGGTCACCGACCGCGCCGACTGGGAGGCGCGGCAGCTCGTCCGGCGCGCGAAGCGCCGGAGTCCGGACGCGCGGGTGCTCGTCACCGGCTGCTACGCGCAGGTGAGCCCCGCCGAGATCGCGCGCGTGCCCGACGTCGACTACGTCGTCGGGCTCAACCGCATGGACGATCTCGTCCGCTGCATCGAGGACAATGGCACGGAAAAAATTTCGGTCGGCGACGTTCAGCGCGAGCGCGGAGTGCCGGTGCTCGGCGCGCGGGCGCTTCCCGGCCATACGCGCGCATTCTTGAAGATTCAGGAAGGCTGCGATTATTCGTGCACCTACTGCATCATTCCCACCGCGCGCGGGCTATCGCGCAGCGTCGCGCCGCAGGCGATCCTCGCGGAGATTGCGGCGCTCGCTGAGCGCGGCTATCGCGAGATCGTTCTCACGGGTATTCATCTCGGCGGCTACGGGCGCGATCTCGCGCCGCGCCTGGATCTGACGGCGCTGATCGAAATGATATTGGAAAAAAGTCCGGTGCGCCGCCTGCGCCTGAGCTCGCTCGATCCGCGCGAAGTGCCGGAGCGGCTGCTCAATCTCGTCGCGGCGTCGGACGTTCTCTGCCCGCATCTTCATATCTGCGCGCAGGCGGGCGACGACCGCATCTTGAAGGCGATGCGGCGGAACTACGACACAGCCTATTACCGCGATATCGTCGTCCGCGCGCGCGAGCTGCTGCCGGACGCGGCGCTCGGGAGCGATATCATCGTCGGCTTTCCGGGCGAGAGCGAGGACGATTTCGAGCGCCAGATGGAATATTTCGCGGCGCTGCCGCTCACCTACTTTCACGTGTTTCCCTATTCCGTTCGCTCGGGCACACCGGCCGCTGCTCTCTCCGGACACGTTCCGGCAGCGGTGAAAAAAGAACGGGCGAAAAAACTGCGCGAGCTCGGCGCGCGCAAGAAAAAGTCTTTCGCGCGGAGCTTCGTCGGGCGGCGGCTTGGCGTTTTGCTCGAAAGCCGCGCGAAAAACGGCGCGCTTACCGGCTACAGCAGGAATTATCTGACCGTCGCCGCCAACGGGGGACGGGTCAACGACGAGGTCGAGGTCGCCGTCGAAAGTTTCGAGGACGGCGCTCTCGTCGGCACAGTCGCTGATTTTGCGTAACCGTATTCGGAAACGCCGGAAGTGCTAAGATCATTTCGCAGCCATCGCTGAAGGAACGCCGAACATGGCGCGCGAGTCCAACCTAGCTTCGCTGCAAGAGAAACTGGGCTACTCCTTCTCCAATCGCGAAGTTTTGCTGCGCGCGCTGACCCATGTCTCCTACGGCCGCGGGCAGGCCGGGACGCACAACGAGACGCTGGAATTCCTCGGCGACGCCGTGCTCGACCTCGCCGTCAGCGACCTGCTCATGAGGCACTTCCCCGAAAAGAGCGAGGGCGACCTCTCCAAAATGCGCGCCGGGCTGGTCAACTCAGCCGCGCTGGCGGAAAAAGCGCTGCGGCTGAACCTTGGCGACGCGCTCCGCATCGGCAAGGGTGAGGAGCGCAGCGGCGGCAGAAAAAAGAGATCGATCCTCGCGGGCGTTTTCGAGGCGGTCGTCGGCGCCGTTTACTGGGACGGCGGCTACGAGCCGGCGCGCCGCGTCATCGAGCGCTATTTCGACAGCGAGATCGGCGAGCGAAAGCTCGGCCACGAAGATTACAAAACACGCCTCCAGGAGATCAGCCAGATGCTTTTCCACGAGCCGCCGGTCTACAAGCTCGTCGGCGAGAGCGGTCCGGACCATGAAAAACGCTTCATGACGGAGATCTTCGTCGGCGGCAAGTTGCTCGGCCGCGGCGAAGGGCCGAGCAAGAAGCAGTCCGAGCAGCAGGCCGCCGGAATGGCGCTCGCCGGATTGCAGAAGAGCGAATCGAGAGAGAAGTAACGTACGTAATGTAAGTTAGTCGAGCTGTCGCCGCCGCTCATATTAATGTCGCTTTTCCGCTCTAAACCTCTTCTCGTAGCAGCGGCGGATTTTCTTCCTCAGCTTCTCGTAATTCTCTAGCAGCCGCTTGCCCGCGCGGTTATCTTTTTTCCCCTTGTATCCTAATCCCAGCGCGGTCTGTTGCAGCCGCGCCGGGTCGCGCTCGAGAACATCCAGCGATTCGTTATGCTCGAGCCGCAGGCGATGATCGAGCCGCCTGAGAAATAAGTAGCCTTCGGAGAGCAGGCGATATTCTTCGGCCGTGACGATCCGCTCGGCGCAGAGCGCGCGCAAGGCGTCGAGAGTTCCCTGCGTTTGTATCCGGGGTCTGCCGCCGCCGTGCTTGAGCTGGAGCATCTGCGTCAGAAATTCGACATCGACGAGACCGCCCATGCCTTTTTTCAAGTTGAAGCGCTGCGCGCTCTCCTTGGCGAGCTCGTTCTCCATGCGCGTGCGCAGGTGATCGATCATCGCGACGTCTTCGTCGCCGAGCCCCTTGCCGTAGGCAAAGCCGCGGGCGATCTCTTCCGCCGCGCCGCCGAGCGAGAGATCGCCGGCCGCGGCGCGCAGCTTGACGAGCGCCTGGCGCTCCCACAGCTCCGAGCTGGTCGCGTGATAGTGCCGGAATGCGGCGAGCGAAGAGACGACCGGACCGACGCGCCCGGAAGGGCGGAGCCGCATGTCGATGCGGTAGAGCACGCCTTCTTCCATCGGCGCGGTCAGAAACGTGATGAGCTTTTGCCCCAAGCGCACGTAGTAATCGTGCGCGTCGATCGTGCCGCCGGGGCCTCCGGCGCTCCGCGCGTCATCGTCGGCGTCATAGGCGAATATCAAGTCCAGATCCGAGCCGTAATCGAGTTCCCGGCCGCCGAGCTTGCCCATGCCGAGCACGGCGAAGCGGCCGCCCGCGAGCCGCCCGTGCTTTGTCTCGATGTCCGCCGTCGCGAGCGTTAGCGCCGCGTCGAGACTCGCGTCGGCGAGGGCGGTGAGCTCGGCGAACACGTCTTCGAGGGAGAGCTCATTTCCGAGATCGTGGAGGCCGATGCGAAGCAGCTCTTCGCTCTTGCCGCGGCGCAGCGCGTTGAGCTGCGCCTCGACATCGTCGGCGGCTTCCGCGGCGGCCAGCAGGGTGCGGCGGATCTCGGCGGCGGATTTTCGCGGCGTCACGAGGTCGGCGCGGAGCAGGCTGTCGACCAGCTCGCGCCGCTCGAGAAACAGGTCGGTCAAATACTGGCTGCCGGCGAAGAGATCGACCAGCAAACGCATCGTCTTCGGATTCTCCGCCAGCAGCGAGAGAAATCCCGTCCGGCCGCCCAAGTGGCGGCTCAGCTCCGCGAGATTGAACAACGCGCGCTCGGGCGCCGGTGAACGCGCCGCCGCTTCGAGCAGCGCCGGTCCCAACAGCCGCATGATGCGGAGCCGGCGCGGCTCCGGCGGCGCATCGCCGTCGCGGATCATGAGGAGGTTGTGGCAAGCGCGCGCCGAATCGGCGAATCCGAGCGCTTGAAGCTCCGCGACGACGCCGCGCTCGTCGTCGAGCTTCGCCCATATCGTTTCCCAGCGGGAAAGCTCTTCGGCGCGCATTTCTTTTGCCGCACCGTGGAACAGCCGGTCGAATGCCGCGCGCACGGCCGACGTGTTGGCCGTGAAATCGCGCCAGAAAAGGTCTCGCTCGCTGCGGCCGCGGCTTTTCGCGTAGCCCAAGCGGCGAGCGAGCGCCGTCTCTTCCGTTTCGCCTTCGGGGATCGTGTGGCTGTGCGCCTCCTGGACCATCTGGACCTTGTGCTCCACCTGGCGGAGGAAACGGTAGGCGCGGCTGAGGTTCTCGCGCTCGCTTTCAGGTATGAAGCCGCGCTCTGCTAGATGCGTAAGTGCGCCGAGCGTGTTCGCATCGCGCACGGCGGGATCTTTGCCGCCGTTCAACAGCTGCAGCGCCTGCGCAAAGAATTCCACTTCGCGGATGCCGCCGCGGCCGAGCTTGACGTTGCGGGTCTCGTGGGACGGCGCGAGCAGCTCACGCTCGATCCGGCCTTTCATCTCGCGCAGCTCCTCGACGGTGCTGAAGTCCAGATATCGGCGATAGATGAACGGCTCGAGCTCGCGGAGAAATTGTTCGCCGAGGGCGATGTCGCCGGCGGCGGGCCGTGCCTTGATGAGAGCCGAGCGCTCCCACGTCTGGCCCCACGATTCGTAATACATCAGCGCGGAGGCGGCGGATTGGACGATCGGCCCCTGACTGCCGAACGGGCGGAGCCTCAAGTCGGTGCGGAAGACGAAGCCGTCGACGGTGATCTCGCCCATCGTCCGCGTGATCGCTTCGGCCACGCGAGAGAAAAAATCGCGCGCCGCGAGTTTTCCTTTTATACCGCCGGAGCTCTCGCCTTCGTCTTCTTCGTATAGGTAGATGAGATCGATGTCCGAGCTGAAGTTGAGCTCGCCGCCGCCGAGCTTTCCCATCCCAAGGACAACGAATCGCTGCGGCCGTCCCGCGATTTCGAGCCGACCGAAATCGCGCTCGACGGCGGCGCGGCCGAAGCGATACGCGATGTCCAAGGATCCGTCCGCGAGCGCCGAAAGCTCGCGCATCGTTTCTTCCACCGCTTGTTCCGCGCGCAGGTCGCGCGCGCCGATGCGGAGGTATTCGAGCTGCTTGTGGCGGCGCAGCGCGCCGGCGACGCCGCCGAGTTCGGCCTCGGCATCGAGAGCGGCGGCGATCGCCGTGGCATGCTCGGCCGCGGTCTTTTGCGCGATGTTGATCTGCCGATGGAAGACTTCCGGCCAGTCGTCTCCCTGCCGAATCAATACGTCGCTTAAAAAACCACTGGCACCGAGGAGCCGCGCGAGCAGCGGCAGATCTTCGAGCGCGAGCCTTGCCAGACTATCCGGCCCCGCCGTGTCCAGTAGACGGCCTAAATGGGCGCGCGCGGCGGCTGGGGACGGGCTTTTTGTCAGCAGTCGGCGGATGGCCGAAGCGGAGTCCACATCGTTAAACTAATCCGCTTCCTTTCGACCCGCAACTAAATAGGTTTTACGAGATTCGAACGAGGGGGCCGTGTTGGACTGAAGGCTATCGACCGTCTTACTGCTCTTTGCAGCGCTGACAGAACTCGGCGCGTGGGAAGCGCTCGAGGCGAGACGGCTCGATCGACTGATGACACGCGCGGCAGTACCCGAATGTACCGGTGCGGATGCGGTCCAGCGCCGTCTCGATGTCGCCGAGCTCGCGCTCGTAAACGGCGGCCAAGCGATCGGTCAGGAACGCCTCGCCGCAGTTCCCGCCGTTCGGGACGGCGGCGCGCGACGCGCTGCGACTCTCGGATGCAAGGTGCTGTAACACAGGCAGGATCTCGTGCCTGCGCTTCAGGAGCGTTTGTTCGTATCGTTTAAGAGTTGTCGGGTTCACCATTCCTCCTTTCAATAAGGAGAGATTCGCAAAAAGTATACCTGGCGCAAGCGCTGAGCAGAGGTCTATCTGTCCGAAAAAAGCTTGTAATTCTTGCTATTTTCTCGCCTGAAGCCATCTTTTCCATTAACACGATGTGACCGGTTTGTGGGGAAACCCCTACATTTCTGAGGGAATCCCCTACAGCCGGTCGCCGGGATATGCGAGAATTGTAGGACGATCTTTCAGGGGTGCGGCGAAATGCAGGAAAGTCAAACGTCAGCCGACAAGGTAACGCGGTACAGGAACAATTACCTGGCGGAAATGGACGGCATCGCGCTTTATCGAATGCTGGCGTCGGTCGAGAAGGACGGTAGGCGCGCCGCGGTCTTCGAGCAGCTTGCGCGTGCCGAAGAGCGCCACGCCAAGCGCTGGGCGGGGCTTTTGAAATCGTCCGGCGCGTCCGTGCCGGATTACGCCACGAGCGCGCGCATTAAGATGCTGGGCTTCTTCGCGCGGCTGTTCGGCACCGAGCGCGTGCTCCCGATCGTGAGCGGCATCGAAAGCCGCGACGAGAACCGATATGCCGGGCAGCCGGAGGCGGTGGGCCTGCCGGAAGAGGAAAAGGCGCATCGCCAGACGCTCGAGAATTTACAGCGCGGTACCGGCGCGCAGGCGATTATGCATCGCGAAGCGTGGCACCGCACGGGCCGCGGCGGCACGCTCCGCGCCGCGGTTTTCGGCGTCAACGATGGCCTGGTCTCGAACTTCAGCCTGGTAATGGGCTTCGCGGGCGCCGTCGCGAGCTCCGCCTACATTCTGCTCGCCGGGATCGCCGGACTGCTTGCGGGTGCGTTTTCGATGGCCGCGGGCGAATTCGTCTCCATGTCGGCGCAAAGGGAGCTATTCGAGAAGCAGATCGCGCTCGAGAAAGAGGAGCTCATAGCCGACCCAAAAGAAGAAGAGGAGGAGCTGGCGCTCTTATATCAGGCCAAGGGCATTCCCAAGGCAGACGCGGCGGATCTCGCGCGCCGGATGATTGCGAGGCCGGAGACGGCGCTCGACGCTTTGGCGCGCGAAGAGCTCGGGCTCGACCCGTCGGAGCTCGGCTCGCCATGGGCGGCGGCATTCAGCTCGTTTCTCGCCTTTGTCGCCGGCGCCATCGTTCCGGTGGCGCCGTTCTTCTTCATCGACGGCAAGAGCGCGCTCGTCGCGAGCGCCGGCGCAAGCTCGCTCGCGCTCTTCGGCATCGGCGCCGTCCTGTCGCTGTTCACCGCGCGCGGACCGTTCGCGAGCGGATTCAGAATGCTCGCCATCGGTTTATTTGCGTCTGCTATCACGTACGGCGTCGGCGCGCTGCTCGGCGTCTCGATCGGCTGAGCAGAAACAAGTGGAAGCAAGGAGGACATCATTGATGGTTCGTTTCGAATCGCTTCCGATTGCAATCGTCGCCGTTATTTTGACGGCCGCCGTCGCCAACGGCGCGGCATCGTCGATTTCGACTTCAACGCAGTCTTCCGGCGGCGTCACAGTCAAGGTCACGCATCGCAACCCCGATCCGCCCGATCAGCTTAGATTCGAAATCACACTCGATACCTCCTCGGCCAACCTCGATAAGTATGATCTCAGATCGTCCGTTCTCCTCCGCGCCGGCGAAAAAACGTATGCGCCGACGACCGTGGAGAACAAGGGCGACGGGCGGCACCGCGAAATGACGGTCGTGTTTCCGCGCGCCAACATGCGAGGCGTTGAGGTTATCGTACGAGACGTCGCCGGCGTGAAAGAGCGTGCCTTCCGCTTCACCGTGGAATAAACGCGCGTTGATCCGCCATCACGGCGGCACGAACATTGCTCATCCTCTGGCCGAGAGCATCGACGCGCAGAGGAGGAGCGATGAAGAACGGCGGAAAACATAAACTGAATACGACTCTCGGCGATCTGATTGCCGCCGTGAGCGGCGCGGCGCTCGAAGTCTGTAAAGACAAGCATCTCGCGTACTTACTGGCGAGCCTCGCTATCGAAGACATAATCGAAAACGATTCCCCTCCGTCCATTTCTAGCTCAACGGCCGGGTCGCGGGTAAAAATACTCTACAACTAAAGCCTTGAAGGGTTTTTCGTTACCGCGCAGGCTCGAACCTGCAAATCACGGGATGACCCTCACTGCTTTCGCTTAACATTCGATGAGAAGAATTCTCTCGGCGGACGGCCGCAAGGCAAACTTGCGCAGGCACTTTCGTTCGAATATATCCACCTCAAATCGTTCGCGGAGGAGGATGGGATAATGAGATTTTTGCTGATATCGCTCGCGACAACGATCCTCGTGATTGGCTCCATCGATGTGGTCTCCGCGCAGGAGAAAGCGCAGATGAGCTTTTTCGTGACGAGCGTCGGCAGCGGCAACGGCGCCAATCTCGGCGGTCTGGCCGGCGCCGACGCGCACTGTCAGAAGCTCGCCGCTGCCGCCGGCGCCGGCGACCGGACCTGGCATGCCTACCTCAGCACCGGCGGCGTCGACGGCAAACCCGCCGTGAACGCGCGCGACCGCATCGGCAAGGGACCGTGGTACAACGCGAAGGGGGAGAAGGTCGCGGACAATTTGGCCAACCTCCACGCGGATGAGAACAATATTTCAGACAAGAATAACATCAGGCACGAAACTGCGCTCGATGAAAAAGGCCAGCGCGTCAACGGCCACGGCGATAAGCCGAACAAGCACGACATTCTTACCGGCTCGCATTACGACGGCACGCATTATCCGCCGGGCGAGGATATGACGTGCCGCGACTGGACCGCCGGGAATTCCACCAAGCTTCCGGGGAAAGCTCAGCTCGGCCATTTCGATCGGCACGGACTCACGCCAACGAGCGGGCTTTCGTGGAACTCGGCGCACACCTCGCGCGGCTGCGGGCAGGAAGATTTAATCTCCTCGGGCGGCGACGGGCTGTTCTACTGCTTCGCGGAGAAGTAACTAAGTTGCGACGATAGCATTAGGTCGATAGAAGACACCCTCTCATGCCGATAGCGCTGCTCAGGTGTTCACCGGCATTGATATGGAATGCCGTCGGGCGAAAATATTCCAGGGGGTGAAGAACAATGAAACGCGTCAAATACGTTGTGATCGCGTCGATTATCGCAGGTCTTCTGTCGCTGAACGGCTGTATTTCAGCCGGCGTGGATGTTGGCGGCCACGGTGTCGGGGCCGGCGTCGCCCCGTTGGGCGCAGGAGTCGACGTCTATTAATTTTCGCTTACTCTGTAATCCAGGAAACCTGTCGGCATCGAAGACGGAGCGGCTTTTGCCTCTCCGTCTTTTTTTTGCGCGTCGCGCGCGTTTTGCCGGCCTCTACCATTACCGGCGCCATTTTCGTATATTCAACCCGTGACGCGGCTTTTTCCCTTGATCGACTTGTGGATGCAGTGGTGGCCCGGCCCGGAGCGGCGTCCATGGGAATGGCACCTCGCCTGGTCGGGCAAGTGGGGCATGCTCGTGCTGCTGATCGCGATGATTCTCTTCTGGGGGATTCTGATTGGCGGCGTGACACTCGTCGTGCGCCTGATACTCTCGCTGGGGCGCGACCGCAAAAGCGCCGACGCGCTCGCGATCCTCAAGCAGCGCTACGCCCGGGGCGAGATCGACCGCGAACAATACGAGCGCATGAGGAAAGAGCTATCCCTCTGACGCGCTATCCGTCGTTTCTCCGTTTATAAATCGTACACCGGCGTCCGCAGCGGCACATAGTCGCCGAGTGCGATCGCGCGGACGATGTCCGCGCGGCTGACGATACCCGCGAGCTCCTTCTCGCCGACGACGAGCACGCGCTTGATTTTCTCGGCATTCATCAGCGCTGCGATGTCCTCGACCGAGGCGTCTTCGCGCACGGTAAAGATCTTCGCGCTCATGATGTCTCTCGCGAGCTTGCCTTGCTTCGCGAGGAGATCGGCTTCGGAAACGACTCCGAGGATTTTGCCGCTCCGGTCGACGACTGGCACGCCGCTGACGCCGTTTACCAGGAGGCGCTGCGCCAGCTCCTGGACCGGCGTGTCCGCGTCGACGGTGATCACTTTCCTCGTCATGATGTCTCTGGCTGTCATCCGCTCCTCCTTCCGTTGTTCAGGCGGCCTTGGCCATGAAGGCGGCAAGGTCTGCGACTCTGCAGCTGTAGCCCCATTCGTTATCATACCAGGCGAGCACCTTCGCCATTTTCCCGTCGAGGACGGTCGTGGAGAGCGCGTCGACGATCGACGAGGCCGGATTGCCGCGAAAGTCGCTGGAGACGAGCGGCTTTTCGCAGTATTCCATGATGCCCTTGAGCTGATTATCGGCGGCGTTCTTGAGCGCCGCGTTCACCTCTTTGTCGCTCACCGATTTCTTGAGGTCGACGACCAGATCGACGATCGACACCGTGGAAGTCGGCACGCGCAGCGACAGGCCGTGAAGCTTGCCGTTGAGCTCGGGTATGACGAGCCCGATCGCTTTGGCCGCGCCGGTCGAGGTCGGGACAATGTTCATCGCGGCGGCGCGCGCGCGCCGGAGATCTTTGTGCATCAAGTCGAGAATCCGCTGGTCATTGGTATAGGCGTGCGTCGTCGTCATCAGGCCGCGCTCGATCCCGAACACCTCGTGCAGCGTCTTGGCGACCGGCGCGAGGCAGTTCGTCGTGCACGACGCGTTCGAGACGATGTGGTGCTTCTTCGGCTCGTACTGCGAATCGTTCACGCCGAGAACGAGGGTGACGTCCTCGTTCTTCGCGGGCGCCGTGATAATCGCCTTCTTCGCGCCGGCCTCGAGGTGCGCGCGCACCTGATGGCCGTCGGTGAAAACGCCGGTCGATTCGATGACGAGATCGACGCCGAGATTTTTCCACGGCAGGCGCGCGGGATCTTTCTGCGAGAAAACGCTCATCTCGAAGCCGTTGACGCGGATCTTTCCCTCGCCGGCTTCGATCTTTTCGGGAAACTGCCCGTAATTCGTGTCGTATTGCAGTAAGTGGGCGTTGGTTTCCGGGTCGGCCATGTCGTTGACGGCGACGACGGCAAGGTCTTCTCTGTGGCGCTGCAGCATGGCGCGGAAGCATAGCCTGCCGATCCGCCCGAAGCCGTTGATGCCCACACGCATAGCCATGTCAAATACCTCCTCGAATTTCCGTCACGAGATAGCCGAATCTTCTTTTAAACTCTTCCGGGCCGGATACGCCGGCGCCGTTCGCCGCGGCCCGCGCCAGGGCCGCGAGCCGCTCGCCGTCGTCGAAGTCCTCGCGCTCGAGCCGGATCATGTATTCGCGCGCGATCCTGTACGACGGCTTCGTCACGTCCACCAGCCGGATTTTGGTCCGGCCCGTGGAGGGGTCGATGAGATCCTCGAAATTGAGATACCGAAGCTTGCCGTTGTCCAGGCAGACCAGCGC
>DASWZY010000269.1:0-5834 GCA_036407055.1 Binatia bacterium
TGCCGATCGCCTCGGCTGGCTCGACCTGCCGGAGACAATGAAAGAGCGCGTGCCGGAGATCCGCGCGTTCGCCGACAAGGTGAAGGCCGACGGCTTTCGCCATGTCGTGGTGCTCGGCATGGGCGGGTCGAGCCTCGCGCCCGAGGTATTCCAGCGCACCTTCGGCAACGCGGCGGGTTATCCCGAATTGATCGTCCTCGACAGCACGCATCCTGCGGCGATACGCGCGGTCGAAGGCAGCATCGACGCCGCGCGCACGCTGTTTCTCGTGTCGAGCAAATCGGGCACGACGATGGAGCCCAATTCGTTTTTTTATTATTTCTGGAAGAAGGTCGGCGAGGCCAAAGCGGCGCCGGGGGAGAATTTCGCGGCGATCACCGACCCGGGAACGCCGCTGGAAAAACTCGCGCACGAGAGAAAATTCCGCGCCGTCTTCCAGGCGACGGCCGATGTCGGCGGGCGCTACTCCGCGCTCACGGTTTTCGGGCTGGTTCCTGCGGCGCTGATCGGCGTCGACATCGCCGCCGTGCTCGAAAGCGCGCGGCGCATGGCCAGGGCAACGACGAACGGCGCGGACAATCCCGCGCTCGCGCTCGGCGCGGCGCTAGGCGAGCTCACGCTCGCCAAGCGCGATAAAGTGACGTTCATCGCGTCGCCGTCGCTCGCGGCGTTTCCCACCTGGGTCGAGCAGCTGATCGCCGAAAGCACCGGCAAGGACAACAAGGGCATCGTCCCGGTCGCCGGCGAGTCGCCGGCCGCGCCGGAGAAATACGACGGCGACCGTTTTTTCGTTTATCTGAGAATGGACGGCGACGATAAGGATCTCGACGCCAAGGTAAAGGCGCTGGAGCACGCCGGCCATCCCGTCGCGCGCATCGACGTCGGGCGGAAGGTCGACATCGGCCAGGAGTTTTTCCGCTGGGAGACGGCTGTCGCGGCCGCAGGCGCCGCGATCGGCATTCATCCGTTCAATCAGCCCGATGTGCAGCTCGCGAAGGATCTCGCCAAACAGGCGATGGCGAAAAAGGACGGCGGCGAAAAGGGGGCGAAGCCTAAAGACGAGGTTTCGGTCGAGAGCGCCGCCGCGCTGCGCCAGGCGATCGCGTCGTGGCTGGGAAAGAAAAAAGAGCGCGATTACGTCTCGGTCCAGGCTTATTTAAATCCCAGCGCGCGCAATACCGAGGCACTGACGGCCCTCTCGAATGCACTGCGCGACCGCATGCGGCTTGCGTCGACGCGCGGCTACGGCCCGCGCTTCCTCCATTCGACCGGGCAGCTGCACAAGGGCGGACCTAACTCCATCCTCGTGCTACAGCTCGTCGACGAGCCGGCGGAGGATCTGCCCGTGCCCGAGACCGATTACACATTCGGCGCGCTCATCCGCGCGCAGGCGCTCGGCGACTTCACCGCGCTCAAGCAGCGCCGGCGCCGCGTGCTCAGGATCAATCTCGGCCGCGAAACCGAAAGCGGCCTCAAGCAAGTGCTCGATATCGTCCGTGCTTGATCGAAGGAGAATCCTATGGAACTCGGCATGATCGGCCTCGGTCGAATGGGCGCCAACATGACCGAGCGGCTCGTCCGCGGCGGCCACAAGGTGGTGGCGTACGACCGGAGCCGCGAGGCGGTCCAACGGGTCGCGGGCTTCGGCGCCATGGGCGTCGACTCGCTCGCCGATTTCATCGCGGCGCTTCGCGCGCCGCGCTCGGTCTGGCTCATGGTGCCGTCGGGCAAGCCCGTGGACGAAACGATCGCCGCGCTCAAAGGCTCGATCCAAAGCGGCGATGTCGTCATCGACGGCGGCAACAGCAATTATAAAGACACGATGCGCCGCGCCGACGACCTCAAGGCGTCGGGCGTCGACTACATCGACTGCGGCACGAGCGGCGGTATCTGGGGTCTGAAGGAAGGCTACAGCCTGATGATCGGCGGCGCGCGCGCGCCCGTCGAGCGGCTTACGCCGATTTTTCAAACGCTTGCGCCGGCACACGACAAAGGATGGGGCCACGTCGGGCCGAGCGGCGCGGGCCACTTCGTCAAGATGATCCACAACGGCATCGAGTACGGCATGATGCAGGCGTACGCCGAAGGATTCGCGATCATACAGCGGAAAAAAGAATTCAACGTCGACCTGCACCAGGTCTCGGAGATCTGGCGCACCGGCAGCGTTGTGCGCTCGTGGCTGCTCGATCTGATCGCCGACGGCCTCAAGGACAACCCGGCGCTCACGGGCATCAAGCCGTATGTCGACGACTCCGGCGAAGGACGCTGGACGGCTTCCGAGGCGGTCGACCTCGACGTGCCCGCGCCCGTCATCACGCTCTCCCTGCTCGAGCGGCTGCGCTCGCGCGACTCGGATTCGTTCAGCGACAAGCTGCTCGCGATGATGCGTCACGAGTTCGGCGGGCACGCCATCAAGAAGGACTGACGGTGGAAGCGACGATGGAATCCCTGCGCGACTCCGCTCCCGCGGCGGCGCACCCGGAGCGCAGCGCGCTGGTGATCTTCGGCGCGACCGGCGACCTCAACAAGCGCAAGCTCATCCCGGCGCTGTATCATCTCCATTTGAACCGGCGTCTGCCGGAGGGGCTCCTCATCGTCGGCAGCGCCCGCTCGGCGGTGAGCGACGACGACTTCCGCCGCCAGATGCGCGAGGCCGTCGAGGGCTTCTCTCGCGGCGGCATCGGAAACGATATCGAATGGTCTCGTTTCGCCGAGTTGTTGCATTATATCCCCGCCAACTATCGCGAGCCGGAGAGCTATCTACGATTGAAAGACCGCTTGTACAAGCTCGAGCGCGAGCACCGCACCGAAGGCAAGCGGGTCCTTTACCTCGCGATCCCGCCCGACCAGTACGCGCCGGTCGCGCGGCAGATCGCGATTTCCGGCCTCGCCGGCCGCCATCAGGAAACCGGCGGCTGGACGCGGCTCGTGGTTGAGAAGCCGTTCGGCACCGATCTCGAGACCGCGCGGCAGCTGAACCGCGAGCTGCACGAGTTCTTCGACGAGAGCCAGATCTACCGCATCGATCATTATCTCGGAAAAGAGACGGTGCAGAACATTCTCGTCTTCCGCTTCGGCAACGCCGTCTTCGAGCCGATCTGGAATCGGCGCTACGTTGACTACGTGCAGATCACCGCGGCCGAGACCGTCGGCGTCGAGAGCCGCGGCGGATACTACGAGCAGGCGGGCGCGCTGCGCGACATGTTCCAGAATCATCTCTTGCAGCTCGTATGCATGACAGCGATGGAGCCGCCGGCGTTCTTCGCCGCCGGCGCGGTGCACGACGAGAAGGCGAAAGTGCTGCACGCGATCCGGCCGATAACGCCCGAGGAGGCCGTGCGCGGTCAGTACGGCCCCGGTGAGATCAACGGCAAGCCCGTGCCGGGCTACCGCCAGGAGGGAGGCGTCGACGCGGGGTCGACGACGGAGACCTATGCCGCGCTTAAACTGTGGATCGACAACTGGCGCTGGCAGGGCGTGCCCTTTTACCTCCGCTCGGGCAAGCGGCTCGAAAAGCGCGTGACCGAGATCGCGATCCATTTCAAGAAGCCGCCTCTGTCGTTTTTCCAATCGTGCGCGGCGGTCGACGGCCTCGGCTCCAACGTGCTGGTCATGCGCATCCAGCCCGACGAAGGCGTTTCCCTTACATTCGAGGTTAAGCCGCCGGGACCGGAGGTCTGCGTCAACTCGCTCAGCCTAGACTTCGATTACGAAGTCGCCTTCGGCGCTGCGCCGCCTGAGGCCTACGAGACGCTGCTGCTCGATGCGCTGCGCGGCGACTCGACCCTGTTTACGCGCCAGGATTGGGTCGAGCTCGCGTGGAGCCTTCTCACGCCGGTCATCGACGCGTGGCATAAGACGCGCAGCGATTTCATTCCCCTCTATCCGGCGGGAACCTGGGGGCCGAAAGAGGCGGACGCCTTCATCGAAAAAGACGGCCACCACTGGCGGAAATTGTAACCGACGTTTCTAGTTTCAAGTTTCAGGTTTCAAGTAACGGAAGACCGAACTTCGAGAACGACAGATCTATGAGAAAGCACGTTTCGGAATTCACCTCATAAAGCTCTTTACTTGAAACTCGAAACCTGAAACCTGAAACTATGATCCTAGCGGGCGACATCGGGGGAACGAAGACGCGCATCGCGCTCTTTACCCTCGAAACCGGGAAGCTCGTCCAACGCGCGAAGAAAATTTTTCCCAGCAAAGATTATCCGTCGCTCGAAGCCGTCCTCACCGACTTTACCGCGGCGTACCCGGCGGCGCTGACCGCCGCGTGCTTCGGCGTCGCCGGACCCGTCATCGACGACACCGTCAAAACGCCGAACCTGCCATGGTTTGTCGACGGCCGCACACTTGCACGGCAGCTCGGAGTGGACTCCGTCGCGCTGCTGAACGACCTCGAGGCGACCGGCTACGGCGCCGGCACGCTCAATAGCTCCGAATTCAGTGTGCTGAACGTCGGCAGCTGCGACCCGCGCGCGAATATGGGCCTGATCGCCGCCGGCACAGGTCTCGGCGAGGCGATTCTCTATCCCGCCGCCGGCGCCTATCGCGTGCTCGCTTCCGAAGGCGGCCACGCCGACTACGCGCCGCACACGCCGCAGCACATCGAGCTGCTTTCATATCTCGCGGCGCGCTTCGGCCACGTCAGCTATGAGCGGGTGGTCTCCGGTCCGGGGATTTTCAACATCTATAATTTTCTCAAGGACTCGGGGAGCTACGAGGTGCCCGCGTGGCTCCCTGACCGGCTCGCGAAGCAGGATCCGACGGCGGTGATTTCGCTCGCGGCGCTCGCGGGCGAGGCGGAGATTTGCGTTCAGGCTCTCGATATCTTCGCATCGTCTTACGGCGCCGAGGCGGGCAACCTCGCGCTCAGAGCCAAGGCGCTCGGCGGCGTGTGCGTCGGCGGCGGCATCGCGCCGAAGATTCTCAAAAAGCTCCTTGACGGGACGTTCATGAAGGCGTTTGTCGGCAAGGGCCGCTACGCCGAGCTGCTGGCGCGCATCCCGGTCCAGGTTATCCTCAACGAGGAGACGGCGCTGCGCGGCGCGGCATATTACGGCGCCCACGCGCAGGATCGCTCATGACGGCGCGGCGCGAGGAGATCGTCTGCGCCGATATCGGCGATCTCGCCCGCAGGGCCGCGGTCGAATGGATGCGCGCGGCGGACGAGGCGATTGCGCGCGCGGGACGCTTCGCGGTCGCGCTCTCGGGCGGCAATACCCCGCGCGCGCTCTACACGGAGCTCGCCGGCGGCGAATTCCGCTCGCGAATCGCGTGGGACCGCGTGCATTTTTTCTGGGGCGACGAGCGCTGCGTGCCGGCTGACCATGCCGACAGCAACTATCGCATGGCCTATGAGGCGCTGCTCGCGCGCGTGCCGGTGCCTACGGCGAACATTCACCGTATCGAGACCGAGCGCGGAACCGAAAAAGCCGCCGCGGCGTACGAGGCCGTCCTGCGGGATTTTTTTTCATCGTCGCCGGACACGTTTCCCCGCTTCGACCTCATTCTCCTCGGCATCGGCGAGGAGGGGCATACGGCGTCGCTTTTTCCCGGCAGCCCCGCGCTCGAAGAAAGAGACCGGCTCGTGACTGCGGTATATGTCGAGAAGCTCAAGACCGACCGCATCACATTCACGCTGCCAATGTTGAACTCCGCCGCCGAAGTCGCCTTTCTCGTCGCGGGGAAATCGAAAGCCGCTGTGGTTAAAGAGACGCTGCGTGACGGTGCCGATGTTCCCGCCGCGCGCGTAGCGCCGGCGAACGGCAGATTGTCGTGGTTTCTCGATAAAGAAGCCGCAGCCCTTTTGTGAGTTGATACACCTCCGGTAT
>DASWZY010000270.1:0-9139 GCA_036407055.1 Binatia bacterium
CGACGTCAAGCAAAACCGCATCGTCCTCAGCACCGCGGCGGAAACGGCGAGCCACGGCATCGCGTCCAGCCGCTATTCCGAGAGCGCGCTGCGCAACCTCATCACCGACATCCGCGTCGAGCTGCAGAAAAACCTCGCGAAGGAGTTCGTGAAAAATTTCACCGCGCGGGCACTGCAGGCGGCGGGTCAGGCGAAGAACTGAGCGGACCTTCGCCGCCGCATGACTCAAGCCGACGCCGAGCTGATCGCCGTTCTCGAACACATCGTGCGCGGTCTCACCGGCGAATGGCTCGAGAAGGCGCGGCGCTTTCGGCCGGTCGCCGAAGTTCCGATCGGCGAATTGATGACGCACCCAGACCTGGGCGAGCGGTTAGGCGAGACGGTTCGCGAGCTGCCCGGCGTTGAGTTCGGCGTCTACTACCGTTTATTCGCGGCGCGGATACTAGGCGGCGGAGTCTTCGCGCTCGCGCAGGGGACGCATACGATCCGCTTCCGCGTCGGCAACGGCGCGGTCGCGCTCGGCGGCCGTGAAGGATTCGCGCCCGATGCGGACTTTGGCGCCGAGTGGATCAAAGCGAGTGCCTGGAATCCGGACATTCCGACGGCGGCATGGAAGCGAATCTTGCGCGACCTCGCGGCGCGCGCCTGCGCGTTTATCGCCGCGCTGGCTTGAGGGACCTCCATGAAATTCAACAAATCGTTTAGTTTCACGGTTCGCCTCGGCCGCGCGACGCGACCGCAAATGCCGGGCGAAACGCCGCCGGCTGCTACCGAAGCGCTCTTCAAGCCCGCGGCGCCGCAGGAACCGCCGGCGACTCCTACGGGCGGTGCGGCGGAAGCGTTCAAGCCCGCGGCATCGCGCTACCGCAGCCATCGCGGTCGCTTCGTCGCCATCGCTATAACCGGCCTTTTAATCTCCGGCCTATCGCTGCTTGTCTCAGACGCGGTGTTCCCTTGGCTCGCCTATCCCGGCGTCGCGCTCGTCGCGCTGAGCCTGATCGTCTTCTTCACTCTGCCGGGCCTCGTATGTCCGGCCTGCGGGCGGAGCGCGGACGGATTGGACGCGTACTGTCCGTCGTGCGGCGCTCCGGGCCTCAAGCGAAACCGCCTCATAGGGACGCCCTGTCGCGCCTGCAGCAAGACGCTCGGCGGCTACAAATACCGCAACTACAAGATCCGCTTCTGTACGCACTGCGGGACGCTGCTTGACAGCGCCGGAGTATAAAATTGGCGTTTTCGCGCGCGCGGAAAACAGGCTATGCTTCGAGGAATGAAGCGTGCCGAAGATCCGCGTAAAATCTCCGGCGTCACGCTCGGCTTTTACGACGATCATGCCGAAGAGTTCTGGCGCGGCACGAAAGATCACGACGTCAGCCAGAATATCGAGGCGTTGCTCAGGCATATCGAGGCGGCGCCGCCGTTTACGATCCTCGATTTGGGGTGCGGGCCGGGGCGCGATCTCAAGGATTTCACGCGGCGCGGGCACACCGCGATCGGTCTCGAAGGCTCGGCGCGCCTGGCGGAAATGGCGCGCGCCAACAGCGGCTGCGAGGTCTGGGAACAGGATTTTTTAAAACTCGATCTGCCGCGCGAGAAATTCGACGGCGTCTTCGCCAACGCTGCGCTGTTTCACGTGCCGAGCGCCGAGCTGCCGCGCGTATTGAGTGAATTGCAGGCGGCGCTCAAGCCGCGCGGCGTGCTCTTCAGCTCCAATCCGCGCGGCGACAACGAGGAAGGGTGGCAGGGCGAGCGCTACGGCGCTTATCACGATCTCGAAACCTGGCGGCGCTATATGACCGATGCCGGATTCCTCGAGCTGGAGCATTATTACCGGCCGACCGGCCTGCCGCGCGATCAGCAGCCTTGGCTCGCGAGCGTATGGCGGAAGAACGGATGACGGACTGAATGAACAGAAAAATCTACGCGTGGTCCGTGATGCTGCTACTGTTCGTGAGCAGCTGTTCGGCCGTGCAGCTTCCTCGTCCACTCAGCACGGACGAAACAGAGGCGCTAAGTGCGAGACCACTTAAAGAAGTTGTGCTTGGAATCGAGTGGTCCGCCCATGAAGTTTATCTGCCCGACCTTTATCGATTAGAAGATATAATTCCAAAGCTGACGAGACTAAAGGCATTTAAGCAAGTCGGATATTTAGAAAACGTCTCCGGCCAGCCGGATCTAATCATGTCCTCCTACAGCGTGCGGCGAATCTCCAGGCCCATGCAAGACGGCTTTCAGTGCTTTGAACCGATGCTCATGGTCGGTACCTTCGGCATCATCCCCTCCGTTTGTAAGAGCGTCGATGAAGTATCCTTTGATCTTCGCGCAATAGGAAGAAACGAGTCCATCAGCGTAAAACTGCTCGTCGAGACAAAGAGCATTCAGGGCTGGGCGGCATTGCCGTTGAAAACATCGGAAAATTGGCAAGGAAATGATGAGACGACAGCGTATCAAGAAGAATACCGCGATAGACTGGCAAAACTCCTCTTGCTTGAAATTTACCGGCGACGAGCGGAAATCCTTAAAGTAGCTAGATGAATACAAGCCTTGGTACTTCGTTTTGATTTTCTCGCGACCAGCAGCCTTGGCTCGCGAGCGTATGGCGGAAGGTGTGATGCTGAAGTAGTATCGTTCGTTATGTACGAGAGCCGCACCGAGCACCTTTTGTCGCGCGCGAAGTTTCTCCGGCGCTTCGTCCGCCATGCGGGCGCCTCTTTTGGCCTCATCGCCGGTTCGCTGTCGATCGGCATTCTCGGTTATCATTTTCTGGAACACCTTCCCTGGATCGACGCGCTGCTGAACGCCTCGATGATTCTCGGCGGCATGGGGCCGGTCGATCCGGTCAAGACGGTCGCGGGAAAGCTCTTCGCGTCGGGTTACGCGCTTTACTCGGGTCTTGTCGCCCTCGTCGCGGCGGGCATTATTTTCGCACCGATCTTCCATCGATTTCTGCACAAGTTTCATCTTCAACAGGGCGAAGGCGCAGCATCACGTTCGCAGAGTCGAAAATCGTAAAACATGCCCGACATTAAACGAATCTGCATTTTCACCGGCTCCGCGCCGGGCGTGCGGCCGGAATACGCGGACGCCGCGCGTGAGCTCGGCCGCCTGCTCGTCGAGCGCGGCTACGGGCTCGTGTACGGCGGCGGCAACATCGGTCTCATGTCGGTCGTGGCCGACGCGGTCCTGGAGCAGCGCGGGAAGGCCGTCGGGGTGATCCCGGAATTCCTCGTAAATAAGGAGCTCGCACACCGCGGGCTTACCGAGCTGCGCGTCGTACAATCGATGCACGAGCGCAAAGCGGTCATGGCCGAGCTGGCCGACGGCTTCATGGCGCTGCCCGGCGGCATCGGCACGCTGGAGGAATTCTTCGAGGTGCTGAGCTGGGCGCAGCTGAGCCTGCACGAAAAGCCGTGCGGCATGCTGAGCGTCGGCGGCTACTACGAAGGCATCGTGAATTTTCTCGATCACGCGGTGGCGGAAGGCTTTTTAAAGCCGAAGCACCGCGCGCTCCTCATCGTCGAAACGACGCCGGAGAGGCTCCTCGACCGTTTCGACGACATCATCCACGAAAGCGCTCTAAAACGCTTCTCGCGCGGCCGGACCTAAATCTTCAAACTGTCTCTGATCGTTTTAATTATTGCGGCCGGCGGCGCGGATGCGTCGACCACCAGCGCCGACGGGGGCTCTTCCAGCGCATCGAACTGGCTTTGCATGAGGATCGGGTTCATGAAGTGGCCCGTGCGGCGCGCGAGGCGCTCCTTCGCGAGCGCCGGATCGATTTTCAGATAAACGAAAAGCACGCCGGGGCCGGCGCGCAGGATGGCGCGATAAGATTCCTTCAGCGCCGAGCAGGCGACGACCGCGTGCTCACCGCGCGCGAGGGCATTCTCGATAATCGCGCGCACGGCCGCCAGCCACGGCGCGCGGTCGGCGTCGCCTAGCGGCTCGCCGCGGCGCATCTTATCCACGTTCGCGGCGGGATGGAGCGTATCGGCGTCGTGAAATCTCCAGCCGAGCTCGCGCGCGAGCAGCGCGCCGACGGTCGTCTTGCCGGCGCCCGCTACGCCCAAGATGATGACAACCACGAGACGCGGATCAGCGGCGCAGGAGCTGCTCTCCCGTCACGGCCAATTGGCTGTTCTGCCACTCGGCATAGTCCTGCGCGCGCTGCTGCGCCTCGGCGCCGATGGACACCGCGCAGGGAGTTTCCGCGCGCTCGTCGCCTTCGCTCACGGCGACGGCGGCGTACGCGCCGTCGCGCTCCTCGGATTTCCGCACTTCGTATTTCATGCGATCAGTTTAAAGCACGAGCCGGCTTTTGGAAGAGGTCACTTGAAGTCGCGCGTCGTTGCAGTAGGTTAATGATCATGATCGTCGTCGAATCCTATTCGCCGAAGCGGCTCGACGCGACTGTCGAGGCGCTCGCGGCGGCGTTCGTCACCAATCCGCTGCACCTCTCGGCGTTCGGTCCCGAGCGGCTGGACCGCAGCCGTTTTTTCTTTCGCGTCGGAGTCAGGCACATGTTCACCGGCTCCGCGTTCGTCGCGCTCGACGGCGGCGAAGTCATCGGGTACATGCATTTCAATACCTCGCCGCAGTGCTTGCCGCCGCCGGAGGCGCTACCGGCGTTCGCCGCCGCGGAGTTGCGGCCGCTCGAAGACGCGGTGCCGCGCGTGATGGAGTGGTTCGCGCGCTGGGCGCGTCTCGATCCGGAGGAGCCGCACTGTCATCTGGGGCCGATAGGCGTCATACCTGCATATCAGCGGCGCGGCGTCGGGCGCGCGCTGATGAACCGCTATGTCGAGCACCTCGACGGCGAAAAGATCGAGGGCTACCTCGAAACCGACAGGGCGGGCAATGTGGATTTCTACGAGAAGTTCGGCTTCGCCGTCATCGGCGAGGAAAATGTCATCGGCGTCCCCACGTGGTACATGCGGCGCCTGCGCGCTGATATTTGATCGCTAGACCGTCGCGAGCGCTTTCTCGTAATAGCGCGCGTCGACATATTTCTCCGCTTTGGGGACCGGCGGCTTCATGAGACCGGCGGCCGCGCGGAGCTCGAGCACTGAGCGAATGCCTTCCATGTCGATGCGCGCGCGCGGCATGAGGCCGAAGCGCGGGCTGACGCTCTCCTCGTAGGCTTCCTCGGCGCGCGCGGGATTGTTTTTGTTTTCCGCCAACAGCAGCGCGATCGCATCGTCTTTATTCTTCGCTTCCAGCGTCCAGTCGGTCGCGCGCACCATCGCGCGGATGAAGCGTATAAGCAATGCTTCATTCGCATTCGCCCATTCGCGCCGCGTGGCGCCAAGCCCGCGCGCGTAATGCTTCACGTAATCCTCCGCGCGCGCGAGAACTTTGAGTCCGCGCTTCGCGATCTCGTCGTCGGCGAGGTTCAGCATCCCAGCCCACGCCTCGCCGCGCTCGAGGGCGTCGGCGCGCTTGGTCGTGTTGCCGAACATCTTGAGCGTATAGTCGCGGCCCTGCTCTAAGCCGTGCTGCTTCAGCATGGCGATCATTACGATCGCGAAGCCCGTCGTCGGCGCGTCGACGGCGAGGACTTTGCCTTTGAGGCCGCCGAACTCTTTCACTTGGGAAAGTACGACCAGCTTCTGCTTCAAGCCCTGCTGGCCGCCTAGGAAGATGACGAAGTCGTTCGGCTTCGGATCGGCACCCTGGCCTTCGGCCCAGGCGATGACGTTATCCGCGTTGTTGAGGATGAGATCGTAGCGGCCGGAAATGAGGTTGCGCAGCAGCGTCGGCGAATCGGTCACGATGTCGACGTCTGTCCGGATATTCTCCGCCGGAAAGAAGCCGCGCTGCTCGGCCGCGAGCAAGGCCGCGTCCTTGCCGAAGGTGCCGATGCGCACATTGTCCGCCATGGAAAGCCTCCTTTATGCTGCCTTGCGGTCGCGCTGGACCTTTCTCACCAGATACCAGACGACCGCGATGTTTATCAAAACGACGACGACCCTCACTGGCCCAAAGCGCCTGATGACCGCGATAATCTCAAACGGAATGAACGAGGCGGTAATGATGGTCGTCAGGTATTCCGCCCAGTGTTGGCGCAGCAAGAGGCCCGTGCCCTCGGTTAAAAAGAGCGCCGCGTAGAGGAAGGTGCCGGCCTCGGCGAGCTTCAGTTCCCGATCATCGATCGATGCGGCTTTGGCCAGCAGCTGCTCGATGACCCGGCTCTCGCGCCCGACCAGCAGCGCGCCGGTTAAACGGCGGAGCGTCGCTTGCACGTCGTGGTGCAAGAGCAGCGCCGCGCCGATCCCGGCGGCGATAAGCGCGAGCGCCTTCGCGAGCTTGAAGACTGCGATGAGCCAGATGCCCGTGTCGATGCGATGCGCGGATTCTTTCGTGCCGCTGTTCACATCTCCAAGTAACACGGACGCGCTTGGCCTTCCAATGGCCCTTTGCTAGGGTAGGGTTCGGAGAACAATATGACGACGGCGCTGCGCGAATTTCAGGTGATGACAAAGCCGCTCGGGGCGATCTGCAACCTCGACTGCCATTATTGCTACTATCTGAAGAAAGAATTTCTCTACCCGAAGGGCGACGACTTCCGCATGAGCGACGAGGTGCTGGAGCGCTACATCGTCCAACAGATCGAGGCGGCGCCGGGACCGATGGTCAATTTCGCCTGGCACGGCGGCGAGCCGACCGCGCTCGGGCTCGAATATTTTCAGAAGATCGCAGCGCTGCAGAAAAAGCACCGCCCGGAAGGCAAGAAGATCACCAACGGCATCCAAACCAATGGCACGCTGTTGAACGAAGACTGGTGCCGCTTCTTTGCCGCCGAGCGCTTCGCGGTCGGCCTCAGCATCGACGGGCCGCGCGAGCTGCACGACGCGTACCGCGTCGACAAGGGCCAAAAGCCGACGCACAAGCAGGTCGTGCGCGCTTATCGCATGCTCTCGGAGCATGACGTGCACATCGACGTGCTCTGCGTCGTGCACGACAAGAACGTGCGCCATCCGACGCAGGTCTACCGCTTCTTCAAAGAACTCGGCGTCGAGTTCCTGCAGTTTCTGCCGCTCGTCGAGCGCGAGAACGGCGGCGTCAGCGCGCGCACGGCGCCGGCCGAGGCATTCGGGAAATTCTTAATCGCCGTCTTCGACGAATGGCTGCGCAACGACGTTGGCAAGGTCGCGATCCAGATGTTCGACGAGGCGGCGCGGCCGCTCGCCGGCATGGACCATTCGCTCTGCATCTTCCGCGAGACCTGCGGCGACGTGCCGGTGGTCGAGCACAACGGCGATTTCTTCTCTTGCGATCACTTTGTCGAGCCGGAGTACCGCGTCGGCAACATCGCCGAGATGCATCTCGGCGACATGGTGGAAAGCCCGGCGCAGCGCGCCTTCGGCGAGGCGAAGCGCGACAGCCTGCCGCGCTACTGCCGCGAGTGCGAGGTGCGCGCGATGTGCAACGGCGGCTGCCCCAAGGATCGCTTCATCGCGACGCCGGACGGCGAGGCGGGACTGAATTACCTCTGCGCCGGCTACAAGAGCTTCTTCCTGCACAGCCGGCCGTATCTGCAAAAGATGGTCGAGCTCTGGGAGGCGAACCAGCCGCTCGAAAAATTGATGGACGTCGTCCGCGCCGAGGACGCGCCGCCGCCGTCGCAGGCGGGACGGAACGATCCGTGCCCGTGCGGCAGCGGGAAGAAATACAAACGCTGCTGCGGCGCGGGACGGTGATAAGATGCGGGCAGATGCTTCTCTTCGGGCGATGCGATAGAGCTGTGATACGCCCGGCAGAAGATACGCGCTGGCTATTCGTCACGACGCATCGCCCTGCGAGAACCATCTCGCCGCACGTCGGACTGCTCCTCCGTCATTCCCGCGAAAGCGGGAATCCAGGTTGAAATTAAATTATTTTATCGCTGCGGAGCTTTTCGATCGCGGCCGTGTCGTAGCCGAGCTTCTTGAGAATCGCCTCGGTGTGCTCGCCCAATTCCGGGATCGCGTCGTAGCGCGCCGGGCTCGCGGAGAGCCGGACGGGATTGCCGACGACGGGAACTTTGCCCACCGGCGATTCGACTTCGCGAATGAGCCGTCGCGCGGCGGCTTGCGGGTGCGCCAGCACTTCGGCGATGCCGCGTACTTCGCCGTACGGCAGCTGCGCTTTCTTCAAGCGCTCCAGCCATTCGGTGTGGTCGCGCTCGAGAAATGTCTTTTCGATCTCTTCTTCCAGGATCGCGCGGTTTTTTCTTCGCTTCTCGACGGTGTCGAAGCGCTCGTCGGCGAGGATGCCGGGCTTTTGGATCACGTCGCGGCAGAATAGCTCCCAGTCCTTCGGCGTCGCGACGGCCAGATTCACGTACTTGCCGTTGCGCGCGAGATACGGTCCGTACGGCGTGACGTAATGGTGGCGCATGCCCACGCGGCCGGGCTCTTCTCCCTGGTGCCAGTAATGGTGCGGAAAATAGCCGAGCCACGAGACGATCGATTCGAACATCGAGATGTCGATCATCTGCCCCTCTCCGGTTTTCTCGCGCTGGAAGAGCGCGAGGACGATGCCGAGCGCCGCATACATGCCGGCGGCGATGTCGACGATGGCGATGCCGGCCTTCGCCGGCTTGTCGGGATATCCCGTCGTCGCGATGATTCCGCCTTCGCCCTGGATCAGGAGGTCGTAAGCCTTGACGTCGCGATACGGCCCGTCCTGGCCGTAGCCGGAAAGCGAGCAGTAAACGAGGCGCGGATTGAGCGACTTTAATTTTTCGTAGCCCAAGCCGGACCGCGCGGCGACGCCGGGCGCGTAGTTCTCGAAGAAAACATCCGCTTCGCGAACGAGCTTGTAGAGAATCTCCCGGCCGCGCTCGTCTTTGACGTCGACCGTGAGACTCTGCTTGTTGCGGTTGAGCCAGACGTAGCCGGATGAAAGCCCGCGCACCGCCTTGTCCCAGTGGCGGATGAGATCGCCGACGCCGGGGCGCTCGACCTTGACGACTTCCGCGCCCATGTCGCCGAGGATCGACGTGCAGAATGGGCCGGAGAGCACCTGCTCGAAGGCGACGACGCGCACGCCGTCGAGGGCGCGCGCGCTATTTGCCATCCTTGACCTCGGGAAACAGATCGCGCCGCGGCGCGTGCGCCTTTTTCCACACCATGACGCTGCGCGTGTAGTCGATGAC
>DASWZY010000271.1:0-5845 GCA_036407055.1 Binatia bacterium
TCGGGAGGAGAAAGGAACAAGATGAACGCGGATCTGGTCATTAAAAACGGACAAGTGGTGACGCCGCAAGAGACCTTTAAGGGCGGCGTCGCGATCAAGGACGGGAAGTTCGTCGCCATCGGCACGGACGACAGCCTGCCAAAAGGCAACGAGGAGATAGACGCTAAGGGAAACCACATCCTCCCCGGCATCATCGACGGCCACGTCCACTTCCGTGAGCCGGGCATAAGCTATAAGGAGGACTTCACGACCGGCTCGACGGCCGCCGTCTGCGGCGGCGTCACGATGGTGATGGACATGCCGAATGTCCAGCCGCCGACGGCCGACGCGAAGACCGTAACGGAGAAGATCAAGATCGCCGAAGGCAAGTTCCTCACCGACTACGCTTTTTACGGCGTGGTCGTGCAGACGAACGCCAACGACATTCTTCCGATGGCCGAGGCCGGCGTTATCGGCTACAAGATTTTCTTCGGCGAGACGATCGGCAATCTCCCCTTCCCAGACGACGGCATGTGCCTGGAAGCGTTCGCGAACATTACGAAATCCGGCCTGCCGCTCGGTATTCACGCGGAGAACCGCCAGATCATGGCGTACTACACGAATAAATTGAAATCCGAGGGCAAGAACGACCCGGTTTACTGGGAGCAGTCGCGCCCGGACATCTGCGAGGCCGAGTCGGTCGCGCATGCGCTGTTCTTCGCAGAGATGTTCAAGACCAAGCTCCACGTCTATCATATGAGCTCCAAGCAGGCGGCGTGGATGGTGCGTGATGCCAAGGCCAAGGGCCTCCGGGTCACAGCCGAGACCGGCCCGCATTATCTGCTGCGCGAGCCGAAAGACATGGAGAAGGTCGGGCCGTTGCTCAAAATGAACCCGCCTGTGCGCACGCGCGACCACGGCGAGGTTCTCTGGGACGGGCTGCTCAACGGCTACGTCGATATGATCGCGACCGACCATTCGCCCCACACGCTCGAAGAGAAGGGCTCGGACATCTACGGCAAGATGACCAAGCCGGCGATTTGGGAATGCATCTCGGGCTTCTGCGGCGTCGAGACCGCGGTACCGGTTATGCTGACGGAAGTGAATAAAGGTCGCATGTCGCTCAACCATTATGCCAAGGTCACGTCGGAGAACCCGGCGAAGGTCTGGCAGATCTATCCGCAGAAAGGCGCCATTCGACTGGGCTCCGACGGCGACGTCACGATCGTCGACATGAACAAAGAGACGACCGTCGACGTCAACAAACTCCACAGCAAGAACAAGCCGAGCCCGTGGCACGGATGGAAATGCAAAGGCGCTCCGATCGCGACGATCGTGCGCGGCCACGTCCAGATGCGCGACGGCCAGCCGGTCGGCAAGCCAATTGGCAAGCTGGTGCGACCGAAGGTCAAGTAGACTTTACGCAGCCGACGAAAAAAAAGCCCGAGCGAGAAATCGCTTGGGCTTTTTTATTCGACCGAGTTTGCGCGGCTGGGACAGCGGGTCGTTTTTTCAGCCGGCCTCGTCGGCGAAGAACTTTTCCATGTAGATCGGCGGCAGGCTCTTGTTCTCTACCGAGCCGCCGAGGATCTCTTCGCCGGTGGGGGTCACGCGCGTGGCGTGGCCCTGCTTGGGCTTGTCGCGCACGATGGACCCGATGCGGAGCACGACCAGGTTGCCGTCGCCGGTATTGAGATAGCGGTAGTATGCGCCCTTCGGCAGCAGCACGCCCTCGTATTTCTTGAGCTTCATTTCGTCGCCCTTCTCGTTGAAGACGCTCATCTCGCCTTCGAGGACGATGAACGAGTGGTCCTCGTCGAGGTGCGTATGGATCTCGTTCTCGCCGCCCTCGGCGTTGATCTTGCAGTGGATCCACATGTTCGGCGTCTCGGCGACGAGCTGGGTGATACGCCCCTGCTGCATGTAGGGCGTTTTCAGGTTGAACTTCTGCGCCTTCGGGGTGTCCTCTTCCTTGAATCTGGCTGCGGTTGCGGTCGTCATATCTGCGCTCCTTTCGTTAAGATCGTCTAGCCGTCAAACATCCAATTTGAGATTGTACAGCCTGATCACGTTCTCCCGGATCGCCTTTCTTAAAATGTTCTTCGGCAGGTGGCCGAGCTCGCGCGCGATCACATCGCGGGAGTGCGGCCAGGTCGAGGCCGCGTGCGGATAGTCGCTCGACCACATGAAGGTATCCTGGCCCCAGCGCTGCATCAGCAGGCCGCCGGCGGGGTCGCTGAAAAACGTCGCGTAAACCTGCTTCTCGATGTATTCACTCGGCAGTTTTTTCATGTAGGGCAGATCGAGTTTCACCCGATGGCGGACCCAGTATTTGTCCCATTCGTGCGTGAAGAACGGGATCCAGCCCACCTCGTTCTCAACGTAGACGAATTTCAGCTTGGGAAAACGCTCCGTTACTCCGCCGAAGACGAGATCGAACAGCGAATTGGCGGCGTCGTTGAGCTTGGTATTGACGGTCGCGCGGAAGATATCGAGGCCCTTGCGCTCGAAGCGGCTGTAGTTGAAGCCGGTGAGGATATGGAGGTTGACCGGCATATCGAGCGCCTCGGCCGCTTCCCAGAAAGGATCATAGTAATCACTCGTGAACGGCCGGTCCTCCGGCGGCACCTGCCAGATGAGGCAGCCGACGAGACCAGCCTTCTTGCAGCGCTCCAATTCCTTGATGGCGTTCTTGAGGTTGTACAGCGAGATCGACGGAATGCCGACGAGACGTCCGGGCGCGACTTTGCAATAATCGATCAGCCAGTCGTTGGCGATTTCAAAGCAGGCTTCCTGTACGTCGGCATCTTCAAGCGCAAATAGCCGCAGCCCGAAGGTCGGGTAGAGCACCTCCGCCGAGACGCCGTCGACCGCCATCTCATCGAGGCGCGCCTTCGGGTCCCAGCCGCCGGGCTTCTCCCCGACTGTGTTCCGCGGCGGGAACTTGGGATATTTCGCTTTCAGTGAAGGAGTTAGGTTTTTCTCGAATAGATCCACCGGCTCCATGATGTGCGAATCCGCCGAGATGAGAATCTCATCGGCCAGGATCGACGGCGTTTCTTTTCGAGCGACCGCGATGCTCATAAGTCACTCCCTTCCATCGGCGCATATGCTGCACACCGACTCGATTTCGTATTATCTATACTACCAGGCGCTCGATCGATTCAAGCCCATTGATTTACGGGCGGCGGGGACGGTCCTTCTGATATCTGCGGGAGCTAAAGAGATGCGGCTCGGTCTCGTACACTGAGGTACGCAGCGAATCGCGTCGTATTCTGCCGGGCTAAACGCCGTCAGAATTGCCGGCGGCGGTTTTTTGCATATCGGCTGGCGAAGCTTCCGCCAACTCCAAACCACCCAACACCGAAAGCTTCATGCCCGGGCGGATCGCCTCAAACACACCTTTGGCTGCAGCCGCTGGGATCGAAAGCTCGATGCCGTATTCCTGCGCGTCGGCTTTGACCAGCCTGAGCCCGATCAAGCCGTCTGACGGCATGACCCATTCGACATCGATAATGGTGTCGGCGAATGCTACGGCCACCGCATGACCGTACGACCACGTCATGCGCGGAGGCCATGTAGGGAGATCCGAGATCGTCTTACACAGGGCGGCCGCGGCTTTGCCTGCCACAGGCGCTTCGGCGGGAGTGTTGGCGTTCATCCCCCATTGTGGCGCTCGGCGCAAAACGTGATCAATCTAGGATTATACCTTACACGTATAAGGTAAGAACCGTAGGTTGTCGCTGCGAGGCGAGGAGGCTTATCGGCGGTTAATTCTTGAAGTCCAGGAGTTCGATCGCGAATGTCTCTTGAACGCCGTAGCGCTGATCGCCGACCAGGTCCTTCATTTCCTCGCTGGAATCATACTTGACGATGCTTCGCGTTTGCGGGCTGTAGAAGTAAATTTCATTCCGATAGAAGTTGCGGACGCCGACGAAGATCCGAATGTCTCTTTCAATGCGGTAGGCCCGGAAGGTCCCCGCCGGCGTGACGACGGTTTCTAAGCCGGTGACCAAGCATCGCGTGCCGCGCCATTTGTGGTTCCAAAACTCGGATCCGCGCCAATCCTTTCCGACCCACAGCGGAAAGTTGAAGTACTGGGTTTGGTCGCGAGCTACCGCCTCGGTGGGCAGCAGGACAGCGAACGGATTTGGGTCCGGGAACTGCTCGACGGCTTTGCCGGAACCCGGCTGGAAAACCTTTGGCTCGCCGTTGCGGACGACGATCTCAAACTCACCGTTCATAAGATTGGACTTCCAAACTCCGCTGTATGTCCGATGGACGACGCGATATTTCCACGAGCTTGCTCCGGAGTACCTCGGAGCCTGAGCTTGCTCGCCGCTGCTGGGCGGCACGCTCGTTTGGACGCAGGCCGATAGACCGAAGAACAGTAGGACAATCGTCGATACCGCGAAGTGCTTCATGGCAGGCTGTATACAATGCAGCCTGTCTTTCGCGCAAGCGTGTTTCGAAGAATGATCGAGATTCAGACGTTGGTTGTATATTACGCGACCTTCAAATTCATCGCGCCGATGCCTTCGATCTCCGCCTTCATCGTGTCGCCGGGCGCGAGCTGCTGCTGGAACGCCGGCGAATCGGGATTGCCGGTGGCGATCAAATCGCCCGGCAGGAGCGTCGAGACGCCGGAGAGAAAGCTGACCAATTCGGCCACCCCGTTGATCATGGCGTCGGTCTTGGCCGACTGGCGCAGCTCGCCGTTCACCCAGAGCTGCATCTTGAGATCGTGCGGGTCCTTGATCTCGCCGCGCGTCGTGATCCAGGGGCCGACCGGCGAGAAGGTCTCGAAGCCCTTGCGCACGCAGCGGCTTCCGGGGAGCCCCTTGCCCGAGCCGTACGAGCGCGCGGTCATGTCGAGGATGATCGTATAGCCGAACACGGCATCGAGCGCCTGCTCTTTCGTCAGATTGCGGACCTTCTTGCCGATCACGACGCAGAGCTCCAGTTCGGGAAAGACGTTGCCCGCGCCCGGAGGGATGACAACGGCCTGCTCGGGACCGATGATCGCCGACGGCGGCTTGAGGAAACTCTTTTCCAAGACCTCCTCCTGTGTCATCGTGCCCGCCTCGCCGCGGCCGCGCGCGTCGCCGAGCCCCTTGCTGCCGCGCTTGTAGTTCGTCGCCGCCGCCCAAATCTTCGACGGATTCTCGACCGGCGCCTTGAGCCTGTCTGCGTCGAGCGGCACGCGCTTGCCTTTGTCGGCGGCCGCTGCGATCGACGAGCGCAGCTCGCCGTAACGCGCAATCAAATCGATCATGGTCGCGCCTTTCGGCAGCGCGTCGCCGAGCAAAATCATCCCGTTGTCTTTGACCACCGCGAGTTGGTCGGGTTTAACGGATGCGAACTTCATTCTAGGTTCTCCTTGATGCGGATTTATTTTGCTTTGAGCCGCTCGGCCTCTTCGAGCGCCGTCCGCTGCATGACGGCATGAAGATCGACCGACGTGAGCGCGCAGTATTCCATGCCGTATGTCGGGCGTTCCTCGGCGACGCCGTCTTCGAGGAGGCGCTGCAGCACCGTGCGGTTGAACTGTCCGTGGCCCATCACGCCCTCTTCGTGCTCCTCCAGGTCGGCCTCGTGATGGGTCGAGAAGTAGGTCGCCTGCTCGTTCGAGAAGCCGTAGTGCGTCGTCAGCGCCTTGAACCAATCGCCGGCCCAATGGCCGATGCGCTCCTCCGTGGTGACGCACGAAAACCATTCCGCGGCGGTGCCCTCGAACATGACGCCGCGCATGAAATCGATCTTGGCCCGAAATTCCGAGAGCAGGGGCTGGGTGAAAACTTCTTCCTCGGTGATGCCGAGCGCTTTGGCGGTCTGCATCATGACGAGATAATGTCCCGGCGGCTTG
>DASWZY010000272.1:0-24611 GCA_036407055.1 Binatia bacterium
ACCGTGTGCTCGCCGACGATGTCGCCGGCGCGGACGGAAAGCATCGCGATTTCCTCTTTCGTGCGCTCGCCGACGATGCCCTTGCGGCCGGAGACGCCGGCGGCGCCGAGATCCCGCTTCAGCGCCTTCGCGATCGGCTCGGCCAGCGCCAGCGCCGTGCCGCTCGGCGCGTCCTTTTTGAAACGGTGATGCGCCTCGATGATTTCGACGTCGTAATCGTCGCCGAGAATGCCGGCCACTTTGCCCATGAGACTGACGAGCAGATTGACGCCCAGGCTCATGTTGGCGGAAATCAGGATGCGGCCGTTGCGCGCGAGCTTTTCGATCTCTTCGCGCTGCTTTGCGTCGAGACCGGTCGTGCCGATGACGATCGGCGCGTTTTTCCGCGCCGCGATGCGCGCGTGCTCGAGCGTCGCCGCGGGCGCGGTGAACTCGATCACGACGGCTTCTGTTTTGAGCAGCGGCTCGAGCTCGGCGACGATCGGGATTCCCAGCTTGCCTACGCCGGCGATTTCGCCGGCGTCTTTCCCGATCTGCGGATTGTCGGGCGACTCGACGGCGCCGGCAAGCTTTAAGCTCCGGCTCTCGTGGATCAGGCGGACGAGCGTCGCGCCCATTCTCCCCGCCGCGCCGCAGACGATTGCGTCCAGCATATTAATTCTTGAGGAGGCCGAAATCGGCCATCGCCTGTCGGAGCTTTTTCACGTTGCCTTCCGCCATTGCCGTCAGCGGCAGGCGCATCTCGTTGCTGCATTTGCCCATGAGCGCCAGTGCCGCCTTGGACGGAATCGGGTTGGTCTCGATGAACACCGCGCGGATCAGCGGAATCAGCCGGAATTGCAGCTCACGCCCTTTTTCCCAATCGCCTTTGAGGCATGCTGATGTCAGATCGGCCATCGCTTTCGGCGCGATGTTGGCGACGGTCGAGATGACGCCTTTGCCGCCGAGCGCCATCAGCGAATAAGTCAGCGAGTCCTCGCCGGAAAAAACCGCCAGCCGATCGCCGCACAACCGGATAACATCGATCGCCTGATCGACCGAGCCGGTCGCCTCCTTTACACCGGCGACGTTCTTGATCTCGCTCAGGCGCGCGAGCGTCTCCGGCTCGATCTTCGAGCCCGTGCGCGCGGGAATATTGTAAACAATGAGCGGAATGCCGACCGCCGCCGCGACCGCCTTGTAATGCTGGTAGATGCCTTCCTGCATCGGCCGGTTGTAATAGGGCGAGATCAAGAGCGCGCCGTCCGCGCCCGCGCGCTCGGCGCCGATCGTGAGATCGATCGCCTCCTGCGTCGAGTTCGAGCCCGTCCCGGCGATCACCGGGACGCGTTTTTTGACCGCTTTGACGACCGCCTTGATCACGTCGTGGTGCTCCGCATGATCGAGCGTGGCGGACTCGCCGGTCGTGCCGCACGGGACGATGCCGTTGGTTCCGTTCTGGATGTGAAACTCGACGAGGCCTTCCAGGCTCTGCCAGTCTACTTTGCCGTTCTTGAACGGCGTCACGAGCGCGACGATCGAACCGGAAAACATTTTCATCCCTCCTGCGTCAGAATCGATTTTAGATGCGCGCCGAATTCCGCCTGGAAAGCGTCGACGTCTTCGCCGAACGCGGCGGAGAAATTATCATTCCGAACTTTGGAATCTTTGAATCGCGCGAAGTAATCGACGACCGCTGCGAGACCCTTGCGGTCGATTAAAAAATCCACCGCCATTACCGACCCACCGTAAGCGGCCTCTCGGCCGACGGTTCGCTCCGCCGCCTGCCAATCAGCGGCGGTGGCGAGCCGGTTGAGACTGGGGAGCGCGCCGCGACGATACGCGGAGGCGACATCTTCCCGAAAGAGCGCAACTCCTTCGGCGAAGCTCTGCAGCTCCAGGCTCGCGAGAATCTTATAGGCGCCCCATTGCGCAAAACCTTCCATGAGCCAGTAGTGCGGCTCGGCGCAGCTCCAGTCGGCAACCGCGAACTGAACCAAATGAAGCATTTCATGCGCCATGGTTCGCACCCGTGCGCGCCATGAAAGCGTCGCGAGCCAATCGCGATCAGCCAGGACTTTGTGCCAAGGGCAGCTCGTGCGCGCAAAACTTGCGCTTTTCGAACCGGCACTGCCGTGGACAAGTTCCACGGCCCCGTTGACGCTCGCCTCGCGGTCCTCCAGGCCATTATACAGGTATACCGTAGCGTCAGGCGCCGGGAGCTTCAGGTCTTCCACCATGACTGCGGTAATCACTTTTACCGCGGTATCAAAATCGTGCCTGCCGACCGAGCGTCTCGAAACGTTTGGCTCATACGAGATTGGAATTGTCTGCACAGTCGCGCAGCCCGCCAGGGAAACAAGGCTCGCCATGGCCAATAGCAACCGTCTCGGCGGCATGATGATCGGAATGCTAGAGCCGCGCTACGCCTTCGAAGACTTCCACGGCGGCGCCGGTCATGTAGACGCGGTTGTTTTCGCGCCAATCGATCAAGAGGTCGCCGCCGCGAAGATGGACGGTGACTTTCCGCCCGTGCCGCTTCGTCAGCGCGCCGGCGACCGCCGCGCCGCACGCGCCCGTGCCGCACGCCCAGGTCTCGCCGGCGCCGCGCTCCCACACGCGCATGCGGAGCTCTTCCGGCCCGAGGACCTTAACGAACTCGGTGTTGACGCGATTGGGAAAGAACGGATGGTGCTCGAAGCGCGGACCGAGCTTTTCCAGATCGAGTTTGTCGGGATCGTCCGGATAGACGACACAGTGCGGGTTTCCCATCGACACGCATGTGACGCGATAGACCGTGCCGTCGACGTCGAGCGGGTGATCGAGAATCTCGCCGTCGGCGTTGACCGGGATCTTCCGTCCTTCGAGGATCGGCTCGCCCATGTCGACTTCGACGAGGTCGCCGACCAGGCGCGGCCGGATGATGCCGGCGAGCGTCTCGACGGCGAGCTCGGTCTTTTTCGTGAGACCGTGATCGCGCACGTATTTCGCGAAGCAGCGGATGCCGTTGCCGCACATCTCGACCTGGCTCCCGTCGGCGTTGTAGATCTCCATCTTGAAATCGCCGACGCTGGACCGGTGAATCGTCAGCAGCTGGTCCGCGCCGACGCCGAAACGGCGGTCGCAGAGCTGCTTCGCGATTTTCGTGAGGTCGCGCTTTTCGCCGCCGAGGCAATCGATGAAAATGAAATCGTTGCCGCAGCCGTGCATCTTGGTAAAACGGAGCTCGCTCATAGAACCGATTCGGTTATTGCAGGGCCGGCGGGATCGTCTCGCCGCGAATTAAATCGTCGAGCGACTCGCGCTGCCGGACGACATAGTACTTGTCGCCGTCGACGAGCACTTCCGGCGGCCGCGGATGGGCGTTGTAATTCGAGGCCATGGTAAAACCATACGCCCCGGCGCTCATAACCGCCAGCAGGTCCCCGGCCTTGGGGCGCGGGAGTTCGCGGTCTTTGGCGAAAAAATCGCCGCTCTCGCAGATCGGGCCGACGACATCGGCGACGATCGTTTCCGCCTTGCTCTCGGCGACCGGGCGGACCGCCTGGTACGAGCCGTAAAGCGCGGGGCGGATAAGGTCATTCATGCCGCCGTCGACGACGATGAAGTTCTTCTCTTCATGCTCTTTGAGGTAAAGCACTTCGGTGACGAGCATTCCCGCGTTGCCGACCATTACGCGGCCGGGCTCGAGGATCAGCGTGACATTCAGTCCTTCGAGACCTTTGACGAGCGCGGCGGCATACTCTTCGGGACTCGGCGGCTCTTCGTCCTTGTAGCGGATGCCCAGGCCGCCGCCGAGATCGAGATAGCGGATGTCGGCCCCTTCTTTTCTGAGGTAGCCGACAAGCACGCGATCGAGATACTCGCGCACGCGCGCGAGCGCGTCCACGAACGGGCCGATGGAAGTGAGCTGCGAGCCGATGTGGCAGTCGACGCCGATCACCTCGAGGTTTTTCAGCGTGAGCGCCTTCTTGTAGAGCTCGGCCGACCGTTTGATCTCGATGCCGAACTTGCTCTTTTTCATCCCCGTCGAGATGTACGGATGCGTCTTCGGGTCGACGTCGGGGTTGATGCGCAGGCTGATCGGCGCGCGCTTGCCGAGCGCGCGGCTCACTTCATCGATGAACGTGAGCTCCTGCTCGGACTCGACGTTGAACATCAGGATGCCGGATTTGAGCGCATATTCGATCTCGCCTCGATTTTTTCCGACTCCGGAAAAGACGATCTTCTTGGCGACGCCGCCGGCCTTGAGCGCGCGGAAGAGCTCGCCGCCCGAGACGATGTCGAAGCCGCTTCCCTCTTTCGCGAAAGCGCGGAGCACCGCCAGATTCGAATTCGATTTGACGGAGAAACAGACGAGATGCGGCGTTTTGCCGAACGCCTGGTCGAAAACGCGGTAATGGCGCCTGAGCGTCGCGAGGCTGTAAATGTAGGCCGGCGTGCCGACCTCGCGCGCGATCGTTCCGACGGGGACTTCTTCGGCGAACATCTCCCCGTTGCGGTATTCGAAATGATTCATTCAGCTCTCCAGGTAACCTCGGCCTCGTTCGACGGGTCGCTCATGGAACCGTCCGCCACCTTGGAAAAGACACGGTAGCGGTAAACCGTCCCGGGTTGCACTTCCTGGTCGACGTAGCCGAACTGCTTTCGCTTGATGAATTTCTGCTGGTCCTCGACGTCGACCGTGGTAAGCTGACGGTAAGGCGACGGACAATCGGGACAATTTTTTGCCAATTCCTTGCGGAAGATCACAAACGACGCCAGATCGGTCAACTCTTTGCCGTCGACGTAGCGCTGCGGCCGCCCCCAGGTGAGAACAACACCTTGCTTTCCCGCCTTGGCCCGCAAATCCGTTATCGGCTCGGGCACCGCGCCTTCCGGCGCGCGCAAGGCCCCCTTGGCGCCGCAGCCGGTGCCTGACAATGCAACGATGCTTCCTACGACAAGAATCGCGACTCGAAACCTGAAACTCGAAACTCGAAGCTTCGTCATACACCCAGCTCCTTCAGCCGCCGCCGCACGTTGACGGGCGCCGTGCCGCCTTCCGAGCGCCGCCGGCCGACACCGGCGTCGGCCGTCAGATAAGCATAAACGTTTTTTTCGATCTTCGGCGAGAAGCGCTTGAGCTCGCCGAGCGATAAATCTTCGATTTTAACGCCGCGCTCCACGCACGCGCGGACGATCCGCCCGACGATGCCGTGCGCGGAGCGAAACGGCACGCCGTGCTCGACGAGATAGTCGGCGAGGTCAGTGGCATTCATGAAGCCGTCGGCGGCGGCCGCCGTCATCCTCTGCTTTTTGACTTTGACGCCGGCCGCGAGCTCGCGCATGACATTGAGACTCGCCCTGGCGGTATCGACCGTATCGAAAAGCGGCCGCTTGTCTTCCTGCAAGTCGCGATTATAGGCGAGCGGCAGCCCCTTCATGATCGTGAGCAGCGCCTGGAGATGGCCGAACACGCGTCCGGCCTTGCCGCGGACGAGCTCCGGCACGTCGGGATTCTTTTTCTGCGGCATCATCGAGCTGCCGGTGCAGTAGCGGTCGGGAAGCTCGATGAAACCAAACTCCGTACTAGACCACAACACCCATTCCTCCGCAAGGCGGCTGAGATGCACGAATAGGATCGCCGCGGCCGCGATGAATTCGAGCGCGAAATCGCGGTCGGCGACGCTGTCGATGCTGTTTTTTGAGACGCGCGCGAAGCCCAGCAGGCGCGCGACGTAGCGGCGGTCGATCGGCAGCGTCGTGCCCGCGAGCGCGCCGGAGCCGAGCGGCAGGACATCGACGCGCTTCAAGCAGTCGCGCATCCGCTCGGCGTCGCGCTCGAGCATGTCGGCGTAGGCGAGCAGATGGTGCGAAAAGAGCACGGGCTGGGCGCGCTGGAGATGCGTGTAGCCGGGCATGACGACGTCGATGTGGCGTTTGGCGGTCCGCGCGAGCTCGCGTTTGAGGCCTTCGACGGCGGCGATTATCTCTTTCACTTCGTCGCGAAGATACAGGCGCAGATCGAGCGCGACCTGGTCGTTGCGGCTCCGCGCCGTGTGGAGCTTTTCGCCGACGCGGCCGATGCGCTCGATCAGCCGCCGCTCGATGTTCATGTGGATGTCTTCGTCGGCGGCCGAGAAACGAAACTTGCCGCCGTCGATTTCGTCGCGGATCGCCTCGAGGCCGGCGACGATCCGCCGCCCCTCGCGCGGCGCGATGATGCGCTGGCGCGCCAGCATGCGCGCGTGCGCGATGCTGCCGGCGATATCCTGGCGGTAAAGCCGCGCGTCGACGTCGATCGATGCGGTAAACGCCTCGACCGAGCCGGCCGTGACGGAGGTAAAGCGCCCGCCCCATAATTTTTTGCCCCGCGGCATTTTCAATCCTGAATCAATCTTCCTTCAGTTGTTTGAGGCGCCGCAGCCGCAGCCGCAGCGCGTTCAAGCGAATGAAGCCCTCGGCGTCCGCCTGATTGTAGCCCGCGCCCTCTTCGAACGTCGCGATGTTGGGATCATAGAGCGACATGTCCGACTTTCTGCCGGCGACGGAAACTGCGCCTTTGTAAAGTTTTAGGCGCACGCGGCCGGTGACGTTCGCCTGCGCCGCGTCGACCGTCTGCTGCAGCACCTCGCGCTCGGGCGCGAACCAGTAGCCGTAGTAGATCATTTCCGCGTAGCGCGGCACCAGCGAATCGCGCAGCCGCAGGACCTCGCGGTCGACGGTGATCGATTCGAGCGCGCGATGCGCGGCGTGGAGCAGCGTGCCGCCGGGAGTCTCGTAGACGCCGCGCGATTTCATTCCGACGTAGCGGTTTTCGACGACGTCCGCGCGGCCGATGCCGTGCGCGCCGCCGATGCGGTTCAGCTCGGCCAAGAGCTTCGCC
Organism: Binatia bacterium; assembly: GCA_036407055.1. Classification (GTDB taxonomy): domain Bacteria; phylum Desulfobacterota; class Binatia; order UBA9968; family UBA9968; genus JAJPJQ01. Next base: position 6,848 of record DASWZY010000272.1, read on the forward strand.
GGCGAGAGCTTCTTGCCGTCGACGGCGACCGGATCGCCTTTGACATAGTCGATCTCGAGATACTGCGGCTTGTCCGGTGCCTGCTCCGGAGATTTCGTCCAAATGAACATGTCCGCCGGCGGCTCGCTCCACGGATCTTCGAGGATGCCGCCTTCGTAGCTGATGTGAAAAAGGTTGCGGTCCATGCTGTACGGCTTCGCCTTGGTGACCGGCACCGGAATTCCGTGTTTCGCCGCGTAGTCGATGAGCTTGCCGCGCGAGTCGAGATCCCACGTGCGCCACGGCGCGATGACTTTGACGTCGGGCTTGAGCGCGTAATAGGTCAGCTCGAAGCGCACCTGATCGTTGCCTTTGCCGGTGGCACCGTGCGAGACCGCGTCGGCATTCTCCTGCAGCGCGATCTCGATCTGCCGCTTCGCGATGAGCGGCCGGGCGATCGACGTGCCGAGCAGGTACGAGCCCTCGTAAACCGCGTTCGCGCGCAGCATCGGGAAGACGTAGTCCTTGACGAACGGCTCGCGCAGGTCGTCGATGTAAACTTTGCTCGCGCCGGTCTTGAGCGCCTTTTCGCGAACGCCTTCGAGCTCCTCCTCCTGCCCCAGATCGGCGCAATACGCAACGACTTCGCAGCGATAGGTCTCGATCAGCCAGCGCAGGATGACCGAAGTGTCGAGCCCTCCTGAGTACGCCAGCACGACTTTTTTGACCTGCATCTTTTCACTATCGGTTTTCGGCATTGCCTTCCCTTAACTCTTCAATCCCTTCATGCCTTTGAGCGTCCAGACCATGATGCCTTTCTGGACATGCAGGCGGTTTTCCGCCTGGTCGAAGATGATCGACTGCGGGCCTTCGATGACGTCGTGCGTGATCTCTTCGTTCCGATGCGCCGGCAGGCAATGCATCACGACGGCGTCCCGCTTGGCGCGGGCAACCAACTCGCGGTTGACTTGATAGCGGCGAAAGACACGGCGGCGCGCCTCCGCCTCCGACTCCTGGCCCATGCTCGTCCACACGTCGGTATAAATGACGTCGGCGTCCTTGACGGCCTCTTCAGGATCGTCGATTAGCTGGACGCGCGCGCCGGTCTCCTTAGCCTCCGCGACCAGGAGCGCGTCCGGCTCGTACCCTTTTGGGCTCGCGACGACGAGAGAAAAAGGCAGCCGCGACGCGGCTTCGATCCAGCTGTTCGCCACATTGTTGCCGTCGCCGACGAACGCGATTTTTAGTCCTTGGAGCTTGCGCTTTTTTTCGATCAAGGTAAAGCAATCCGCGAGCACCTGACACGGATGGTACAGGTCCGTCAGCCCATTGACTACCGGCACCGACGCGCAGCGCGCCATCTCCTCGAGCGTATCCTGAGAAAAGGTCCGCACAACGATCAGATCGGCCCATCGGCTCAAGACGCGGGCGCCGTCCGCCGCGCTCTCGCGGAGGCCGAGCTGGATTTCGTCGGGTCCTAGGAATATCGCGCTGCCGCCGAGCTGGATCATGCCGGTCTCGAAGCTCACGCGCGTCCTGAGACTCGGCTTTTCGAACACCATCGCCAGCGCTTTTCCAGACAGCCGCGGCCGGACGACGCCGCGTTTGAGCTCCTGCTTGAGCTTGCGGCTGAAGGCGAAGATCGCCTCGATCTCCTTCCGTCCGAGCGGCTGGAAACTCAACAGATCGCGCTTCTGATTCCGATCGCTAGTCATGGCGAATCCGATGGCCTGGGAAAAAGCCTTATGTTAGTTTCACGCGCGCGGCGATTCAAGAGGCAGGCTATTGCCGCGCGAGGACCTTTTCCAGGATCGCGAGCCCCTGCTCGATATCCTTTTTGCCGATCGTGAGCGGGGGAATAAAGCGCAGCACCTTGTGCGCCGTGGCATTGATCAATAGGCCCGCCTTCAGGCAATCCTCCACGATCTTGCCCGCGTCCTGCTCCAGCTCCATGCCGAGAATCAGCCCCTGGCCGCGGATGTCCCTCACGAAGCCGAACCGCAGGCGCATGTCCTCCAGGCGGCTTTCGAGAAACCGGCCCATCTGGACGCAGTTCTTGAGCGCGCCGCCGCGCAGCAATGTATCGAGTACGGCGAGGCCCACATTGCACGCCAATGGATTGCCCCCGAATGTCGAAGCATGAGCGCCGGGGACAAAGCTCCGCGCCACCTTTTCTTTCGCCGCCATCGCGCCGAGCGGCAAACCGCCGCCGAGCGCCTTGGCGAGCGTCATGATGTCCGGCTCGACGCCGTAATGCTCGTAGGCGAAGAGCTTTCCCGTCCGTCCCATGCCCGACTGGACTTCGTCGAAGATAAGGAGAATCTCGCGCTCGTCGCAGAGCTCGCGCAGTCCCTGGAGATAATTCCGGTCCGGTACGACCACGCCGCCTTCTCCTTGGATCGGCTCGACGAGGACGGCGACGGTCGTCTTTTCGTCGATCGCCGCCTCCATGGCGCGGAGGTCGTTGTAGGGGACCTGGCGGAAGCCCGTCGGCAGCGGATCGTAGCCGGCGCGCACCTTCTCCTGTCCGGTCGCGGTCAGCGTCGCCAGCGTGCGGCCGTGAAAGGAATTATAAGTGGAGAGAACCTCGTACTTGCCGCCGAGCCACTCGGCGCCGTAGCGGCGCGCGAGCTTGATCGCGGCCTCGTTCGCCTCCGCGCCGCTGTTGCAAAAAAAAACTCGCTCGGCGAACGAGTGACGGCAGAGCTCGCGCGCGAGCAGCGACTGCGGCTCGATATGGTAAAGGTTGGAGACGTGGAGCAGCTTCGCGGCCTGGGCGCGGATGGCGCGCGCGACCGCCGGATGATTGTGGCCGAGGGCGTTGACGGCGATGCCGGCGACGAAGTCGATATACTCTTTGCCGTCCGCGTCCCAAACATGCGCGCCTTTGCCGCGGACGAGCGCGACCGGAAATCGCGTGTAAGTGTTGGCTACATATTTTTCGGTGATGTTGATGATCTGGCGATTGTTCACTTCTGCACCACTTCCGTCCCCACGCCTTCCTTCGTGAACGCCTCGAGCAGCACCGCATGTTTGACGCGGCCGTCGATGATGTGCGTCTTGCCGACGCCGCCCTTTAACGCGTCGATGCAGCATTCGACCTTCGGGATCATGCCTTCGCCGACGACGCCGTCTTGAATGAGTTTGCGCGCTTGGTTTATCTTGAGCGTGCTCAGGAGCTCGCCTTTCTTATCTTTCACGCCCTCGACGTCGGTCAGCAGGATAAGCTTTTCGGCGCCGAGTGCCTCGGCCAGCTGGCCCGCGACGAGATCCGCGTTGATGTTGTAGGTCTCGCCGCTATCGCCGACGCCGATGGGCGCGATCACGGGGATGAATTTATTATCGTCGAGCGAGTTGATCACCGTCGGGTTGATGCCCGTGATCTCGCCGACCATGCCGATGTCGACGATCTCCGGCTCATGGCCGTTGTTCTTGATCGTCATCATCATCTTGCGCGCGCGGATGAGGCCGCCGTCCTTGCCGCAAAGCCCGACCGCCATGCCGCCGTGCTGGTTGATCAGGTTGACGATCTCTTTATTGATCTTGCCGACGAGGACCATCTCGACGATGTCCATCGTCTCGGCGTCCGTCACGCGCATGCCGCGGACGAACTGCGTCGGGGTGCCCATCTTTTGCAGCATCTCGTTGATCTGCGGGCCGCCGCCGTGGACGACCACCGGGTTGACGCCGACGTATTTGAGCAGGACGATGTCCTGCGCAAAGCTGTCCTTCAGCTCCTCGTCGACCATCGCGTTGCCGCCGTATTTAACGACGAACGTCTTGCCATAGAAGCGCCGTATATAAGGAAGCGCCTCCATGAGCGTCTCGGCCTTGCCGATGAATCGTTCCATAATCCTTCCTGAGCGTCAGCAGAACGTCGACGCTACAATATATAGCGCGAGAGATCCTCGTCTTTCAAAATCGGACTCAAGCGATCGCGCACGTACGGCGCGTCGATCACGACTTCCTTCCCGGGCATTTCGGGCGCCGAGTAAGAGACATCGTCGAGCAGCCGCTCGAGGATCGTATGCAGGCGGCGGGCGCCGATGTTCTCCGTGCGCTCGTTGACTTCGGCGGCGACGCGGGAGATCTCCGTGATCGCGTCTTCGCGGAAGACGAGCCGCACGCCCTCGGTCTCGAGCAGCGCCGTGTATTGTTTTATGAGCGCGTTTTTAGGCTCCGTTAAAATCCGGACGAACTCTTCCTTGCCGAGCGAGCCTAGCTCGACGCGAATCGGAAAGCGGCCTTGAAACTCCGGCAGCAGGTCCGAGGGCTTGCTGCTGTGAAACGCGCCAGAGGCGATGAAGAGAATATGGTCGGTTTTCACCATGCCGTATTTCGTGTTGACGGTCGAGCCCTCGACGATCGGCAGCAGGTCGCGCTGGACGCCCTGGCGCGAGACGTCGGGCCCATGGGCGGCCTCGCGGCCGGCGATCTTGTCGATCTCGTCGATGAAGACGATGCCCGACTGCTCGACCCGCCGCACCGCCTCGGACGTGACTTTATCCATGTCGATGAGCTTGCCCGCTTCCTCCTGTGTGAGAATCGCGATCGCCTCGGGAATCTTGACCGTGCGCTTTTTGGTCCGCTTCGGCATGAGATTGGAGAACATATCCTTCAAGTTGAATTCCATGCCCTCCATGCCTTGCGGCGTCAGCACTTCGACCATCGGCATAATCGTCTGGCTCATTTCGATGTCGACGAAGCGCTCGTCCAGGCGTCCCTCGCGCAGCATCTTCTTTAGCTTCTCGCGCGTGCCCGCGGCGCGCGCCGTATCCGCCTCCTCGGTTTCGCTCTTGCCGAACTGCATCGGCGGCAGCAAGATGTCGAGGATCTTCTCCTCCGCCATCTCGCGGGCGCGGATCTCGACTTTCTGCTTTTCCTCTTCTTTGACCATGCCGACCGCGAGCTCGGTCAGATCGCGGATGATCGACTCGACGTCGCGGCCGACGTAGCCGACTTCCGTGAACTTCGAGGCCTCGACTTTGATGAACGGCGCCTGCGCGAGCTTCGCGAGCCGCCGGGAGATCTCGGTTTTCCCGACGCCCGTCGGGCCGATCATGATGATATTTTTCGGCGCGATCTCCTCGCGCAATTCCTCCGGCACGAGCCGCCGGCGCCAGCGGTTTCTGAGCGCGATAGCGACCGCGCGCTTGGCGTCGCGCTGGCCCACGATGTAGCGGTCGAGCTCGGAGACGATCTCGCGCGGCGTCATCATCGGCGCAGGTGAGCCGGATGTCGCATCGATCAGTCCTTCGGTTCGCAGATCCTTCACTTTCGTCCTTTACGGCAGCTCTTCGTAGCTCAGCTGCTCGTTGGTATAAACGCAGATGTCCGCCGCCTGGCGCATCGCCTCCTCGGCGATCGCGCGCGCGTCCAATTCCGTGTGCTTCAGCAGCGCGCGCGCCGCGGCGAGCGCGTAATTGCCGCCCGAGCCGATCGCGATCGCGCCGCCGTCCGGCTCGACCACGTCGCCGGCGCCGGATACGACCAGCGTGTTCTCGGCGTCGGCGACGACCATGAGCGCCTCGAGGCGCCGGAGCACCCGGTCGGTGCGCCAGTCTTTGGCCAGCTCGACGGCGGCGCGCTTCAAATTGCCGTTGAACTGCTCGAGCTTCGCCTCGAACTTTTCGAACAGCGTGAACGCGTCCGCGGTGGCGCCCGCGAAGCCCGCGATGACCTTATCGTGATACAGCTTCCGCACCTTGCGCGCGGTGTGCTTCATCACCGTCTGGCCGAGGCTCACCTGCCCGTCGCCGATCATGACGATTTTTCCGTTGCGGCGGACCGCCAGTATCGTCGTCGCGTGAAACATCTTAAATTCAGGCATGAGGCGCGAGGGAGCAGGCGAGAGTCCTCTTTCTCGCGCCTCACGCCCCGCGTCTCACGCGTTGTTCATGCCCTCGGATGAGCCTTGTCGTAAACCGCCGTGAGCTGGTCCAGATTGAGATGCGTGTAGCGCTGCGTCGTGGAGAGACTCGCGTGGCCCAGCAACTCCTGAATGACGCGGAGATCCGCGCCGCCGTTGAGCAGATGCGTCGCGAACGTATGGCGCAGCCCGTGCGGCCCCATGCGCACCGGGACATCCGCCGCCTTGAGATATTTATCCACGACGCGCGCAACGCTCCGGGTCGTGATTCTTTTTCCGCGATGGTTCAAAAACACCGGCTGATTGCCTTTCGTGGCGCGCTTCCACGTCAGCGCCTGCTCCGCGCCGTATGCTTCGAGCGCCGTCAGCGCGATTTCGCCGATCGGCACGATCCTTTCTTTCGAGCCTTTTCCCATAACTCTAATGATACCAAGTCGAAAGTCAACGTCGGCCCAGTTAAGTCCGACGGCTTCGCTCACACGGACGCCTGTCGAATAAAGCGTCTCCAGAATCGCGCGGTCGCGGAGCGTGAGAATCCCCTCGCCTTCGATACCGCCGAGCAGGCGAAAGACGTCGTCGACGGAGAGAAAAACCGGCAGCGGCCTTTCCTGCTTCGGCGTCGCTACGAGCGCCAGCGGGTCGCGCGCGATGCGCTTCTCTCGCACGAGATACCGGTAGAAGCCCTTCAGCGAGGCGAGCTTCCGGCCGATCGAGCTCTTTTTGTTTTGCTTGGCGAGCGACGCGAGATAGGCGCGGACGAGATGGACGTTCACGTCCTCGATCGGGGTTTTCTTCTCGTCATGTTCTTTGGCTCTCTGTTCGAGATACGCATCGAACTGCCTCAAGTCGCTCAAATAGTTCCGCAGCGTGTGCGGCGAGACGTTCTTCTCCAGCTTCAGATGATCGCCGTAGCGCTCGATCCAATCGTCCAATAATTTGGGCTCCGGGGAAGTGGAACGAAATCAGTGTAGCACGGAGGGAGGGGAAAAGAAAAATGGGGATTACCTATTTGCTACGTCGGGATGAAGCAGCGGCTATTGAATACGAAAGGCTTCGCTCATGTCGCAGGTCGTCGATGTGGAACCTAGAATGCAGACGCGAATTCGCGCATTATTAGTCGCCGGCTTGGCGACTTTCCAGGTCAGGATGCCGACATTATTAATGCCTTTCTTGCTGCTAATGCTTGTCCACGTTACGCCGCCATCGCGCGATATGTCGATTTTCGCTTTTCCCGGCATACCTCTGAACCCCCAACTGATATTCTGACGGCTACCGATCGTCCAAGCGGCGCCGAAGCTAGGAGTATAAAGCGTGAGGAAGCGATCGATCGCAGACAGCTCCAGCTTCGCGATACCGAGTTCCATGGTGAGCGCCCAGTAAAGTGCAGTGTCATCAATGGTGAGGAAGGCAATGCCAGGCTCCATGGCGATCGGCGTTATCGGTCCACCGGATTTCGGCGCGCGCTGCAGCGAAAAGTGATCCCCCCAGTAAATATATTTATCGTCGAATACAAACGTGGAGCCGTCGGCAGCGCCGCCGATCACGGTGATCGGGCCTCCGTTGACGGAGATCTTCTTGATGATGTTCGGGAAGCCGGGCTCGAGAAAATAGATGTCGGAGCCGTCGAGGCCCACCATGCCGAAACTCCTGTCGGAATAGATAAGCTCCGCTGGCCCGCCCGCTTTCGGCGCTTTCATGAGCTTCGATTGAGGGACCAGATCGCTCCCTGTCCAGATCGACGTCTGCTCGGTCCAATAAAAATGGCCGCTGTCCATAAATAGGCGAGGCGTCCCCGCATTTGTCACCAGAGTAACGGGGCCGCCATCGACCGGAATTTTTTTTAGTCCTCCGTCGAGAAAGTAAACAAACTCTCCGTCAGTGAGCAGATCGTAGACCTGCCCCGTATGCGGTAGCAATATGTCCACGATTCCGCCGTCGATCGGAACTTTTTTGATCCCGGTATAATCACTGAAATAAACATTCACGTCGTCAACGGCATGCGGCGATACGATGTCCGCCATGACGGCGCTTACAATCGTGGTCGGAGCGCCTCCGACCCATGGAAGTTTCGCGATCTTCCCGCTAGGATCGTACGCATAGCCGCCATCAATAAAATAAAGCGACAAATCATCGCTCGCCAAACTTCGTATGCCCTGTAAATCCGTTGCGAGCGTTGTCACCGGCCCCCCAGTGAGGGGCATGGTCATCATCGTGCAAGGCGTAGCCGGTGGGCAATCCGACCAGACAATACTTCCGTCGTGGATCATGAAGTCTCTGCCCGGCAAAAGCAGCCCGCTCACAACAGTTGTGCTGCTGCCGCCGCTACGGGAAACTCGGTTGATCGATTCCGTGTCAAGCCAATACGCAGTGGTGGCATCCACGATGATTTTCCACGGCAGGGGTCCGACGGCGTAGGAAAGCGGCTTTAAAATCGTAACGTCGCCGCCCAAAACCGAAACCTTCATGATCCCTGCATAGCCGCCAAAGAAGACTTCTCCGCCGCTTATGACGATATTGCCGGCGGGGCCCCAGCCATATGGGGCCAGGCCGTTAAGTTGCGCATCGACTAATGTCTCTATGGCTCCGCCGGCAAGCGGAATTCGTTTGAGCCAATCCCCGCCGGTCGTTTGGCTGTTCTCCGTCCAATAGAGGTACGTGTCGTCCCGTGCGATGGCCACGATCCGGTTCGGCACCGTCGCCAGCGTGGTCGTTGCGCCGCCGGCGAGCGGAACTTTCTGAATGACCCAATCGCGGAAACAACAGACTTCGCGGTCCTTCTCGTTAACCCAGTACGCATGAGCATCATCGACGACAACCTCAAAGCTGCCCCCGTCGTTGATGTAATGTCCGCCCTCGCTTAAAACGGTCGTTTCGAGCCCGTCCAGAGAAGTTCGGTTCACTCGTGAGAGATGGCTGTTAAAGGAAATTGGAGTGTTATGCTCGACCCATACGACAGCGCCATTATGGATGACGGCGCTCATCGGGCTGCCCGTAAACGCGGCGAGCGGCGTTATTTCGCCTGTGTCAGTCGATATTTTCTTGATCGGCGTGTCGCTGCCGTCGAATAAATAGAGATAAGAATCTTTGAGGATCAAAGGCGGGGCGTGAATGCTTCCGACGCTCGGCCCGCTGTACTCGAAGATAAACTCCGACCCGTCCACTAGAAGCTCCATTGGTGGATTGCCGGTGAAAATGTTCTCCGGCGGAGGGGTGGTTTTCTTTTTTAGCGCCGGCGGTGCGTCTTGGGTGGTAGACGGCGCGCGTTCTGCTGCCGGGGAGGACGGTCTTTGGAAGGCCGCGTCTCCGACGAAAAGCACGAAACTAAGCGCGACAAATCCGCAGCGAAAATTCTTCATGCCTTTACCCAGCGCCCCAATGGATATCATTGCCACTGGCCCAGCGTCAATGGGTCAATAGTTAAGATAGTCTTACCACGCAATCGCAAAATTCTTCATGTACGGCGGGTATTTACCGGGTCACGTTTTTGGCAGGTGGGTGTGACCCCGATCACGATGCGTGCCCGCCCGGGCGCACGCGGGCCCGGCGAGGCTACTCCGGCTCGACGATGAGATCCCGTGCCGCCTTGGCCTTGTTCATCGCGTCGATTGCGTCCGGATTTCGCCGGCGCGTCATGGAAGCTTGCGCTTGCTGCAACAAGGTCACGGCGTCGGGATGCAGACTGCCGTCTTGCAAAACCGTAATGGCGCTTTCGATGTCTTTACCAGCGAGAGTTAGAAAGCGCGCCGATTGTGTCTTATTTTTGGTCAGAAGCGCTTTTTCCTGAAATGAAACCGCGCTGCGAATGTTCTCGAGAACATTGATGACACGCAGGAACGCGGCGACGGCGTTGATCTGAACCCCGTTTAGGTTGATACCGCCGACTTGGTTGGTAGACGGCGAGCCGTTGAAGTTGAAGGTATTATAAAACGCGACGGCGTCTTCGATCGTCAGCGCGGCGTTGTTGTGGAAAAACGGCGGGCTGTCGGCAGCTTCGACGAGCGGCGGCACGTTGAACGTACCGTCGCCGAAGCCGCCGCCCGGCCGCGGACTTGTTCCGAGCCCGCCGTCGATCGGAATCGTCGGATCGAAGAGGCGCGCGGGCAGAAACGGGAGGGACTCGACGTCGATATTGAAGTTGGTGTTGCCGAGATTTCCGCCGCCCACATCGCTCGACGCGCCGGCGTTGCGGTGACATAAGTTGCATTTTCCCACAGAATCGTCGAGAAAAATCTCCTGGCCCTGCGCCGGCACCGTCCCCTTGAGCGGCAGCGGCAGCGACAGATCCTCTTGCCGCCCGATAGAAAGCTGAAACGCTTCGAGCGCGTCGAGCTCTTCTTCCGTCGGGAGCCGGAAGTCTACGCCTTCGAGGCGGTTCAGCGTCTTGGTGAAATGCTGCCTCACCGCGCCGATCGCGAACGACCTGAGCGTCCCGTCGCCCGGCGCGCCGTCGCCGGACCATCCCGTCCGCGGACCGGACAGGCTTGAAATGGATGTCGATAAGGCTTTCGTGTGCGGCACGCCGCGCATGACGCCGGGCTTGTCGAAGCCGTCGGCATTCTCCTGGATCAAGCCGAATTGGCGCAAGAGCTCGGGTTTTTCCAGCTCCGCCAGATCGGGATTGAATTCCGCGACGAACAACGGATCGCTCGCGGGAAGCTGTGCGATGAACGCCGGATCGATGGTGAATTTGTTCTCCGCCGGGTGGCAGGTGCCGCAAGTCCTTCCGTTGCCGCCGAATGTCTCGTTAAAGAAGATGTTCTCGCCCTCTGCGACGAGATCGGCCGCCTGCGTCGGCTCGTGAACGAACACGTCGCGGCGGCCATTCGTGTCGTTGAAAACCAGGTTGGTGGCGAGAGACGCGAATGCGACGATATCGCCGGCCGCGGCGATGCATGCGGAATCGCTTGCGGAGTTCGCCTCGATGCCGGGCGCGGCAACGCTCTCGCGCGTCGTGCGCGACTTTAGCCGATCGCGCACGAAGATGTCCGATTTTTTATTCGTATCGCCGGCGACGAGATTCTTGGCCAGCGATTCGAACGCGATGAAACGACCATCGCTGTTGATGGAAGGCTTCGAGCTGTCTGCGTTTCCCTGGGCGCCGCCGCTCGAGACGCTTACCCTCTCGGTGACCGCGTTCTGACGATCGCGCAAGAAGATGTCCCTGCGGCGATTGCCGTCGCTGGCGACGAGATTAGTCGCGAGCGATTCAAAAGCGACAAAGCCTCCGTCGGCATTGATCGACGGATTGAAACTGTCGGCATTCGCCTGCGCGCCGCCGGTCGCGATGCTCACACGCTCGGTTGTGTTCGTCTGACGGTCGCGCAGAAAAATATCCCTGCGGCCGTTGCCGTCGGCATCAATCAAATTCGTCGCCAGCGATTCGAACGCGACAAAGCGGCCGTCGCCGCTGATCGACGGATTGAAGCTGTCTCTATTCGCCTGCGTTCCAGACCCTGCGACGCTGATGCGCTCGGTTGCGCCGGTCTGGCGATCGTGAACGAAAACGTCGCGGCGGCCGTTGCTGTCACCGTCCACCAGGTTCGTGGCAATGGACTCAAACGCGACGAAGCGGCCGTCGCTACTCATCGACGGCTTGAAGCTGTCTCCGTTCACTTCAGCGCCGCCAGTCGCGGTGCTGACTCGCTCGGTCGCGCCTGTCTGGCGGTCGTGAACGAAAATGTCCCTGCGGCCGTTGGCGTCGCCTACGATGAGATTGGTAGCCGCGCTTTCGAAAGCGACAAATCGCCCATCAGCGCTGATCGCCGGGTTCGAGCTGTCGCCGTTCGCTTCCCCGCCGCTGCCGGAGACGCTCACCCGCTCGGTCGTCAGGCTCTCCCGATCGCGAACGAAGACGTCCCGGCGTGAATTGGCGTCGTTGGGAACGAGGTTGTTGGCTGCCGAATCGAAGGCGACCAATTTTCCATCGCCGCTGATGGACGGATTGGCGCTGTCAAAATTCGCTTGCGTGCCGTCGGCTGAAACGCTGGCGCGCTCGGTAAGGATCGTTTGACCGATGGCGCGAACCATATAACCGCACAGCGTAACGATGCTCAAGATAAGAGCTAGGCAAACTAGCTTGCGGAAAAACGGCGAAGCAAAGAACACTGAGCGCTTCCTCTCAAAAAGCACAGGCCGCCGGCTCAAAACGGCCGAGGATACCATTGAATATCGGCCTTCGGCAAACGTGCGGGAAAAAGCGATCCCGAAGTTGTGCCCTTTCGATCCCCGCCTTGCCTCGCCTGTGCAAAGCCAGTAGTCTCGTCGGCGGTCATGGCGCATGAGCCGCTCAAGTCCGAGGCCGCAGAGACGGACGGCCTTATCGCCGCGCTCGAGGCGGCGCGCGACGTCAAAGACGTCGTGGGATGGCGCTCGGGATTCGCGGCGCTCGACCGCGCATTGAACGGCTTCTCGCGCGGCGTGTATCTGCTCGTCGGGCCAGCGGCGGTGGGCAAAACCGCCTTCGCGAAGCAGATCGCCGATCAGGCCGTGCGATTGAATGACATCGCGGCACTGTTTTTTACGTTCGCGGAGACAAAGGACGATCTGCGCGTGCGCACGCTCGCGCGCCTAAGCGGCTTGGAGACGCGGGAGATCCGCCGCGGCGCAGGATACCTCCTCCACACTTACGGCACCGCGAAACAGCCCGGCGCGGATGAGCCGCCGGTCGGTTGGGATAAGCTCAAAGCTGTCGCCACCGAATCGCAAAGTTGGCTCGCGCGGCTTTACCTCGTCGAATGCGATCTTGAGACGACCTCTGAAGGTATCGAGCGGCAGATTGCGGCGGCGCGGGAAGCGGCAAATACCGAACAACTGCTCGTGGTGATCGACGACGCGCAGCGTCTCGGCGATCGCTCTCTTGCGATCGACGCGCGGCTGCCGCTCGTCGTCGAACGCTTGAGCGATCTGGCCGTGCGATTGGATCTGCCGCTCGTCGCGACGTGGCCGGAATTGGACCAGGACGCGACCGCGCGATGGGCGGAGCGCGCGCCCGGCGCCGTCGCCGTCATGGTGCTGCGCGATGATCGATCAGGCGATGCGTTCACGCGCCGCTTAACGCTCAACATCGTCAAGAACCACGGCGGCGAGAAGACGAAGATCGCCTTCGATTTTACCGAAAACTTGACACTCGCGCGCGAGGCTGCCGGCAAGCCATGAGCCGATGGGCATTCGCGTTTTCGCAGCGCACGCTTTCGAGCCGCAGCCTCATCGAGCGCCGGCGCTTAAATTCGCTAATATTCGTTTCCGTATATACCTAGGGCGGCGCTAGTCATGCCTGGCGCCGACCGCACGCCGCCGTATCCCCGATAGCCGTCTATACGAAGCGCTTCGCCAAGCCCTTTACCGCGACTGCTCGGTAAACGCTGGGTCAGGCTACGGTTTCACCATCGTATACAGAAACACGTCATCGCCCTGGACCGCCTGGAAGCGGAAGCCTTTCTTGATCAGGCTCGAGAGCGCGACGGCGCAGGATGAGTCGACGCTGAAGAGCGGCGCATTGACGCTGCTGTCGGACTCCGCAATGGCGATGTCTCCCCCGCCGTTCGACGTGCAGCGGAGCAGCACGACATCGGCGGTCGGCACGGGCGTAGGCGCGCCCCGGCTGACGGCGAAATTCCCCGCCACCCCGGCGGCGGCAAGAGCGACAACGACGGCGGACATGACGATGCGACGGTTCATGGGAACCTCCTTTTTACAGCGACCAGAATCATCGGTTTTATAACGACCGCGCTTATGGGCGGCAATGAAGGGAAGGGCCTATTTTTGGAGGGGGTTTGTGACCCGGTTGGCAGAGCAGCGCCGGTTCGGACTTAGGCCTGCGGCTCGCCGGCCCTGGTTCCACGCACGACGATGTTGTCGCCTTCGCGGCGGATCTCGATATTGTGCGCGCCGTTCAGGTAGATCATCGTGCGCGGCGGCTCGAAGAGGATGGTTTTTTGCGGCAATTCTTCGACGAAAACCTGGGCGGTGCTGGCGGGCAGCTCGAAGCGCTCGGTGTGCATTAGATCACCCTCGTAGCACACCTCGATCCACGGCCGGTTGGCGGAGAAGCCGAGGATGATCACGCCGGCGCGCTTGACGCGGCCGAGAAGGTTGTCGCTATCGGCAATGTCCGCCATTCGTCGCGATCCGTAGGGCGGTTCGCGAACCGCCCTACAAAGAGAATTTATTCACCCAACAGCATTTTCGCGTCGCGGATGACCTTGCCGGTCGCGTTTCGCGGCAGCGTCTCGCGGATCGCGATCTTCTGCGGCACTTTGAAGCTTGCGAGATTCGAGCGCAGGAACGCGAGCAGCTCTTTCTCTGCGGGCTTCTGTCCCGGGCGCGGCATGACCGCGGCGCCGATCACGTGGCCGCGCTTTGCGTCCGCGATCGGAAAGACCACCGCTTCGGCGACGCCCGGATGCTCGGCCAGCATGTTCTCCACTTCGGCGGGATAGACGTTGAGCCCGCCGGTGATGATCATGTCGTCCCTGCGGCCCAGATGATAGAAGTAGCCGTCGGCGTCCTTCTTGCCGATGTCACCGGTGTGGAACCACCCGCCGCGGACCCGCTCGGCGGTCGCCTGCGAGCGGCGGAAATAACCCTTCATCACGTGCGGGCCGCGCGTGACGATGTCGCCCGCCTCGCCGTCCGGCGCCTCGTGCCCGTCGTCGCCGACGATCTTTACCTCGATGCCGGGTACGGCGCGGCCGATGCTCGCCATCTTCGCGTCCGCAGCCTGCGGCTCCGTGAGGGTGATGAGCGGCGAAGTCTCGGTCAATCCGTAGCCTTGTATGACCTTGACATGCGGCTGCGCGTTCTTGAACGCGCGCATGAGCGCCAGCGGCACCGTCGTGCCCATCATGCCGGCGAGCTCGACGGTCGAGGTGTCGTACGATTTGAGATTCGGCAGGTTGAGCAGCAGCTGAAAGATGATGGGCACGCCGTGGAAAAAAGTGACGCGGTGTTTCTGGATGCCTTCGAGCAGCGTTACCGGGTTGAACTGGTCGAAGATCACCATGCGGCTGCCCTTGTCGACGATCTCGTTCAGATAAATCGGCCCGGAGATGTGCGACATCGGCAGGATGCAGCCCCAGATCGTGTCCGCGTTCGTCTTATGCATCGTCGTCATGACGCGCGGGAACTGCGCGAGGTTAACGGCGGTCAGGACGACTCCCTTCGGCTCGCCGGTTGTGCCGGAAGTATACAGAATGAGCGCCTCATCTGACGGCGCCCGCGCCGGCGGCGTGAAATCTCCGCCATTTTGCAGCCTATGCTCGAAGCTCTCGGCGCCCTCGCCTTCGGCGATCCACAGCGGAACGGTTTTCGAATCGCTCATCGCGTCGCGCGCGTCGGCGGCGAGCTTCTGATGCGTGATGAGCAATTTTAAATCCGCGTCGCGCAGCACACCGGCTAATTCCTTGCCCTTGAGCCGGGCGTCGAGCACGACGGTCACGGAGCCGACCCGCAGCGTGCCGTAGTACGCGAGCGCGAACGCGATCGAGTTGGGCAGCAAAGCGCCGACGCGATCGCCCGGCGCGATGCCTTCTTTGCGCAGATTGGCGGCGAGCGCCGACACTTGATTGTCGAGCGCGCCGAACGTCAGCGACTCGTCCTTGAAGACGAGCGCCGTCTTGTCCGGCAGCCGCCGCGCCGTCGCGGCGAGAACCTGGTCGGGGAAAAACGCTAGCTGATGGGAATCGTCTGCCATAGTGCGAAAGCCCGCTGGAACGGCTTGAACCATTTGGAGAGCTTGTGCATCTCACCGCGCTCGAGCTTGAGCTTCCCCTGCTGCGTCGCGAGAAACGCGTCGAGACGGCCCCGGAACACCGCCTCCCACCATTCGCGCGCGCCGCCGATGGCAAACTCGCCGTCGTCCGCCTGCTCGAGGCGCGTGATCGCGCCGCCGTCGAAATGCACCGTCCACGGCGTGCCGTCGCCTTCCATGCGCAGCGTGAGTGTCGTGCTGAGCGCGCTTTCCCGGCCGTGCCGGCGGTATTCCAAGTCACCGTTAGCAACGTCGACGAGCGCCTGCATGTGGGCGCGCGAAAAAAGCGCGCGCGCCGGGCCCTCGCGGTGCGGCAGCGGCGCCTGCTTTGCCGGCTTCGGCTCGGCGGCCGCAGGGCGCGCGACGCCTTGATCGCGCACGAGCTGACAGTGCACCGCCTCTTCGAGCAGATCGGTCAGGAGAAACGCGTCCTTCAAATCCTTGCCGATGGCGACGCTGCCGTGGCCGCGGAGGATGACGATCGGCCGGAGCTTCAGCTCCTTGACGACTTTCGCCGGGTCCGTGACGGTCGGCGTGTCGTGACTCACGACCGGCACTTCGCCGATCGTGTATTTCTCCTCGAACGAGAGCGGCGAGAAGTTATCGTGCGTGAGCGAGAACGTGAGCACGAGCGGCGGATGCGCGTGAACGATCGCCTGTGCGTCGGTGCCCTTGTAGATGGCGAGATGCATCGGCGTCTCGCTCGAAGGCCGCTTTTTCTTGTCGATCGCTCTGCCGTCGAGATCGATCTCGACGAGCTCCTTCGCCGTCAGAAAGCCGAGCGGCGCGTGCTGGCCGGTGATGAGCAGGCGGTTTTTCCCCAGCCGGCAGCTGATGTTGCCGCCCCAGCCGGTGATCAGCCGCCGCTCGAAGAGCAGCTTGCCCCAGCGAATCAGCTCTGCGCCTTTCATGCGCCGCCCTCCTCTTTGAACAGCGCCCAGGGAACGACTTCCTTTTCGATCGGATAAATTTTGACGCCGTCGGCAAACACGCGCCGCCCGAGAAACGTCGAGACATCCGCGTCGAGCGACGCCGCTGCTTCTCCGGCGATGAGCTCAATCGGGACACCGTGCGCGCGCGCCAGCAGCACCGCGAGGAGCGAGCCGCAGCCGCCGACCGGACCCGCCGTGCCCACTTCATTGTAGAAGAAATACAATCGCCCGATCGCGCCTTCGGCGAAGAACGTCCCCATCATGTTGTCGGAGACGATCTGCACGGGAACGCCCCGCTCGGAAAGCTCTTTCGCGACCGTCTGAAACCCGGCGAGGCCGGGGCGCATCTCGGCGACGAGAACGTGCGCGGGCTTTTCGACCTTGAGGGTGCGCGCGATCGAGCTGAGATCGGCTTTCTTCGGCACTCCGTAGACGAGCAGATGATCGGCCGTTTTCTTCGCCTTCTCGGCGACCTCCGCCGGACGATATTTTTCGCGGAATTCCTCGGGAGTGTAGCTGCCCTCGAAGCCGACCAGCCGGGTAATCAGCCGCGCCGGCGTCGCGTCGAAAGCCGGATAGCGCCCGGCGACCGGCGATTCGACAAGCGAGCGGCCCTCGAGCTGGTAGAGCTCGGCGGCCGGCCTCTCCTCGATCTCAACTTCTGCGGAGCTGTTGAGCGCGCCGGGGTCCTGGACGAGCGGGTAAAACGGCACGCCATAGCGCTGCGCCACGACGGCGATCGGATACGTGCCCACTTTGTTCACGATGTCGCCGTTTCGCGCGACGCGGTCGGCGCCGACGATGACGGCGTCGACCTTGCCGCCGGCGATGACCTGCGCAACCGCGCCGTCGGGAATGACTTCGACCGAAACACCCGCCTCGCTCAGCTCCCACGCCGTCAGGCGCGAGCCCTGAAGATAGGGCCGGGTCTCCGTCGCGATCACGCTCAACGCTTTTCCTGACTCGCGGCAGGCGTGCGCGACGGCGACGAGCTCGCCGCTGATGTTGCAGTGCGTGAGCAGGCGGCAGCGCGCCGGCAGGAGCTCGGCGGCCTTGCGGGCGCGGTACAACCGGGCGCCGAAGATGCGCCCGATGAATTCATGCACCTTACCTTCGAACCAGGCTCCCGTTTGATTCCCATTCGGCTCAGCGAACCAGGGCTCGAAAAATCCCACGAGACCTTTGAAGTCGAACGTCGGCCGCACCTCCGCGAACTCCTCGCCCAGCCGCTTCATG
>DASWZY010000273.1:0-11565 GCA_036407055.1 Binatia bacterium
TCGCCGTTCGCGAGCACGACTTCGAGGCCCATCACCTGCTCGCCCATCGAGCCGTACTTGCCCGCGCGGTAGCCGACGCTGTTGGTCGAGATCGCGCCGCCGATCGTCGCGACCGGCAGCGTCCACGGGTCGTGGCCGAGGATGAAGCCCTGCTCGCCGAGCTTGGCGTTCACCGCTTCGAGCACGGCGCCGGCTTCGACGCGCGCGCTCATCGCCTCGGCGTCGATGGAAACGACACGATTCATTCTTCTTAGATCGAGGGCGATGCCGGGCTTGATCGTGAGCGCGCCGCCCATGAGGCCCGAGCCGCCGCCGTAGGGAATGAGCGGCGTCTTGGTCTCGTTCGCGATCGCGACGATCTCGCGCACCTGCGCGGTCGAGTCCGGCGCGGCGATGCAGAGCGGCAGCGCCTCCGGCGGCTTGTGCGCGGGATGGATGCGCGCTTCGCTGAGCGCATCCCAGGAGATTTCATCCAGTCGCGCCGGGTCGGTGATAAGATTGTCTTTGCCGGCGACGCGCGCGAGCCGTTCGAGCAGTTCCGCCATGCGATCGAATATATCGGAAACGCCGGTCGTCGGCCATCGCCCTTGCAAGCGTTCGCGCCCGGCGCTAACGTGCAAGCAACGGAGGATTTATGGCCCACTCGCTCGAAGGCTTCGCCGCCGACTGCCGCCGCGCATTGAAAGAAAATCCCGGACGCGCCGGGCGCGAGAAGGTGCGCGCGCTCGTCGAGGACGTATTAAAAGATAAGGACTTCGTCGCCGCGTATGTCCTCGGCCCCGCCGAGCGGAACATCATCTACGAGGACAAGGAGCTGGGCTTCTGCATCCTCGCGCACGTCTACAACGATGCGAAAGGCAGCCATCCGCACGACCACGGCACGTCGTGGGCGATCTACGGCCAGGCCGAGGGCGAGACCGAGATGACCGATTGGCAGTTGGTCGAAGCGCCGCGCGACGGCAAGCCGGGTAAGGTGCGCTTCGGCCGCCTGTACACGCTCAAGCCGGGAATGGCGCACATCTATCACGAAGGCGACCTGCACTCGCCGCGGCGCGCGGGCCCGACGCGCTTATTGCGCATCGAAGGCACGAACATGGACCGCGTCAAGCGCTTGCCGTTCGAGAAGATCGCGGACTAGCGGAGAATAGAATCGATCCAGCCGGCGGCCTTCGCCGCCGCTTCGTCCAATACTTCGTCGTCGCTCCGGCCGGAGATCTTCAGCATGTGAAACGAGTGGTCGCCGCCGTCGACCACGAACAGCTCGGCGCGCTTCAAGCGCGCGGCGAGCGGCTTCAATAATTTCAGATCCGCGAGGCTGTCGCGCGAGCCCTGCAAAAACAGCAGCGGCACACTGACGCTTTCCAGATGCTTCGCGCGGTCCGCCGAGGGCTTTCCCGCCGCGTGCAGCGGAAAGCCGAAGAAAATCAGCCCGCGCACGCCCACGAGCGGCTCCTTCGCCGCGGCCAGCGACGTCATTCTGCCGCCCATCGATTTGCCACCGGCGAAGCGCGGCAGATCGCCGGCGTGCTTTTCCGCCGCGGCGACCGCGGCGCGCACCGCCGCGGTCAGCATCGCCTCGGAATCCGGCCGCTTGATGCCCTTCTCCGTGTAGGGAAATTGATACCGCAGCGTCGCGACTCCTCGTGCGGCGAGCTTCTCGGCGGCCGCTTCCATGAACCTGTGCGCCATCCCCGCGCCGGCGCCGTGCGCGAAGACATAGATCGCGCGCGCGTTGTCGGGCCGCATGAGCAACGCCGAGACCTCGCCCGCTTTTTCGTTGACGGTGAATTTTATTTTTTTTGCGGGAGACATGGGCGCATCTTAGCGCGCACCGCCGCGCCGCGCCAGCGTTGCTTGACTGTCTTCGCTCCCGCGTATTACAGATGTGAGAGCGAAAAGGAGCACACCATGGCTGAGCGACCGATCACGAACGAATTGGGCTTCAAGACGACGTATCAGTTGTTTTTGGAGAAGGAGCGCGTGCCGGCGGTGCGCGCGTTCCACATCGAGGACATCGATAAGGTCGAGCTTTTTCCCTGGGAGCGCATGGGCGGGCGCGGCGTCTATCTCAATCTCGAAGGCACCGAAGGCGTCAACGATTGCTACATCGCCGAGATCGCGCCCGGCAAATCGCTCGCGCCGCAGAAGCATATGTTCGAGGAGCTCGTCTTCGTCGTCAGCGGCCGCGGCGCGACGACCGTGTGGCGCGACGGGCAGAAAAAACAGACGTTCGAATGGCAGGAAGGCTCGCTCTTCTCGCCGCCGCTCAACACCTGGCACCAACATTTCAACGGCGACGGCAAAAATCCCGTGCGCCTGCTCGCGATGACGAACGCGCCGACGGTGCTGAATCTGTTTCACAACATCGACTTCGTCTTCGGCTGCGACTATGCGTTCACCGACCGCTACGACGGCGAGGCGGATTTCTTCAGCGGCACCACCAAGGCGCTCTCGCAGCACTACCAGGAGACGAATTTCATCCGCGACGTGCGGACGTTCGAATTGATCGAGCGCAGGGAGCGCGGCGCCGGCGGCAGGATGACGCTGCTCGAGATGGGCAACAACGTCATGTCGGCGCACATCTCGCAGTTCCCGGTGGGCACGTACAAGAAGGCGCACCGCCACGGCGCGGGCGCGCACGTGATCATTCTCAAGGGCGAGGGGTTTTCGATCATGTGGCCCGAGGGAAAAGACATCCAGCGCTACGAATGGCACGCGGGCAGCTTGCTCGTCCCGCCCGAGCGCTGGTTCCACCAGCACTTCAACGCCGGCGGCGAGCCCGCGCGCTACCTGGCGCTAAAGCCCTTCAGCAGCCGGAAATTTCCCGGGCTAAGAAAGCAATGGGGCACGTCCGAGAGCGTCAAGCAGGGCGGCGACCAGATCGAGTACGAGGACGAAGACCCGCGCGTACGCAGAATGTTCGAGGAAGATTTGGCCAAACGCGGGCTCGCGAGCCGCATGGGCGACGTGTACGGCACGCGCGCGGCATAAATGAAAGCCCTTCTTTCTCTCGCCTTTTTTCTTGTTCTTCTGATCGTATCCTCGGTCGGCGCCGCCGAGAAGGTCCGCGTGTCGGTCACGAACCCGAACATGTCGTTTCTTCCCGCCGGCGTCGCGCTGAAGCGGGGATTTTTTCGCGACGAGGGGCTCGACGTCGAGATCATCCGCATGAACACGCCGAACACGGTGACGGCGCTCGTCACCGGCGATCTCGGCTATACGCTGCTCTTCGGCTCGGTTGTCCGCGCGGCGCTCCGCGGCATGCCGATCCGCGCGCTCGCGAGCCTGCTCGACAGCCCGACGCACGCGATCGTCGCCAAGCCGGAATATAAATCCGTCAAAGAACTGCGCGGCAAAACGGTCGCGATCGGCAACTACGGCGGCACCGACGACGTCGCCGGCCGGCTCATGTTCAAACACTTCGGCCTCGATCCCGACAAGGACTTGAAGCTCATCGCCTTCGGCCCCGACCGCGCGCGCCTCGCCGCCGTGAAGGAGAATCTCGCCGAGGTCGCGGTCGTCGCGCCGCCGGGCGACGCGATGGGCAGGCAGATGGGCTTCGCGATCCTCGCGCGCGCGTACGACGTGTTTAATTTTCCCTTCATCGGCATCGGCGCGAACGTGAAGACGATCAAGGAGCGGCCCGTCGAGGCGAAAAAATTCGTCAAGGCGCTGCTCCGCGCCAACCGCTTCATCCGCGAGAACAAGCAGGGCGCGGTCGATGTCCTGGTCGAATGGGGCAAGGTCGACCGCGAGCAGGCGCTCGCGTCCTACGATTCGACCGTGAAGGTCTTCAACGCCGACGGCAACATCCCGCCGGAAGGGTTGAAGCTCGTGATCGATCAGGCGAAGGCTGAGCTCAAGATCGCGAAAGACGTGCCGGTGAGCGAGATCGTCGACCTGGCGCCGCTGCGCGAAGCGCAGAAAGAGCTCGGGATCAAGGCGCAGTGACGCTCGCCCGCACGCTCGCGCTCGCTGCCTGCCTCGCGCTCGCCGTTGACGCCGCCGCGGCCGAGCTACGGCTCCTCACCGCCGGTTATTCCACCAACACCGCCGGCCAGTCGGTCCTCTGGGTCGCCAAAGACGCCGGGCTGTTCGACAAGAACGGTCTCGGCGTCAATCTCGTCTTCATTCAGAGCGCGTTCTTGATGACGCAGGCGCTGATCGCCGGCGATCTGCCGATCGCCGCGATGGGCGGCGGCGGCGCGGTCGCGAGCAACCTCGCCGGCAGCGACCTCGTCATCGTCGCCAGCCTCGCGAAAAGCCCGAACTTGAATTATCTCGTGTCGCGCAAAGATATCGCGCGGCCCGAGCAGCTCAAAGGCAAGCGCCTGGGAGTCGCGCGGCTCGGCGGCGCGTCGGACGCGACGCTGCGGCTCGCGCTCAAAAAGATCGGCCTCGACCCCGACAAAGACGTGACGATCCTGCAGATCGGCCTTTCGCCCGCGCGCATCCGCGCGATCGAGAGCGGCGCCATCGACGGCACGATCCTCACGGTCGAGGAGCGCGCCGCCGCCGGCACGGCGGCGGTCAACGTGCTGCTGGATTTAAAGAAGCTCGGCCTCGAAGTGCTTTCGAACGACATCGTCGCGCCGCGGAAGTTCCTGCGCGAGCATGAGAATACGGCGCGCGCGTTCGTGAAAGCGCTCGTCGAGGGCATCCATTACTACAAGACGAACAAAGCGCGGGCGCTCGACATCATGACGCGCTACATGCGCGGCGCCGAGCGCCGCACCGTCGAGGCGGGGTACGATTTCAACGCGGAAGTGTATCAGCGAAATCCCTACCCCTCGCGCGAAGGCGTGCGCCTCGCGCTCGAAGAGCTCGCGCCGAAGAATGCGAAAGCCGCATCCGCGAAGCCCGAGCAGTTTTTCGACGACCGCTTCGTGCGCGCGCTCGACAAAAGCGGCTATATCGACACGCTGTATAAGAATTGATAAAGGAGCCGGTATGAACGAAGAACAACAGCTCCAGGAGCTGGACGAGAAGCTCCGCAAGCTTTCCGTCGAAGGGCTCTGGGCGCAGGCGTCCGCCGCCGACCTCGCGACCTATAACAAGGACCCGCACACGTCGGTCCTGCCGCATGTCTGGCGCTGGGACGATCTCTACAGCGCGATCAAGACCGTCGGCGACATGCACGGCCTCGACGGCAAGGCCGAGCGGCGCGTGCTCCGGCTCATCAATCCCGCGTACCTGAAGATGGAGAACCGGCGCCAGCGCACGACCACGCACACGATGCTGATGACGATGCAGCTGCTCAAGCCCGGCGAGGTCGCGCACGCGCACCGGCACAACTTCGCCGCGTTCCGCTTCATCGTGCGCGGCGGCGGCGCCTACACCGTCGTCGAGGGCGAAAAGCTCCCGATGGAGGAAGGCGATCTGATTTTAACGCCGTCGATGACCTGGCACGGACATCACAACGACGCCGAGCCGATCGTCTGGCTCGACGGCCTCGACAATCCCCTGCTCTTCTCGCTCCAGGTGATCACGTGGGAGCCGTTTCCCGGCGGCGTGCAGCCGATCAAGAAAGCCGCCGAGACGACCGCGCCGCGCGTCGGCACCGCGCGGCCGGTGTGGGAGACGAAATCATACGAGCGGCCGAGCTACAACCTCGTCTATAAATGGAAGGACACGTACGCGACGCTGAAGAATCTAAGCGACGGGCCGGGAAGCCCCTTCGACGGCGTCGCGCTGGAATACGTCAACCCCGACGGCGGCCACACGATGCCGACGCTCGCCTGCGGCATCCAGATGCTGCGCCCCGGCGAGGCGACCAAAACGCACCGGCACAATTCCAGCACGATCTATCACGCGTTTCGCGGCAGCGGCACGACCTTTATCGACGGCAAGCGCTTCGATTGGAACCAGGGCGATTGCTTCGTCGTGCCGCTCTGGAGCTGGCACAGCCACCAGAACCGCGCCAAGGATAAAGAAGCGATTCTCTTCTCGATGAGCGACCAGCCGGTACTGGAGGCGCTCAAGCTCTACCGCGAAGAGCCCGGCGAAGGCGCGTAATCCGTCCGCTCATCGAATGCTCCCATAAAAAAATAGGGGCGGGTTTCAAACCCGCCCCTACATAATAACTGCAAATATACCGTCGGATCGGCTGTCTTATGTTTCTCTTTCCGACGTCGGGCCGACCTCGCCGGTGCACCAGGGAATAAACGCCTTCATACGGCAGGTCGCGCCGTTCTTCTTGAGCTCCTTCTCGAAGATCTCGTGGATCTCCTGGTCCTCGTCGCGGTACTCGACCTGCCAGCCGCCCTCTTTCTGACTGCGGTCGGCGAACTCGCCGCCGCCGCCGCGGGGCGAGTAGAGGCCCATGTCGCCGGGACGAAACGCCAGATAGCGCGCGCGCGTCGTGCCGGAGTTGAAGTGCTGGTGCGTACAGTTGTCGTTCGGCACGACGACCATCGAGCCCACGTGCCAGTCTGCCTTGATCATGTCGGAGCGGTCTTCCTTGGTCCAGACGAGCGAGAAGCCCGCCGTGCCGGAGAGCAGCAGCAGGTGCGCGCCCGGGCCGTGGCGATGCGCCTTCTTGTAGGTGCCGATGGGAAATTCCGAGATGTGATTTTTAGTGTTGTTGCTCGCCATCTCGAGCATCGCGTTGACGCCGCCGGCGCCCCGCTCTTTCCAGCCGTAGAGCTTCATGTCGGGCGCGTTAAAGATGAAGTTCGACTCCCAGACACGCCGCGTGTAGAGCTTGCCGTTGCCGCTGAAGTAATCCTCGTCGCCCTGGTAGCGGCTCGCGAAGGCGTAGTCGGAGCCGAAGATGAAATCGTTGTCCTGGTAGAGGCGCATCATCGGCGGGGCGTTCGTCACCGCCATGTAGCGCACCGGCTCGGTGCCGCTGCCGTTGAAGTTCTGGTACGAGGCGTTGAGCGGGATCGAGAAGAGGCTCCCCGCCTGCCACTCGAAGGTATTTTTCGCCGTCCCGTTGCCGTTGCCGTTACCCTTCGAATCGTGCTGCCAGATCGTCGTCGCCCCGCGGCCGGAGAGGATATATATGGTGAGCTCGTACATGTGGTGTTCGGGCTGGGATTTGCCGGCCGGCGCAATCTCGACCACATGACAGTCGTTCGGCATGTGGCGGTTTTTGATGTGGATCACCGCGCCCTTGCCTCCCTTGCGCTCCCACGGGCCGAGCTCGACCTTCATCATGTTAGGGAAGTAGTACTCTTCGTAGACTTTAACGCCTTCGCTTTCGAGCCATTCCTCGTAAGCGTCGCGCTTCTTGAATTCCTTGAGACCGTCTTTCGGGGTCTCGGCGATTTTCATGTCGGTACCCAGCATGACCATGGTCGAATCCTCCTCTTAAATCGGATCGCGGGATAAAGACTTTCGTCTTTTGAATAGCCGGTTAGGGGCGGGTTTGTCAACGAGCGCACCTGCTCCTTTGCCCGCTGCGCTTTAGGGTACAAAGAATCTCCCGTGTCTGCTATAATGGAGAGCAATATTAGTCTCGCCAACTTTCAGATTGAATCACCCAAACGAGTACTCTGCGCATCGAGTGCACACCTTTGCCCTAAGACAATGACTCAAGGAGAGAATGACCATCGATGGCTAAACCCATGCTGAAAGAAGACGAAGAAAATGCTGCCGAGGCGCCGAAGCCGCGCGCGACGGTGACCGCCGTCGAGATGGGCGCGCGCCAGCGCGAGATCTCGGTCTCGGAGTTTTTTACCAAGAACCGGCACCTTCTCGGCTTCGACAATCCCCGCAAGGCCCTCCTTACCTGCGTTAAGGAAGCAGTCGACAACGCGCTCGACGCCTGCGAGGAAGCCGGCATCCTGCCGGAAGTCATCGTCAAGCTGGAAGTCGCCTCGGACGAGAAAACGCCGCCGGCGCCGAGCCAGGCGACGCGCTTTCGCGTGACCGTCATCGACTATGGCCCCGGCATCGTGCGGCAGCAGATTCCGAAAATTTTCGCGAAATTATTATACGGCTCGAAGTTCCACCGCCTGCGGATGAGCCGCGGCCAGCAGGGTATCGGCATCTCGGCCGCCGGCATGTATGCGCAGCTCACGACCGGGAAGCCGGTGCAGATCACTTCCCGCACCAGCGCGAAGTCGCCCGCGCATTATTTCGAAGTCCAGATCGACACCAAAAAGAACGAGCCGCGCATCTTCGAGAACAAGCAGATCGACTGGGAAAACCACCGCGGCACGCAGGTGACGCTCGAGATCGAGGGGCGATATCAGAAAGGCCGCGCGTCGGTCGACGAATACTTGGAGCAGACCGCGATCGCGAACCCGCACGTGAAGCTCGTCTACGTCACACCCGAAGGCGAGACCAAGGAATACCCGCGCACGATCCAGGAGCTGCCGCCCCAGCCGCGCGAGATCAAGCCGCACCCCTACGGCATCGAGTTCGGCATCCTGCTGCGCATGCTGCACGACACCAAGAGCCATACGGTCGCCGGCTTTCTCGCCGCCGACTTCAGCCGGGTCTCCCCCGCCGTCGCGCAGCAGATCTGCAAAACGGCAAAAGTCTCAGCCGACGCGAAGCCGCGCAACATCCACGGCGCGCCCGCCGAAGCGCTCTACAAGGCTATCCAGGCGACCAAGATCATGGCGCCGCCGTCGAACTGCCTCTCGCCGATCGGCGAGAAGGCGATCCTCCACGGCTTGTACAAACAAATCAAAGGCGAATTCTACACCGCCGTCACACGGCCGCCCGCGGTCTACCGCGGCAACCCGTTCATCATCGAGGCGGGGCTCGCCTACGGCAACGCGCCGGGAAAGGCGGCCGACCCTGAGCATCCGAAGGAGCCGCTCGCCGAGGGCGAAAGCCACGACGAGGAGGAAGAACTCGCGCGCGTGATCCGCTACGCCAACCGCGTGCCGCTGCTCTATCAGCAATCGGCGTGCGCCACCTTCAAAGCGGTTTTGGAAACGAGCTGGCGCAACTACGGCGTCACCCAGTCGCGCGGCGCACTGCCGGCCGGACCGATGGTCGTCTTCGTCCACATGGCGTCGGTATGGGTGCCGTTCACGAGCGAATCGAAAGAGGCGATCGCCGACTACGACGAGATTCGAAAAGAGATCAAGCTCGCGCTCCAGGAGTGCGGCCGGCGGCTCGGCGTCTTTCTCCGCCGCCGCGAGCACGCCAAGAGCGAGTTCCGTCGCCGCAATATCTTCGAGCTCTACATCGAAGAGGTGGTCGAGGCGTGCAACCGCTTGAAGGGCGGCAAGCTGCCGAAGGAAAAATTAAAGCAGCAGCTCCAAAAGATCGCGCTCAAGCGCACCGGCGGCGAGAAGATCGACGAGCTGCTCGGGAAGAAAAAATCTCCCGAGGGCCTGCCCGATTCGATCATCGTCACGGCCGAAGGCGTCGAGGGCGACGCGCCGGAGCTCGCCGGCGACGCGCGCACAGAATCCGCGCCCGCGGAAGCGGCGCAAGAGGCGCTCATCGAAGTGGAGCCCTCCAAGACCGCGAAGGGAGCCAAGGGCAAGGCCGAGGCGAAGAAGGCGCCGAAAGCGAAACCATCCGATAAAAAGAATCCCGCGAAGGTCTCCGCCGCCGCATCCAAACAGATGAGCCTCGGCTTCGACGGCGGCGCGAAGAAGAAAAAGAAGTAGGATCAATCATGGCCAAGAAAAAAGCGAAAATGAACGGAATTGTCGAGAAGAAGCTCATCGGCATCGCCGATACCGTCGTGGTCGCGGCGGAGCGCAGCAAGGACCCGACGTTCTCGATCCCGATCCGGAGCCTCGCCAATGTGAACTTCGACGAGAAGCGCGGGCTCATCGAGCTCGGCAAGCGCAAGCAGGCGCGCTCGTTCTTCAACGTCGGCATGGCGAAGAAGTTCATGCAGACCGTGCTCGTCGCCGACGCGCTCGCGGAATTGCAGCGCGCCGACCTCACGACCTCGCTCAGAGAAATCTACTACCGTACCAAGCACACGATCCAAGACTCGCACGAGAACACGTTTGACAACCAGAACGAGTCCGACCCGCTGATCGAGGATCTCGAAGTCACACTCGCCGCGCTGCGCGAGGAGCTGCACGTGCGCGCGGAGAACGCGGGCAGCATCGTCGGGCCCGTCGTCTTCGTCGACGACGGTGACCGCGTCGACTGCGCGCGGCTGGGCAAGGGCGGCTACTCGGTGCCGTCGATCGTCGAGCCGGAATATCTCCAGATCGCGAGCTGCAAGGCGGATTTCGTGCTCCTGGTCGAGAAGGGCACCCAGTGGAACCGCCTGTCGGAAGATAAATTCTGGCGCCGCTACAACTGCGTGCTCCTCACCGGCAACGGCCAGCCGCCGCGCGGCGTGCGCCGCCTCGCGCGCAGACTGCACGAGGAATACAACCTGCCCGTATATGTGCTCGTCGACAACGATCCGTGGGGCTATTACATCTACTCCGTCGTCAAGCAGGGCTCGATCAATCTGGCCTTCGAGAGCCAGCGCATGGCGATCCCGAAAGCGAAGTTCATCGGGCTCTCGAGCGCCGACCCGGAGCACTACGGCCTGCCGCGCAACGTCGGCATCAAGCTCAACGAGAAGGACATAAGCCGCGCGCGCGAGCTGATGAAATATAAATGGTTCCAGAAAAAGGAATGGCAGAACGAGATCAAGCGCATGCTGACGAGCGAGCTCAAGTACGAGCTCGACGCGCTCGCCAATAAAGACTTCCAGTATTTGACCAAGACCTACCTGCCGCGGAAATTGAAAGAGAAAGACTGGCTGGATTAAGCCACCTCAGATTCCGTATCGTCGTACGGTTCTGAAGCGTTTGTAATTTCGGTATTTAAGAACTAATCGAGGCCGCCTGAGAACCTCGCATTGCGGTCCGTCGAATCAAAATATACCCGTAACCCTTGTGCATTGCTGTGGCCAGCACAGAGGTTGCCAGATCCGTCGGTTCCGATCCTGGTGAAAACTTTTAAAGTTAAGACATCACTGCCACCGTCGAAATTTGTCGATGTAAACGGCGAGAAGGAAATTACCACCTCTTTCGCCAAAGACTGATTTCTGACTACGTTTGTTACGCAGAAAACTTGCCCAGTGGCAATGTATTCATTATTCTTCCACACCTCGGCCGCAACATCGAAGCGTGTGCCGATGTCGTCATTGTTCTTTAGTCCCAGCCACAAATGTAAATCGCTGAGCGTTTCGAGGCTTCCCGACACGGACGCGCTGTCAGCCGACCAAGAACCAACCGGTTGCCAGGCGTTCCCGCCTGAAAATCCTATACCAGCCGAATCTTTAAATTTTGCGGTGGAGTTGCTAGGCGCACCATCTAGAAACAGCACGGAAGGATTGCCATTCGACCCTGACCCACGCAGGAAAGTGGTAAAATGAAACGGGCTTTCGAACGCGCCGATGTCAACAACCAATAAACCGTCTCTATTTCCGTCCTTAATTCTATTGGTCCGCTCGAAATCAGTTAAAGGAAGCATCGGAGCGGAATTATTTCCCGCATCGATTAAGGGCGAGCTTGCTTGGAGGCGATAGTCGCCGGCGCCGCCATCGACGAATAGAGGATCGGTCGAGATATTGCCATTGATGCCCGTCTGATTCGTACAGTTTCCAGCATAGGAATCGCCCTGAGTACTTAAAAT
>DASWZY010000274.1:0-10057 GCA_036407055.1 Binatia bacterium
GTCAGCCGCGAGGACTTCGATCTCGCCGTCAAGAAAATGCAGGAATGGGGCGTCCGGACTCACCGCACGCCCACGGTCGACCGCCCGAGCGGCAGCGGCTTTTATTTTTTCGATCCGGACGGCAATCTCCTCCAGCTTTACGCCCCGCCGAAAGAACAGCCGGCGCCGGCGAGATCATAAATCACGCGCCGCCGCCGATCTTTCCTCGATGGACAGCAAGGTAGAGGCGCTGCGCGTCGTCGGGCAGCCCGTCCCCCGCAAGGACGGCCGGGACATCGTCACCGGTAACGTCCTCTATGGCGCGGACGTGACGCTGCCGGGTCTGCTGCACGGCTTCATCGTCCGGAGCGCCGTTCCGAGCGGAAAAATCACGCGCATCGGCGTCGAGCGCGCGAGAGCGGCGCCCGGCGTCAAGGCCGTGCTCACGGCCGCCGATGTGTCGTCCGAGCGCTTCGGCTACGGGGTCAAAGACGAGCTGATTTTCGCCTCCGGAAAAATTCGCTATGCGGGCGAGCCGATCGCCGCGGTCGCCGCGGCGGACGAGCAGGCGGCGGAGGAGGCGGCGCGCCTCATCGAGATCGATTACGAAGAGACTTCCGGCACCTTCGATGTGCTCGACGCGATTCGCGCGGACGCTCCTCTCGTTCATGAGGACATGGCCGCCTACGAGCCGAACCGGCTGGTCACCCGCGAATGGAAGCCCCGCCCGAACACGAACATCGTGCATCGCAACGAGTTTTCCCGCGGCGACACGGAGCGCGCGTTTCGCGAAGCCGAACACGTCTTCGAGGACACCTTTCGCACCAAGCGCGTACACCACGGCTACATGGAGCCGCATGCCTGCGTCGCGAGGGTCGAGAGCGACAAGATCACCGTCTGGACCTCGACGCAGAAAGCTTTCATCGTCCGCGCCACGCTCGCCGATATCTTCGGCATCCCCGAAGGATCGATCCGGGTCATTTGCACGAAAATCGGCGGCGGCTTCGGCGGAAAAAACGGCGTCCGGCTGGAACACTATGCCGTCGCCCTTGCGCTCAAGACCGGACGGCCGGTGCGGGTCGTCATGCGGCGCGGCGAAGAGTTCACCGCCAGCGCCGGCTCGGTCCCGGCGGCGATCGTGCTCAAGACCGGCGTCGCGCGCGACGGGACGATCACGGCGCGCCAGGCGAAATTTTTCTGGGACTGCGGCGCCTATACCGACGGCCTGCCGGCGAGCAACCGCGCGCTGAAAGACGCCGCCGGCCCGTATCGCATTCCGCATCTCCGCGTGACCTCCAATCTGGTTTACACCAACACGATGCGCGGCTGTCCGTTTCGCGGACTCGGCGTGCCCGAGGCGACTTGGGCGGGCGAGTCGCAGATGGACATGATCGCGCATCGCCTCGGATTGGACCCCGTGGAGTTCCGGATGCGCAACCTGCTCGACGAAGGCGATGTCTCGCCGAACGGCGACGTGGTGGACGGCGTCATGGCGAAAGAATGCCTCAGGCGCGCCGTAGACGAGATCGGTTACGGCAAAGCCGGCGCGCGGGACGGCGATCGCGCGATCGGCCTCAGCATGGTTTATAAAACGCCGACGGGCGCCGGCGGCTCGTCGAGCGCCGTGGTCTCAATCCAGCGCGACGGCAGCGTCCAGGTGCTCGTCGGCTCTTCGGACGTCGGCGGCGGCATGGAGACGGCAGTCGCGCAGATCGCCGCGGAAGAGCTCGGCATCGACGTCGGCGACGTCGGCGTCGCTAGCGCCGATACTGCGACGGTCCCGTTCGACCACGGCACTTATTCGAGCCGCGTGCTGGTATCCAGCGGCATGGCGGTGCTGCGCGCGGCGGCCGACGCGCGCGCGGAGCTGCTCAAGATCGCGGGTGAAATTCTCGACGAAGAGCCCGCGTCGCTGACGCTCAGGCAGAAGAAAATATATCGCCGCAGCGGCGCCGAGGCGGCGACGGTCGAAGCGATTTTTCGCGACCGCCGCTGCCGGCGGAAGAACATCGTCGCAACGGCGTCGTTCGTCGACGACGGACAGAAGAGCGGCTGGCGCTTCGGCGCGCAAGCGCTGGAGATCGCGCTCGACCGCGAGACCGGCCGGATCGAAGTCCTCCGCGTGGTATCGGTCCACGACGTCGGCAAGGCGGTGAACCCGCCGCTCGTCGTCGGGCAGCTCGAGGGAGGCATTGTCATGGGGCTCGGCTACGCGCTCGCGGAAGAGCTCTCGCTCGACGACGGCCGCATTCTCAACACCGACTTTTCCGATTACGCGATGCCTTTCGCCGAGCAGGTGCCGCCGATCAAAACAATTCTTCTGGAGTCGCCGCTCGCTGACGGCCCGTTCGGCGCCAAGGGCGTCGGCGAGATCGGCTTGTTCGCCGTCGCTCCCGCGGTCGGCAACGCGCTGCACAATGCCTGCGGCGTTCGCATGACGGAGCTGCCGATGCGGCCCGACAGGGTGCTCGCGGCGCTCGAAGCGGCGGAGAGGCGTTGAGCATGACGCGTGCTGTGAGGCTGATTGTATTTTTTTCCTTCGTCTCGGTCGGCATTTTACCGAACCCGGCGCGCGGCGCCGGCGAGAACAAGCTGACCGTGGCGATGCTCCGCAGCGCGACGCAGACGCCCTACTACGTCGCGGTCGAGGCGGGACTCTTCAAGAGCTACGGCCTCGACGTCGCTCCGGTCCAGTTTTCCGGCGGCACGCAGTCGCTGATGGCGCTGATCGCGGGCGACGTGCAGCTCAACACGTCCGGCGGCCCGGCGGCGATCAACGCCATGATGAAAGGCGGCGGCGTCGTCATCATCGCGACGAACGTCGGCGTGTTCCCGTATATTCTTTACGCGCATCCGGCGATTAAAAAACCCGAGGACTTGAAGGGCAAGCGCGTGGGCATCGCCGGCCTCGGCGGCGTGACGCACTTCGCGATGATCTTCGCGCTGAGGAAGCTGGGCCTCAATCCGGATACCGACGTGACGCTGACGACCATCGGCGACGCCGGCGCGCGCCTCGCGGCGGCGGTGAGCGGCACGATTTCGGCGACGCTCGTGCAGCCGCCGGAGTCCTTAAAGGCGAAAGAGCTCGGGCTCAATCCCATTTTCAACCTGGCGCAAAGCGGGGTTAAATTTCCCGGTAACCAGATCACCGCCAATCTCAGCTACCTGCGCAGCAATCGCGACAGCGTGAAAAGATTCATGATGGCCGCGATCGCGGGATTGGCCAAGGTCAAAGCCGACCGGGCGTTTACGATGAAAGTGATGGAGAAGTATCTCCGCATCTCCGATCCCAAGCTGCTCTCGGAGGCCTACGATTTCTGGGTCTCCGTCTACAAGCCGAAGTACAACCCGGATCCGGAGGAGATCGAGACCTATTTCACGATGAGCAACATCAAGGCGAAGCCGCAGGACTTCGTCGACAACTCCATCCTCGTCGAACTGGATCGCGAAGGCTTCTTCGAGGAGACCAACAAAAAATACGGAGTCCGCTGAACGTGCCCATGAGCCGAAAAGAAAAAAGCTTCAAAGTCGTCGGGGCGCCGGTCCCGCGCGCCGACGGAGACGGAAAAGTGAGCGGCGCCACGCGCTACGCCGCGGATGTCGAGCTGCCGGGAGCGCTATGGGGCAAGATCCTCCGCAGTCCGTATCCGCACGCGCGCATCCTCCGGGTGGATGTTTCGCGGGCGCTCCGCGTACCGGGCGTCCGCGCCGTCGTCACGGGCGAAGACGCGAAATCTTGCTACATCGGCAAGCAGATTCGCGACATGCCGGTGCTCTGCTGGGACGTCGCGCGCTTCATCGGGGACCGCGTCGCCGCGGTCGCGGCGGATACGCGCGAAGCGGCGGAAGCAGCGGTGGACTCGATCGACGTCGAATACGAGCAGCTGCCGGCGGTCTTCGATCCGCTCGAGGCGATGGAGCCCGGCGCGCCGCTGCTGCACGCGAATGTCGCGGCCTACGGCGGCGCGCCCAAAGATACGCTTGCGACCGACCTCCATAACGGCCTGACGCGCCTCGCGTGGCGGAAGGGCGAAGTCGAGCGCGGATTTGGCGCCGCCGATCTCGTCATCGAGCATACGTTTCGGATTCCCGCGCGCCATCAAGGCTACCTCGAGCCGCACGCCAGCGTCGTCGCGATCGAAGACGGCGGGCGCATTCAAGTGTGGATGTCGGCCAAGAATCCTTTCGGCGTGCGCAGTCAATTCGCGCATGCGATTGGCGTGCCCGAGGAATCGATCCGCATCAACGCCGTCAACGTCGGCGGCGAGTTCGGCGGCAAAGGCGACGGCATCGATCTGCCCATCGCGTACCTGCTCGCGCGCAAATCGCGGCGGCCGGTCAAGATCGTGATGACCTATGCCGAGGAGCTGGCGGCGGGCAATCCCGCCCATCCCACGGTCGTGACTGTGAAGAGCGGCGTCATGCGCGACGGCCGCATCGTCGCGCGAAGACTCCGCGCCGTCCACGCGAGCGGGGCCTACGGCGCGCTCAAGTCGAAGGCATCTCTCGCCACCGGCCATTACGTCGGCGTGCCTTATCGCGTGGAGAATTCCGAATTCGAATTTTTGCAAATCTACACGAACACGGTGCCCGGAGGTTACTACCGGAGCCCGGGCGCGATCGCGACGGTCTTCGCGCTGGAGTCGCATACCGATCTCATCGCCCAGGCGCTGGCCATGGACGCGGCGGAGTTTCGCTTGAAGAATCTGATCGGCGACGGCGAGGAGGATGCCGTCGGCCACCGGCTGACCGACGTGCGCTTCCGCGAGGTGTTCAAGGCCGCGCTGGACGCGGCGGGCTGGAAAAAGCCCAAACCCGCTCGCGTCGGCCGCGGCGTCGCGCTCACCGCGCGTCATATCAGCGGCGGCGACACCGGCGTCGTGCTCACGGCCGAGCGCGACGGCAAATTCGTCGTGCTGAGCCCAACGATCGATCAGGGCTCGGGCACGCACACGATTCTGAGACAGCTCGTCGCCGAGCGGATGCGCGTCTCCGTCGATCAGGTTCGCGTCGTCGTCGGCGACACCGATACCACGACGAAAGACAGCGGCGTCCGGGCGAGCCGCGTCACTTACGTCGCCGGGCATGCCGTGGTGCAGGCGTGCGATACGCTGCGCAAGAACTTTTTAGAGCAGGCCGCGCGCCTGCTGGAATGCGCTCCGGGCGACGTCGAGTACGGCGACGGCAAGTTCTGGCTGGCGCAAGAGCCCGCGCAGCAGGTGAGCCATAACCGCGTGCTGGCCCAGCTCGACGGCCGCGGCTCCGTGACGGTCTACGAAGATTATCCCTACCCCGACGGCGTGAGCTATTTCTGCGCGCAGGTCGCGGAGGTCGAGGTCGACCCGGAAACCGGCGCGGTGCGCGTGCGGCGCATCGTGAGCGCGCACGACGTCGGCACGATCATCAATCCGATCGGCCATCAGGGGCAGATCGACGGCTCGGCGGTCATGGGCTTCGGCCAGGGCGTCATGGAGGAGCTGGTGATCGACAACGGGCGCGTCCTCAACAGCAACCTCGGCGAATACAAACTGCCGTCGATCAAGGATATCCCGAAACTCGACACGGTCTTGTTGGAATCGGGCGGCGGAGTCGGGCCGCTCAACGCGAAGCCGATCGGCGAGTTCGCCAATAACTGTCCTCCGGCGGCGATCGCCAACGCCGTCGCGGACGCCGTCGGGGCGCGCTTGTTCTCTTTGCCGGTTACGGCTGAAAAGGTTCACCGCGCTTTGGCGAAAAACGGCCGATAAAAAACAGACGGAGGGTTTGCGTGAAGTTGTTGGAGAATAAAGTCGTGATCGTTACCGGCGCGGGCCAGGGCATCGGGCGCGCGCTCGCCAAAGGGCTGGCGGCGGAGGGCGCGAAAGTCGTCGTCGCCGAGCTCAAAGGGGAGAACGGCGCGCAGGTAGCGAAGGATATCGAAGCGGCCGGCGGAACCGCGCTCGCGGTCCGCACCGACGTTTCGAGCGAAGCATCGGTGAACGCGATGGTCGCCGAGACGCTTCGAGCCTACAAAAACATCGACGTGCTGATCAACGATGCGGCGGTCTTTCCCGCCTCGTCCGTCGCGGAGATGAAGAACGAGGAATGGGAGCAGGTGCTCAGGACCAATCTCACCGGGACGTTTTTTTGCGCGCGGGCGGTGATGCCGACGATGAAGCAAAACCGCGCCGGACGAATCATCAATTTCACCTCGGGGCGGGCGCTCGCGGGCTCGGCGCACGGCGCGCACTATGCGGCCTCCAAGGGCGGCATCATCAGCTTCACCAAATCGCTCGCGCTCGAGCTCGCGCCGCACGGCATCACCGTCAACAGCATCTGTCCCGGAGCGATCGACACACCGCAGCCTAAAGCGCATGTGAAAAGCGAGGAAGAGTTTTACGCGAAAGCGAAGAAAATCCCGCTGCGGCGCGTCGGGCAGCCCGAGGATCTCGTCGGCCCGGCGCTCTTTCTCGCGAGCCACTGGTCCAATTATGTCACCGGGCAGATGATCGTGGTGAACGGCGGCTCGATCCTCTGGTAGATCGGTCGGAATCGAAAGGAGAGGATACGATGCGTCATGTGCCGATCCTGTTGGCTTTGCTGCTCGGCTTCGGCTTCGCGTCGCGCGCCGCGGCGCAATCGGAGGACGAGCTCGTCCGCGGCGCAAAAAAAGAAGGGCAAGTGGTATTCTGGAGCTCGATGCGCATCGAAGATTCGCGCGCGCTCGTCGCGGGCTTCGAGGCGAAATACCCGTTCCTCAAGGTCGACATTTTTCGCGCCGGGGGAGAGCAGATCGTCAACCGGGCGATTGCCGAGGATCTCTCGGGAAAACCGACGTACGACGTTCTCAACGCGTTCGCGTTGAAAGTCATACAAAATCGGGGGCTGCTGCAGCCCTACGCCGCGCCGGAGGCGGCCCATTACGCCGCCGGATTCAAGGATCCGCATAATAACTGGGTATCGCTCTACAGCGGCTACAACGTAATCGGCTACAAC
This sequence comes from Binatia bacterium, assembly GCA_036407055.1. Lineage (GTDB taxonomy): Bacteria > Desulfobacterota > Binatia > UBA9968 > UBA9968 > JAJPJQ01. The sequence continues at coordinate 6,955 of DASWZY010000274.1, forward strand.
AGCAAGCTCGTGAGCAAAGCGGAGGCTCCGAGAAACTGGGAAGATCTTCTGGCGCCGCGCTGGAAGGGCAAGTTGGGGATGGATAACGAGGAGTATTTCTGGCACGCGGGGATGCTCCAGCACTGGGGCGCAGAAAAAGGAAAGAAATATATGGATGCGCTGAGCCGCCAGGACCTCCAGTTCCGCAACGGCCACGCCCTGTTGTCCGATTTGATGTCCGTCGGCGAGTTCCAGGCGGTCGTCGTCGTGTACCCGGACCAAATGGAGCAGATGAAAGCGAAAGGCCAGCCGGTCGAATGGGTCAAGACCACCGACCCCATTCTGGTCAACTTGGCGCCGGTCGGCATCGCCGCCAAGGCGCCGCATCCGAACGCGGGCAAGCTTTTCATGAACTACAGTATTTCTCGAGAAGGGCAGAATATTCTACAGAAGACGCGGCGCGCATCCGCCCGCCTCGACGTTGCGCCGCTCGTTCCCGACATGGATCCGCGGAAGCTGAAACTCGTGCCGCTCGATGCGGAAATCCCCACTAACACGGAACACGTAAAGGATTTTCGCCGGGCCTTCAACCTGAATTGACGACCGCTCGCACCCACGCGCGATGAAATTCGATCTGCTGGAGCCGGCGACGATCGGTGAGGCGACCGCTCTCTTGAGCGCGCGCGCCGATGCCCGCGTTCTGGCGGGAGGACAGTCGCTGCTTCTCATGATCCGCTCCGGACTGGTTCGGCCGGTGACGCTCGTCTCCTTGAACGGTGTCGCCGGCCTGGCGGAAATCACGGCCGGTGCGGCGGACGGTGTCTCGATCGGAGCGCTCGCGACGCACGCGAGCATATTGACCTCGCCGCTCGTGCGCGAGCGCGCTCCGCTGCTCGCCATGGCGGTCGAACGGATCGGCTCGACGCCGGTGAGAAACTTCGGCACGCTCGGCGGCAATCTCTGCCACAACGAGATGGGCGGCGATCCGCCGCCGGCGCTGCTCGCGCTCGAAGCCGAGGCCGAATGCGCCGGCCCGCGCGGCCGCCGCAGGATTCCGCTGGCGGATTTCTTTACCGACTATTTCTCGACCGTGCTCGCGCCCGACGAGATCCTGATCGGCATCGCGATTCCGCGGCAGCCTTCGGGGAGCTGCGCCGTTTATCTCAAGCACGCGATGCGGCCGGGAGATCTGGCGATCGTCGGCGTCGCGGCGCTGCTCGAAATGGACGGCGGCGTCTGCCGGCGCGCGCGGCTGGCGCTCGGCGGCGTCGGCCCGGTCGCCTTCCGGGCCTTCGAGGCGGAGGATATGCTCGACGGCCGGCGGCTCGACGAGGAAGCGATCGAAGCGGCGGCCGCCGCTGCATCGGCGATGTGCGACCCGATTGACGACGCGCACGCGCCGGCGGAATACCGGAGAAAGATGGCGCGCGTCTTCGTGCGGCGCGCGCTTCGTCAAGCGGCGGGAGGAGACTGGTGAAGCGCATCGTCCGCCTCTGCGTGAACGAAGAAGAGGTCGAGCTGGCGATCGAGCCTTCCGCGCTGCTCCTCGATGTCCTTCGAGAGCAGATGGGGCTCACGGGCGCGCGGCGCGGCTGCGAGTCGAGCTACTGCGGCGCGTGCACCGTGCTCTTGGACGGGCGAACCGCCCACGCCTGCACGCTCCTCGCCGCGCTCGTCGCCGGCCGCAAGATCACCACGGTCGAGGGGCTCGCGCGCGGCGGCGTTCTCGATCCGCTGCAGCAGGCGTTCATCGAGCGCAACGGCTTTCAGTGCGGCTATTGCACGCCGGGAATGATCCTTGCGGCGCGCGCGCTGCTGCTCGAAAATTCCGATCCCAGCGAGGCGGAGGTCCGACGCGCGCTCGACGGCAATCTCTGCCGCTGCACCGGCTATCAAAAAATCGTCGAGTCGATTATGGAAGGGGCGAAGCAGTACCGCCGGCAAAAAATGTAACGCGGAGGCGGCTCGGCGAAACGGGGGAAAGAATGTCACTGCCGGAAAAAAATAAAGCGTACGACGCCGGCGTCCTACCGGCGTCGTACGAGGACGTGCGGGAATGGCTGAAGGTCGTCGAGTCGATCGGCGAGTTAAAACGCATCGACGGCGCCGATTGGGATCTCGAGATCGGCACGATCGCGGAGGTCATCTACCGCGAGCGCACGGGCGCGATTCCGGCGCTGCTGTTCGACCGAATCAAAGGATATCCCAAAGGCTTTCGTATTCTCTTCGGCCAGCAGACCTCCTACCGCCGGCTCGCGCTGATGGCGGGCCTGCCGCTCGACAGCGTGGGACTGAAGCTCGTCGCGCGCTTCAAGGAAAAGCTCGCCGCGCTCCGCCCTCTGCCTCCGCGCATCGTGAAGCAGGGACCCGTGTTCGAGAACACGATGTCCGGCGACGCCGTCGACGTGCTCAAGTTCCCAGTGCCGAAAGTGCACGAGCTCGACGGCGGGCGATTCATCGGCACCGCGTGCATCGCGGTGACGCGCGATCCCGACGAAGGATGGCTCAACCTCGGCACCTACCGCGCCATGGTGCACGATAAAAAATCCGTGGGGCTTTTCATGTCGTCCGCCGGCAAGCACGGACGCCAGCACATGGAAAAATATTTCAAAAAGGGGAAACCTTGTCCCGTCGTGCTGTGCGTCGGCCAGGATCCGCTTTTGCTGCTCGCCGCGGGCAATCCCATCGAGCTGGGCTATTCGGAATATGATTACTGCGGCGGCATCCGCGGGCGGCCGTACGATCTCGTCGAGGGCGAGGTCACCGGCCTGCCTTTTCCCGCTCACGCGGAAATCGCCATCGAAGGCTTTCTCAATCCCGGCGACGTCAAAGCCGACGGTCCGTTCGGCGAGTGGCTCGGCTACTACGGCACGCGCATGGAAGATACGCCGGTGCTCCGCATCGAGCGCATCCATCACCGCGACGATCCGATTCTCTGCGCCGCGCGCCCCGGCCGGCCGCCGACCGACTACTCGCTCTCGAAGGGAATGATCCGCGCGTCCCAGCTCTGGGACCGCGTGGAGAAAGCGGGTTTGCCCAACGTGAGAGGCGTCTGGTCGCTCGAAGCGGGCATCGGAAGCCTCTTCAATGTCATCTCGATCAAGCAAGCCTACCCCGGTCACTC
>DASWZY010000275.1:0-3163 GCA_036407055.1 Binatia bacterium
TACTGCCGCCGAGAAGACAGATCGCTCCCGAGGATAAAAGGAGAATTGACAAGACAGTGGCGTTTCGGTTGTCGTTTTTTTTTCGAAGTAAATTTGCGGGAACACGGCCGAAGATAATGTCTTTCCAGGAAGAGGAGCGCAGCCTTTCCAATTCTTGACCGGCGCCGAAAGTCATCGTCCATCCGAGACCAACAGTGAGCAGTATAGAACCGCTCCAGCTCAGCAAGCCGGCGAACTCTCGATCGTGAAAGTTTAGATACCACATCTCTAGAAGAAAACCGCTTGATATTGCTAGGTGGTACCAAGCGCCCGTTGCGCCATAAAGAGACTGATAGCGGATGAACAAGAGGCCAAAGAATGCAGTTAGAGCGATGTACATTGATGCTGACCGTTTTGCCTCTGAGCGGGAAATCCTTATCCTAAACGCTTACTCCTCCGCCTCCTCCAGCGCCTTGATCATCTCGTCGTGGATCAGCCCGTTGGAGGCGAGCGTCTGGTCGCCGTCGATGGAGAATTTGCCGCCGGAGAAGTTCGTCACGACGCCGCCGGCCTCGGCGACGATGAGCGCGCCGGCGGCGATGTCCCACGGCTTCAATTTCAATTCCCAGAAGCCGTCGAGGCGACCCGCGGCGACGTAGCAGAGGTCGAGCGCGGCGGAGCCGGCGCGCCGGATGCCCTGCGCGCGGCGCATCATGCTGCGGAAATATTTGAGATAGTAGTCCGGGTCCTCGCGATGGTCGTAGGGGAAGCCGGTCGCGACGAGCGATTTGTCTAACTCGCCGGCTTTGGAGACGCGGATCGGCTTGTCGTTCAAGAGCGCGCCTTCGCCGCGGAGCGCGCTGAAGCCCTCGTCGCGGAGCGGATCGTAGACGAGGCCGAGGATGATTTCCTTCTCGCGCTCGAGCGCGATCGAGATCGCGATGTGCGGGAACGAATGCGCGAAGTTGGTCGTGCCGTCGAGCGGGTCGACGATCCAGCGGTAGACGCTCCCGGGCGCGACGATCGCCGTCGCCTCCTCGGCAAGGATCGAGTGGCCGGGATAGGTCTTGGCGAGGTGCGCGACGATGCGCTCTTCGGAGGCGCGGTCGGTCGCGGTGACGAGGTCGATGGCCGATTTGTATTCGACGTCGTGGACGCGCTGCCAGTTCGCGCGGATCAGGTCGCCCGCCATCCGCGCCGCCTGCCACGCGACGATGAGAAAATGGTCCATGGATTAGTTACCGGCTTTTTATGCTGTTTATTACGCTCAATTTTTGTTCTGCCTAAAAGGCTCCGCCAGCTCTTGTAGCCGTTCCATCGAGACGCCCATCAGCTTAGCCGCTCTGTTATATTGCTCTTGAGCTTCGTCATTCCTTCCCAATTGCTCCAATAGGATGCCGAGTTGCATACGGTCGAGACCTTCAGCACGGCCGTCGCGAAACTTAGCGTCAGTGTCGACGGGCTCTGCTAACCGGAAGCTTATTGCAGCGATGGGAAACAAGAAGCTCCATTTTGGCTGTTTCTCAAAAAATTGAATCGCCGGAGAATATTGCGCCTCAACGAGATTAGTATAATGAATCAAGGCACCTTGGAGATCCCCCTTCTTTTTTGCATCTGCGGCCAGCATATTCTCCTGACCAAAATAAATTAACCGAATGGTCTGTAAATAACTTTTACTAGCGCGCATCGAAAGTACGCCCATCGTCAGAAATCCTAAAATGAAGCCCATCGCAAAAATGCCGATAAAATACTTTTTCATCAGACTCCTCTCAGGTTGCGATTATAACATGAGGCGCCGCGATTCAGTCACCAAAACTGGACATTGTACGATTGGGAATTTTTCTTCGCGGCATTCCGGCCAAGCGAGTCTGCGAGCGCAAGTCGGAATCCAGGTTAAAAGGACTGGATTCCCGCTTTCGCGGGAATGACGGAAAAGGGCGCCGATCTTTCGCTGCGAAGAAAATAATTTCCGAAGAAAAGTTCTGCGCGATAGTCTTATTACTGCATGAAGCCGCGCTTGCGGTAGTAAGCCGCGATGCGGTCGGCCGCTTCTTTGGCAACGCGCTTCGCGTCCGCCTCGACGGCCGCCTTCTCCGCTTCGCGCGCCATGCCCGCTTTGACGCGGCTGTCCGTCGCCGTGTCCGCCTGTGCGATGAACTGCAAATTGGAGCCCGATCCCTGGAAGATCATCACGCGCGTGCGCAGCGGGTCGGCGAAGGTGTAGCCGCCTACCAAATTCGACGAGCTCGGCGATTCGAGATGCATGAAGCGGCCGAAGATCCAGACCGTCTGGTCCTGCGGCGGCGCGTCGTCGCGGGCCATGGCGGCGTTGACGCCGCGCGCCTTGAGCTCGGCGACGAGATTGGTCGCGATCGCCTCGCCGAGCAGCCTGCCGATGCGAAGCTCTTCGGCCGATTGTTTGAACGGCGCGGTGCCGTATTCCGCTCCCTGCGGAACGACTTGAAAGCGATGCACGAGCATGCGGTCGGGCGGCAGGATCTTGCCGGCGACGGGCAGCTCGGAGGTGACTCTTTCCTGAGCGCAGGCCGCGAGCAGCAGCAGGCCGAGACACCACGACGCTTTGAGCATAAAATCGAGCCGCATCCTCATGTCGGTTCTCCTCAGCCTTATCTTCCGCGGCAATTGTCGTCCGGCTTGACTTAAAAAGCAACTCGCCGCCGCTCAGCCTGTCTCATTCCTGAAACCGGCTCGTCGCCGCGTCGGCCGCCGCTTTCACCGCCGGCACGGGGCAGAAGCCGTGCGCCTCGACGGCGAAGACCGGATTGAACTTGCTGCGGAAATTCTCCAGCGCGATCACCGCGGCGAGCTCGACTAGCTCTTCGTCGGTAAAATGCCGCTTGAGCTTCTTGAAAAACGCGTTGGTGACGCGCTTGTTCGTGTACGTCATGCGCTCGGCGAGCTCGAGCGCGAGCCGCTCGCGCTCGGAGAGCGCGGGGCTCTTCTTATAATCGCCGAGGACCGCTTCCACTTTCTCCGCCGAGGCGCCGTTTTGCATCCCACTGGATGCGTTCAAGTCGAGTCAATACGGGCAGCCGTTAATGCTCGCCGCCTTGACGCAGACGAGGTGGCGCAGCTCGGGCGCGATCAGGCCCGAGTCGCGAATGCCCTGCGCCAGCGCCTGCGCGCCTTTGTAGATCGTGGGTCTTAGCGCGTAAATGCGGAG
>DASWZY010000276.1:0-4444 GCA_036407055.1 Binatia bacterium
GGCACCGATCTCGAGACCGCGCGCCAGCTAAACCACGAGCTGTTTGAATTCTTCGACGAGGGCCAGATTTACCGCATCGATCATTATCTCGGCAAAGAGACGGTGCAGAACATTCTCGTCTTCCGCTTCGGCAACGCCGTCTTCGAGCCGATCTGGAACCGGCGCTACGTCGACTACGTGCAGATCACCGCGGCCGAGACCGTCGGCGTCGAGAGCCGCGGCGGATACTACGAGCAGGCGGGCGCGCTCCGCGATATGTTTCAGAATCATCTGTTGCAGCTCGTGTGCATGACGGCGATGGAGCCGCCGGCGTTCTTCGCCGCCGATGCGGTGCACGACGAGAAGGCGAAAGTGCTGCACGCGATCCGGCCGATCCCGCCCGACGAGGCCGTGCGCGGGCAGTACGGTCCCGGCGAGATTAACGGCAAGCCTGTGCCGGGGTACCGCCAGGAGGAAGGTGTCGACCGCGGATCGACGACCGAGACGTATGCGGCCCTAAAACTCTGGATCGACAACTGGCGCTGGCAGGGCGTGCCGTTTTATCTTCGCTCGGGCAAGCGGCTCGCGAAGCGCGTGACCGAGATCGCGATCCACTTCAAAAAACCGCCGCTGTCGTTTTTCCAGTCGTGCGCGGCGGTCGACGGGCTCGGCTCGAATGTGCTCGTGATGCGCATCCAGCCCGACGAAGGCGTTTCTCTTACATTCGAAGTCAAGCCGCCGGGACCGGAAGTCTGCGTCAACTCGCTCAGCCTCGACTTCGATTACGAAGTCGCCTTCGGCGCCGCGCCGCCCGAGGCCTACGAGACGCTGCTGCTCGACGCGCTCCGCGGCGACTCGACGCTTTTTACGCGCCAGGATTGGGTCGAACTCGCGTGGGGCCTTCTTACGCCGCTCATCGATGCCTGGCATAAGACGCGCAGCGATTTCATTCCCATCTATCCGGCGGGAAGCTGGGGGCCGAAAGAGGCGGACGCATTCATCGAAAAAGACGGCCATCACTGGCGGAAATTATGATCCAGTTTCGAGTTTCAAGTTTCGGGTTTCGAGTCCGGAGGCCTTTTTGCTCTCGAAACTAGAAACTCGGAACGCGAAACTGTTTTTATGATCTTAGCCGGCGACATCGGTGGGACGAAGACGAAGATCGGAGTCTTTTCCCTCGAGAACGGAAAGCTCGTCGCCGGCGCGAAGAAAACTTATCCCAGCAAAAGCTATCCTTCGCTCGAGGCGGTCCTCAACGATTTTACCGCGGCGCATCCCGCAATGCTCACGGCCGCCTGCTTTGGCGTCGCCGGACCGATAATCGACGAGACCGTCAAAACACCGAACCTGCCGTGGTTCATCGACGGACGCGCGCTCGCGCGGCGCCTGAGCCTAGCCTCCGTGTCGCTGCTGAACGATCTTGAGGCGACCGGCTACGGCGCCGGCACTCTGGACAGCTCCGAATTCAGCGTGCTGAACGTCGGCAGCTGCGATCCGCGCGCGAATATGGGCCTGATCGCCGCCGGCACCGGTCTCGGGGAAGCGATTCTGTATCCGGCCGGCGGCGCGTACCGCGTGCTCGCTTCCGAAGGCGGCCACGCCGACTACGCGCCGCACACGCCGCAACACATCGAGCTGCTTTCATACCTCGCGGCGCGCTTCGGCCATGTCAGCTACGAGCGGGTCATCTCCGGTCCGGGTATTTTCAACATCTATAATTTTCTCAAGGACTCGGGCCGCTACGAGGTGCCCGCGTGGCTGCCCGACCGCCTTGCGAAGCAGGATCCGACCGCGGCGATTGCGCTGGCGGCGCTCGCCGGCGAGGCGGATATCTGCGTGCAGACGCTCGATATCTTCGCGTCCTCGTACGGCGCCGAGGCAGGCAACTTGGCGCTCAGAGCCAAGGCACTCGGCGGCGTATGCGTCGGCGGCGGCATCGCGCCGAAGATTCTCAAGAAGCTCCTCGACGGCACGTTCATGAAGGCGTTTGTCGGCAAGGGCCGTTACGCCGAGCTGCTGGCGCGCATCCCCGTCCAGGTTATCCTGAACGACGAGACGGCGCTTCGCGGCGCGGCATATTTCGGCGCACACGCGCAGGACCGGTCATGACGACGCGGCGCGAAGAAATCGTCTGCGCCGATATCGGAGATCTCGCGCGCAGGGCTGCGGCGCAGTGGGTGCGCTGCGCCGCAGAAGCAATCGCAGGAACGGGACGCTTCGCAGTCGCGCTGTCGGGCGGCAACACGCCGCGCGCGCTCTACGCGGCGCTCGCCGGCCGCGAATGCCGCTCGCAGATCGCGTGGGACCGCGTTCATTTTTTCTGGGGCGATGAGCGCTCGGTACCGGCCGATCATCCCGACAGCAACTATCGCATGGCCTACGAGACGCTGCTCTCGCAAGCGCCCGTGCTGCAGGCGAACATTCACCGCATCGAGACCGAGCGCGGGCCCGAAAAAGCCGCCGCCGCGTATGAAGCCGCGTTGCGCGATTGCTTCGCGCTAGCGCCGGGTATATTCCCCCGCTTCGATCTCATTCTCCTCGGCATCGGCGAGGAAGGCCACACGGCATCGCTGTTTCCCGGCAGCGTCGCGCTCGAAGTAAGAGAGCGGCTCGTGGTCGCGACCTATGTCGAGAAGCTCAAGACCGATCGCGTCACATTCACGCTGCCGCTCTTAAACTCCGCCGCCGAAGTCGCTTTTCTCGTCTCGGGAAAATCGAAAGCCGGTGTTGTGAAGGAAATGCTGCGCGACGGCGCCAATCTTCCCGCCGCGCGCGTATCGCCCGTGAACGGAAGATTGTCGTGGTTTCTCGATAAAGAAGCCGCGGCGCTCTTGTGAGTTGATACACCTCCGGTATTTACCCCAAGGAAGAATCTTCCTCTCTGGGATCATTCTTCACTGAGCCCTCTTTTTCACGCTGAAAATGTGCCCGTGAAGCTGGCGCTTTTCATGGCACGGCCGTTGCTCCTTTGATCATCAACGGTCGTTCGGGCCGATTAAACTCGCAAGGAGGGAGTATGAAGAAATCAGCGTATAAAAATATCGTCCTCGGCGGTTTGCTGGCGGGATCTCTGATCGGCTTCTCCGCTCCCGTTCACGCTCAGGACCGCGGCGAGATCCGCCACGATCAGAGGATAATCGACCGCGATCAGGAGCAGCTGACGCGGGACCGCGATATTTATAACCGGCATCTCCGCAACGGCGCTGGACGCCGGCAGCTCGCGTTGGACGAGCAGAAGGTTCGCGACGACGAGGCTAAGCTGCACCGCGATATGGCGGAGCTGAGACGCGATCGGCGCGACGTCGCGCAAAATAACGGTTGGTACGATTATTACCGCCACGACTAAGTTGTTGCGGAAACTGTTGCAATAACAAAAAGGCCGCCGGCTGATGCCGGCGGCCTTTTTTTTTCCAGCCGCGCCTATGCTCGCGGTGGATGAGAGTCGCAGCTAAGCTGCGACCACTTCTGGTCAAATTATCCGTGCTGACCCGCGGCGTTCGAGCTGCCCGATTCGCCGCCGGCCGAGCTCGAGCCTGCCGCCGAGCCTGCGCCGGAACCCATCGGCGAGCTCTGTCCCGACGCCGGGCCGGTTGCCGTAGTATCCGAACCCGGCGAAGTTGATGGCGAGGTGCTGGCCGTGCCGCTCGGTGAAGTACTCGGGCTCGTGCTGGCCGCGCCCGAAGATGTATCGCCGTTTCTCGAGAGGTTGTTTCCCGAGTTGTTGTCCGCCGCGTTGTTCCTGCAAGCGGCGAGACCCATCAGCGGTACGATGGCGATAATGGCGAGCAATGTTTTCAATGACATTAACTCACCCCCTTTCTTTGGATTTGATTGCAGCAGAACCGCTGCTTTCTTCACTTTTAGCTCCGGTGCAGGTTGGGTCAATGCAGATGTTTACTGGATTCAGGTAAATCTACGACTATCGGCCGATGCACCGATTGCCGTGACGGCGCGTCGCGGTTCTTCGTCGCCGGCGACCGCTGCGACCGCGCCAGGCTTAATTTATCCGCGTTGTCCGTCGATGTTCGGTTCCATCAGGCCTGCTTTGAGTGCCGAGTTGTCGAGGTGTTTTCGACGTGCGCGAAGCTGTCGCTAACCTTTAAGAGCGCCGGAGGAGAGGCCGCGGACGATGCGGCGCTCGAAGAGGAGCGTGAGCGCGATCAGCGGCAGCGTCGCGATCGTCGACGCCGCGGCGAGCTCGCCCCACGGGATCGTGTATTCGCCGGGAAAGAGCGCAATGCCGACGGGCAGGGTCTGGATCGGCGGCGAGGTTAGAATAATCAGCGCGAAAAAGAACTCGTTCCAGGCGTAGATGAAGACGAGAATCGCCGCGGTGAAGATGCCCGGAGCGGCGAGCGGGAGGACAATTCGCCTGAGCGCCTGCGCGCGCGTGCAGCCGTCGACAAGCGCCGCCTCCTCGATCTCGTACGGCATTTCTTTGAAGAACGTGCTCAGAATCCAGATC
>DASWZY010000277.1:0-9018 GCA_036407055.1 Binatia bacterium
CTTCTGCTGATTTTTGTCGGTGAACACGCACTCGTGCATCGAAGGCTCCGGCGAGGGCAGGAAGTACGTGCTCTCGAGGCGCTTGCGCACATAATTCGCGTTCAGCACCGCCATGCGGCTCGCGTCTTCGAGGCCGTCCGAGCCGAGCGAGATCATGTATGTGTAGGCGCGCACCAGGATGCCGAAATTGCCGAAGAACGAGCGCACGCGGCCGACGGACTTCGGGAAATCCTCGCGCAATTCGCAGCCCGCGCCGCTCTTAACGATGCGCGGCACGGGCAGGTAATCCTTCAGGTGGGCCTTGACGCCGACGGGGCCGGCGCCCGGGCCGCCGCCGCCATGCGGCGTCGAGAAGGTCTTGTGCAAGTTGATATGGAGCACGTCCACGCCCATATGGCCGGGCTTGGCGATGCCCATGAGCGCGTTCAGATTCGCCCCGTCGAGATAGACGAGCCCGCCGCGGCGGTGCACCGCGTCGGCGATCGCCTGGATATGGCGCTCGAAGACGCCCAGCGTGTTCGGATTGGTGATCATGAGCGCGGCGACGTCTTCGGACATCGCGCGCTCGACCGCCTCCGGCTCGATGATGCCCTGCTTGTTCGACGGGATCTGCACGACGTCGTACCCGCACAGCGTCGAGCTCGCGGGGTTCGTGCCGTGCGCGGTGTCGGGCACGAGAATCTTCTTGCGCGGATTTCCCCGCTCGGTGAGGAACGCGCGGATGACCATGAGGCCGGTGAGCTCGCCCTGCGCGCCGGCCGCGGGCTGCAGCGTAACCGCATCCATCCCTGCGATCTCGGCCAGCATCGTTTCGAGGTCGGCGAGCAGCTCCAATGCGCCGGGGATCAATTCAGGCGGAAGGAGCGGATGGAGCAGCGCGAAGCCGGGCATACGCGCCGCAACTTCGTTGACCTTCGGATTGTATTTCATGGTGCAGGAGCCGAGCGGATAGAACTGGCTCTCGATCGAGAAATTGAGGTGCGAGAGCCGCGTAAAGTGGCGCAGCACTTCGAGCTCGCCCATTTCGGGAAAGCCGGCGATCTCGTCGCGCAGCTGCGCGTCCGGAATCCCGCTCGCGCCTTTCTCCTCCGGCCAGAAAAAAGCGCTTCGGCCCGGCGAACCGCTCTCGAAAATCAGGCGCTGCGGACCTCGGCTACCGCGCTGCGAAGGTTCTGACAAGCTCCTCGATCTCCTCTTCTTCGTTCATTTCCGTGACGCAGACGAGCAAAGCATCGCGTATTTCGGGATACCATTTGGACAACTCGACTCCGGGAACGATGTGCTTCGCGAAGAAACGGCTGCGGCGTTCGCTCAAATGATCGACGTTCAGCACGAACTCGTTGAAAAACGGCCCCGTGAATGCAGGCGCGACTCCGGCTTCTTTGACAAGAAGCTCTTGCACGCGGTGCGCGCGGCGCGCGTTGACCTCCGCGAGACGCCGCATGCCCTGCTTGCCGAGCAGCGACATGAAAACCGTCGATGCGAGCACGCAGAGGCTCTGGCTCGTGCAGATATTGGACGTCGCCTTTTCCCGGCGGATGTGCTGCTCGCGCGTGGAGAGCGTGAGCACGAAGCCGCGCCGCCCTTCGCCGTCCACCGTCTCGCCGACGAGTCGGCCCGGCAGGCTGCGCACGAATTTTTTTTGCGTCGCGAAAAAGCCGTAGCCGGGACCGCCGAGCGACATCGGCACGCCGAGGCTCTGCCCCTCGCCGACGGCGATGTCGGCGCCCCACGCGCCCGGCGGCTTTATCAGCGCGAGCGACAGCGGCTCGGTCGTAACCGTCGCGAGCAGCGCGCCGTGGCGGTCGCAGGCGACTCGCAACGGCGCGAGCTCTTCGATCACGCCGAAAAAATTCGGGTAGCCGACGACGACACACATCGTCCGGTCGTCGAGGACGCGCGCGAGCGCGTCGGCGTCGGTCGCGCCGCTCGGCGCGAACGGAATCTCGACGAGCTCGACGTCGGTGAGATTGCGCAGGAACGTCGCGATCACCTGCCGGTACTGCGGGTGCAGCGCGCGCGAGACGAGCACGCGATGCCGGCCGTCCTGAATCCGGCGCGCCATCAGCACCGCCTCGGCAGCGGCGGAGGCGCCGTCGTAGACGCCCGCGTTCGCGACCTCCATGCCGGTGAGCTGGCAGATCAGCGTCTGGAACTCGTACATCGCCTGCAGCGTGCCCTGGCTGACCTCGGGCTGGTAGGGCGTGTACGAGGTGGCGAACTCGGCGCGCGAGATGACCGCGTCGACCGCGCTCGGGATCGCGTGATGGTAGATGCCGCCGCCGAGAAACAAGCTCCAGTCCTGCGCGGAGGCGTTTTTGCCGGCGAGCGCCGCCATCCGCCTCTTGACCGCGACCTCGGTGAGGCCTTGCGGCAGCGAAATTTGGGCGTTTTGTCTCAGCGCGGCGGGAATGTGCCGGATCAGATCCTCGAAGGCGGATACGCCGATAGTGCGGAGCATCCGCTCCTTGTCGGCGGCGGTGTGGGGGGTATAGCGCATGCGGAGGACCTATTTCTCGTCCTCGTCGTCGTCATCTTCTTCCTCGTCTTCGTTTTCGTCCTCGTCCTCTTCGTCTTCCTCTTTCTGCTGCTCGATGTATTCGGCGTATTCCTCGGCGTTCATGAGATCCTTGAGATCGTCCATGTCGGTCATCTCGACCTTGATCATCCAGCCGTCGCCGTAGGGATCGTCGTTGATCGTCTCCGGATTCTCCGGCAGCACGTCGTTGACTTCCACGACCGCGCCGGACACCGGTGCGAACACGTCGGACACGGCTTTCACGGACTCCACCGCGCCGAACGGGTCGTCTTTAACGACTTTTTCGCCGACTTCCGGCAATTCGACGTAGACGACGTCGCCGAGCTCGTGCTGCGCGAACTCGGTGATGCCGATGATGGCGATCTTGTCCTCGACCAGCACCCACTCGTGCTCTTTGGAATACTTCAGTCCGTCGGGGAACTCCATCTGACCCTCCTGAGATCGATTTAGTGCGGTTTTTTCAGTCGCGAGTTTCTGGTTTCAAGTATGATTCAGATAAAAATAAGTCAAGCCCTTTTCGGCTTTTCTTGACCGGAAAATTTTGACCTCAAAAATATGGTTATTGCGGCCGGCGATAAAACGGCAGCGGCACGACGCGCGCGCGGGCGCGCCGCTCGCGAATCTCGACCTCGACTTCCGTCCCGGGAGCGGCGTGCCCGCTTCCGACGTACGCCATCGCGACCGCCTTGCCGAGCGTCGGCGACTTGGTACCGCTCGTCACCTCGCCGGTGCGCTCACCGCCCGCGAAAACCGGATAGCGGCTGCGGGCGATACCGGGATCGATCAGCTCCAGACCGACGAGCTTCCGCTGGACGCCTTTTTCCTTCTGCCGCAGCAGAGCGTCGCGGCCCAAGAATTCCGCCTTGGAGAATTTCACGACCCAATCGAGTCCCGCCTCGAGCGGCGTCGTCGTATCGTCGAGCTCATGGCCGTAAAGCGCGAGCGCGCGCTCGAGTCTCAGCGTATCGCGGGCGCCGAGGCCGGCCGGCTGGAGTCCGTCGTTCGCGCCGGCGTCGAGCAGCGCGTTCCACAGCTTTTCCGCGTCTTCGGCTTCGCAAAACAGCTCGAAGCCGTCCTCGCCGGTGTAGCCGGTGCGCGCGACGAGCGAGCGGATGCCCGCTACGTCGCCGAAGAAAAAGTAAAACGACTTGACGTCCTTGAGCGGCGTCGGCGTCAGCGGCTGAAGAATTTTTTCCGCCGCCGGACCCTGGAGCGCGAGCTGCGCGTAGCGCGCGCTCGTATTCTCGACCGGAACATCGGACGGCGCGTGGCTCCGAATCCATTCGAAATCTTTGTCGGTGTTCGAGGCGTTGACGCAGATGAAAATAGCGCCCGGCTTGAGCGGATAGACGACAATGTCGTCGACCGCCCCGCCCTGCTCGTTCAGCAATAAATTATATTGCGCCTGGCCCGGCTTGGCGCGCGCGAGGTCGTTGGGCGTGAGCTTCTGGCAATAATCGAACCCGCCCGCGCCGAGGACTTCGACCTCGCCCATGTGGCTTACGTCGAAAAGGCCGGCGCGCGACCGCACCGCCAGGTGCTCGTCGATGACGCCGCTGTATTGCACGGGCATCTCCCAGCCGGCGAACTCGACCATCTTCGCCCCCAGGCGGCGATGGACGTGATAGAGCGGTGTTCTTTTCAGTTTCGGGGCCTGGGCTGCGGCTGGCGAGCTCACACGATTGGTCTAGCCTTCCCGCTGAAGCGATTCCTTCGCTGCGCGCAGCGTGTTGAACAAAAGCATGGCGATCGTCAGCGGGCCGACGCCGCCGGGAACGGGCGTGATATACGATGCGCGCTCTTTGGCCGCTTCGAAATCGACGTCGCCGGAGAGTTTTCCCGTCGGCAGACGGTTCACGCCGACGTCGATCACGACCGCGCCGGGCTTGATCCAGTCGCCGCGCACGAGCGCGGCCTTGCCGATGGCGGCGACGACGATGTCGCCGCGGCCGACTTCCTCTTTCAGATTGGCCGTGCGCGAGTGGCAGATCGTGACCGTCGCGTGGCGCTCGAGCAGCATGAGCGCGACCGGCTTGCCGACGATGTTGCTGCGGCCGATCACGGTCGCGTTTTTTCCTTTGGGATCGCACTCGACGGAATCGAGGAGCTTCATGATGCCCATCGGCGTGCACGGTCTGAAGCCCTCGCCGCCGGAAAGCAGCATTCCCTGGTTGACGGGATGAAAACCGTCGATGTCTTTTTGCGGCGACACGGCGAGGAGAACTTTTTCCGGGCTGATATGCGCCGGCAGCGGCAGCTGAACGAGAATGCCGTGGATATCGCGGTCGCGATTGAGCTTCTGGATGAGCGCCAGCAGCTCGCGCTCGGAAACGGACGCGGGAAGCAGATGCTCCTCCGAGCGTATGCCGACTTCCTTGCAGGCTTTCTCTTTATTCTTGACGTAGAGATGAGAGGCGGGATCGTCGCCGACCAGCACGACGCCGAGTCCGGGCGACATTCCCCATCTGCGTTTCAATCCTTCGACTTCGTCTTTGATCTCCGCTTGCAGCGCGCGCGCAACCGCTTTGCCGTCGATAATTGTGGCCATAATTTCCCCGATTGAACTCAAACTCTATACAGGAAAAAATCCTTTTGTAAAGAGATTAGATTGCAATGCAGCGGTGCGGCCGCTAAGGTTTGCGCAGCGCTCTCCTCGCCCGGCGAAAAGATGACTCTGCTGCTCAACAACGACGAGATTTCACGGCTGATTTCAACGCGCGAATGCGTCGAAATCCTGGACGACGCGTACCGCGAGCACGGCCTCGGCCGCGCGGCGCACCGGCGGCGCAGCAACATCATGGTGCCGACCGGCGAAGGCCGGACCTATGTCTTCGCCAACTTCGAGGGAACCGTCATCAAGAGCGGCTATCACGCGATCCGGCTGCGCTCCGACGTGAACGAATGGCTCGACGACAAGAGCGGGCGCACGACCAAGTGGGCGTCGCGCCCCGGTCTCTACTGCGGCCTCGCGCTGCTCTACAACATCCACACCGGTGAGCTCGACGGCATATTGAACGACGGCTTCCTTCAGGTGATGCGCGTCGGCGCGACGAGCGCGGTCGCGGCGAAATACTTAAGCCGCGAGGACGCGGCGGCGCTCGCGATCGTCGGCGCGGGCAATCAGGCCCGCAGCCACGCCGAGGCGATGTGCGCCGTGCGGCCGATCCGCAGCATCAAAGTTTACAGCCTACGCCGCGAAAGCCGCGAGGCGTTCGCGCGCGAGACGGAAAAAAAGCTCGGCGTCGCGACGCGCGCTGTGGAAAGCATCGAAACGGCGTTCGCGTCGAGCGACATCGTCTGCTGCTGCACGGACGCGTCGAAGCCCTTCGTGCGCCCGGAATGGATCGAGCCGGGAATGTTTCTCTCCAGCGCGCGGCCGTTCGGCGAGGTCGGAAGAGAGCCGCTCGGCGTTTTCGACATCGCCGTCGTGCACGAGCGCGGCTTCGGCCCGCGCTTTCGCGCGGAGAAAGCCGCCGAGGAATTTTCCACCGCGCCGCAGGCGCTCGGCGGCAAAGACGAGCGCGATCTGCCGAGCGCGATCACGCTCGGCGAGCTATGCGCGGAAGCGGCACGCGGCAGAACGAGCGACGAGCAGAAAACTTATTTCGCCAACAACGAGGGGCACGGCGTGCAGTTCTCGGCCGCCGGCGCTTTCGTGCTCAAACGCGCGCGCGAGCGCGGCGTCGGCCGCGAATTGCCCACCGAATGGTTTTTGCAGGATATATCGACGTAAAAAACCATTTCAAGTTTCGGGTTTCAGGTACGGAAGCCCTCCGACGCTCTTTCGTGAAACTTGAAACTAGAAACCTGAAACTTTTTTAATTCGAAGCGGTTAATTCCCACCAGTTCTTGTCGAGGTCGGCGAAGATAAACGACGCCTGACCGTTCCTGCGCTCCAGATCCCAAGTTTCCGTTACGCCGTAAGGATTGGATTGCTGCGAAAAGACATGGTGCGCCTTCTCGACCTCCTCGGGCGTGCCGAGCTTCAGCGTGAAGCGGTTGACCGGCGCGAGATAATCGCGGTGCGGCATCGGCAGCACGACGATGTACCACGGCGTCGAGGGATGCTTGATGTACGTAGAGTGGCGGCCGCCGCCGACGATGTCGAGGCCGAGGACTTCTTGGTAGAAGCGGTCGCTCGCCTCCTTGTTGTCGCACTGGAGCGTCCCGTGCGACATCGCCTGCGGGACGTAGCCGCGGCCGGGAAAGCGGTCTTCGGGCATCACCTGCTTCCACGGCGTCGCGGCGATGCGCCGGCCGTGCTGCACGGCGTTGGGATTATAGTATTCGATCTCCAGATCGTTACCGCCCGGCTCCTTGAAGTAAATCGAGTAGGCGAAATGCGCCTCGTGCGGCTTGGTGACCGACTTGATGCGGTATTTGTCTTTTTGCGCGTCGATGTAGCTGTAGGCGCGCTCGATCTCCTCGTGATGCGCGACGCGGAAGCCGTAGTGATTGTTGTGCGGCTTGTTGCGCGCGTTCGGGCCGCCTTCGTGCACGACGAGCAGCCAGTCCGTGTTCGGGTGCTTGAGCACCGCCTCGCCGTTGTGGCGATCGACGACTTCGAGCGCGAGCAGCTCCTTGAAAATCGGCAGCGTGTCTTCGAGCGAGCGGCACTCGTAGTGTCCGTGGGTCAATCCTACCGGCCGGAGCATGCAAACCTCCCTTTTACAACCACCTCAATTTTATATCGGCAGGGAAACGGCGTCAACGAGCGGGTTTCCAGACGGTTTAAGGGTTTCAGGGTTGCAGGTTTCAGGGTTAAAAACGTGTCGCCTTCGATACAACCATTTCTTCGTATTTAACCCTTCAACCTTTAAACGTTCTAACCCTTCAACCTCTTTTGGGCATCATCACGGCCGCGCCGGCCTTCACGCAGGCGTCTTCGAAGATGCGCCGGATCTCCGGGTCTTCGTCCTCGTATTCGATTTGCATGCCGCCGTCTTTGACGGAGACGTCGGATTTGATTTTTCCCGGCACGAGCTTGTGCCGGCGCGAGAGCATTTTCAGCGCGACGTAGCGCGCGGGCTTGCTGCCGGAATTGAAATGCTGGTGAAACCAGTTTTCGGGCGGCACGACCAACGATCCGGGCCGCCACTCGAAGAGCTTTTTTTCTTCGCCCTCCGGCCACATGAAGGAATACCCCTGGCCGGATAGGATCATCACGTGCGCGCCCGGCCCGTGCCGGTGCGCTTTCTTGTAGAGGCCGACGGGAAACTCCGAGACGTGCGCGCCCATCGTGCTCTCGGCCATCTCGAAAAAGATCGTCCGGTTGCCTTTGCCGCGCTCGTGCCATGCGACCGGCTCGATGTTGACCGCATCGGCGACGAAATTGGTTTCGAGCACGCGGTCCTTGTAGAGCCGCCCGCGGCTGGCGAAGTATCCCTCTTCGCCTTTGAACCGGTCGGCGAAGATATACGGGTTCTTCATCACGAAGTCTTCGCAGTGGAACAGATTGAAGACCAGCGGCGCGGACGTCACCGCGATGATGCGCGCTTCGCGGTCGCCCTGGCCGTTGAAATGCTGGTAATACGCGTTCAGCGGCACCGCGAAGAGGCTCCCCTTCTGCCACTCGAAGCTCTGCTTCTGGCCGTTTTCCTGCCACATCGTCGTCGCGCCGCGACCCTCGAGAATGTAGACGAGCTCTTCGAATAGGTGCCGCTGCGGGCGCAGGCTCTTTCCCGGCGCAATGCTGCAGACGTAGGCGTCGTCGAGATAGCCGGTGCCTTCGAGGTTGATGAAAACGCCGTTGCCGCCCATGCGCTCCCACCATTTGAGCGGCACGTCGTAGACGTTCTCGACGCCGAAGCCCTTGACGACGTCGATACCCTGCGACCCCGCCCAGTGATCGTAGGGCGTGTCCATCCGCTCGGCGGCGGAATCGACCCTTTCGAATCCCGGCGTGCTGCTGGCTTCCATAGCTCCTCTCTCACTTCCAAACCGAATCGATAAAGCCGTTCTTCTCGAGCTCATCCACGATCGAGAAGTCGACCAGCCGCTCGGCTTTGAGGTCGATCTTCTTGCCGCCGAGCCCGGCGTCGATCACCGCCTGCACGCCCTTGAGCGACGGACGCGGCACACGCTCGATCCCCGACGCGTACTCGCGCCAGGTCGCCTCGATCATCTGGCGGTCCTGGATCTGGGCGAATTTAGCGATCACCTTCTCGCTGAACTCCTTGTCGGTCTTGTAGCGGTGCATGCCGCGGATAAACGCGCGCATGAAACGGACCGCGACCGCGCGCTTCTGCGCGAGATAGGATCGGGTCGTGATCACCGCGCCGGTGTTCTCGTCCATGGGCAGATTCACGAGCTCGCGCATGCCGGCTTGAATCGCCTTAAGGTTGAACGGGAACGACATGCGCTGCGCGTAAATCTTGCCGCCGATCATGGCGGCGAGCCCCTCGGGCTGGCCGCCGGTCTGGACGATCGAGACGTCCTTATTCGGGTCGAGGCCGTTTTTTTCCAGCACCGTGCGCAGC
>DASWZY010000278.1:0-7482 GCA_036407055.1 Binatia bacterium
AACCCGTCGCTGACGTTGAACACCCAATACTGGCCATCGTAGAAGAAATAATTGCCGTGCACGCTCGGCGCGTAGTAGACAGGATAGTCGGGAACGGCGACAAGATTGGGAAAGACCGATAGATTGATGCTGACCTGTGCCTCCGCTCCGGCGGCGCCGAGCACAACGAAAAACAGCGCGGCTATCAGTCCTTTGACTGCCTTTCTCATGGAACCCCCCCTCAAGATTAATGAGGCCCAGTACAGCAAAATTGAGCCTACGCTGTCAATGGAAAAAAGACTCCTTGGGTCGAGCGTTTGGAAATCTCGAGGTGGACTGGTGAGATCGCTCGCCGCGCTCGCGCTGATCGTCGTGTTCGCGCGCGGTGCGCCGGCCGCGACGCTTCGTCTCGGTTATTCGGGCGCGACGGCGTCGCAGCTCGCGGAAGCGCTCGCGGTCGAGCAGAAGCTTTTCGACCTTTACGGTGTCAGTGTCGAGCTCAATCAATCGGCGGGGCTGACGATGATCCGCGCCGTCGAATCCGGCAGTCTCGACGTCGCGATCGTCGGCGGCGGCCAGGCGCTCGCGGCTTACACGAAGGGCGCGGAGGTACGCATCGTGAGCGGTCTGGTGAATACGGTCCCCTTCCAGCTCTGGGCCAAGCCCGACATCGCACAGCTCGGCGACCTGAAAGGCCGGCTGATCGCCGACACGCCGCCGGGAACCTCGCTCAACCTCGGCACGCGCATCATGCTCGCGCGCGCGGGTCTCGACCCTGCGCGCGACGTCAAGCTCATCGCCTTCGGCCGCCTGCAGCTCGTGCCGCGCTCGCTTCTGGGCGGCGTCGTCGACGCGGCGCTCCTCTCCGCTCCCGAGACGCTCGAGGCGCGGAAAGGCGGACTGCGCATGCTGCTCGACATGGCGGCCGAGCGCATTCCGTGCCTTTTCACATCGGTCGTCACCTCGCGCGCCGTGCGGGAGAAATCGCCCGCGGCGCTCGAGAAGTTTCTGAAGGCGCTGCTGCACGGCGTAATGCTTGCCCTCACCAATCCCGATATGGCAAAGAAAAGCCTAGGCCGCACGCTGCGTCTGAGCGACGGCGAGGCGCTGGACGAGACCTACCGGCAGGCCGTCGCGGCGTATGATCCGCTGCCGCTCGTCAGACGCGACGCTCTGGACACGGTTGCGAAGATCGCGGCGGAAAAATCCGGCCGCGATCCCTACGGCGTCGTCGACATGAGCATTCTCGAGCGCATCGACAAGGAAGGTTTCATCAAAGCGCTATATGCGAAACCGTAAAGGAGGCGTTATGTCAGACATCCGCGGCGTAGGTAAAAAAATCACCTACAGCGAGGACAACCCGATCGGCATCGAGCTTGAGGAGCTGCGCGCGAAGCGAAAATCGCTCAAGCGCGAGCCCAAGGACGCCGCGGAGCGCGAGCTGCTCGGCCGCTGGCTCGGCTACCGCGGTCGCGACGAGCTGGAGACGACGGTCGGCCTGGGGTGCTACGCTTATTCGCATTTCGACATGGATTCCGAGTGGCGCTGGCGGCTTGCGGATCACATCAGAACTGAGGCGGGCCACGGCTGGGGCTACATCCGCCAGGGCGACGCGGTCGATCCGTCGCGCGATCACGCAAAGCCGGACCCCGAGTTCGAGCGGCAGCACGGCCTATTGCCGCGCGTCGAGCACCATCGGCTGCAGCAGCGGGATTTTCTCAGTTATCTAATTTCCGGCAATCTCTGGCCCTACGGCCACTGCACGGCGGCGTCGATCCAGAGCATCAAGATCACGACGCCGAAGGTGCTCGACTTCGAGGAGCGCGTGGTTCACGCCGAGGAGCGCGGCCATCATGATGCTATCCTCCAGAAGCTCCACGACTATGTCTGGGAACTGATCGAGCAGTACGGCGAAGACGCGATTCGCAAGCGCATCGCCGCGATCGACGCGGAAGCGCTCAACAGCCGGCCACGCACCGTTTTCGACCCGCCGCGGCGCGATTTTCTCCGAAAACATTTCGACGTGCCGCTGGACAACGTGCGCTGGTTCAATCGCTGGCGCGAGTATCTCTACCTCAATGTGCTGGGATTTCCGCCCGAGCCGGTGCATATCGAATACTGGCCGAAAGAAATCCCACAGGAGTAGAGCGGCGGTCGCGTCGTCGCTTATACTTTCAGGCGCGCGATATTATAAGCGGTCACAGGCCGGACGAAGCCCTTGAGCTGCAGTTCCTGCGGCGGGTCGGTCTCGACCAGTTGCTCGATTCTCGCGAGCGTTTTCTGGTTCGTGAGAATCTGCCCGCCTTTCGCTTCGTCGCAGAGACGCGAGGCGAGATTGGTGACGTTGCCGATCGCGCCGTAATCCATGCGCCCCTCGAAGCCGACGTTCCCCAATGTCGCATAACTGCACGCGATGCCGATGCCGAGATCGAGATCGTATCCCCTCTTCCGCCATGCCTCGCGCAATTCCTTGACGCGGGCGCGCATCTCGACCGCCATGCGCACGGCGCGCTCGGTGTGATCTTCGCACGGCACCGGATCGTTGAGAAAAACCATGATGCCGTCGCCGGCGAAGCGCTCCAGCGTGGCTTCGTACTTGAAAATGAGCCGCCCCATCTCCGCGTGATAGATGCGCAGGAGGTCCATGATCTCCTCGGGCTCGGCGCCGTCGGAGAAGGCGGTGAAGCCGCGGAGGTCGAGGAAGACGACGGTGATCTCGCGGCGATGGGTTTTGAAAAGATTCTCCTCGTCTTTCTCCAGCACCGAGTCGGCGATCTGCGGCGAAAGGTAGCGCTTCAGCCGCCCCATGCGCTGGATCTCGCCAACCTGAGCGGCGACGCGGTCGGCAAGCGAGCGGTTGAGCTCCTCCAGCGAGTCGTGCAGGCGCTTGATGCGCAGCATCGAGCGCACGCGGGCGAGCAGCTCGAAGGAGTCGAACGGCTTGATCACGTAATCGTCCGCGCCGGCGTCGAGGCCGCGCACCTTGTCCTCCTGCGAGCCTTTCGCGGTAACGAGGATGACGGGAATCGATTTCGTCCGCCCGTCCTGGCGCAGGCGCTTGACGACCTCGATGCCGTTCATGTTCGGCATCATGTAATCGAGCAGCACGACGTCCGGCGCGAAGCTTTCCACCTTCGCGAGCGCCTCGACGCCGTCGTTGGCGCGCTCGATCGCATAGTCCTGTTCGGCGAGCTCCTGCTCCAGGAGATCGAGATTGAACGGCTCGTCGTCGACGATGAGAATTCTATTCGTCATGGATCTTAACCCGGCCTCCTTTGATTAGTCGCACGATACTGTCCGGCGATCGGAGATCACCGCATCGCCTCGTCCATAAGGCTGTTGTCGTAGAACTGCTTCACGTCGGCCCCCTTCGCTTTCGGATGATCGACAAATTTGAGCGCGTTCGCCATCGACTTGTCATCCGTGCGCAGCGAGCCGGAGAATCCCGACTTATAGAAGTCGAAGCTGCCCTGCAGCTCCGCGTCGTCGTCGACGCGGGTGTATTTCCGGAGCGTTTTCTTGCTCACCTCGGCATTGCTGGCGGCGAGCTGCTGCCCCACGCTCAATCCGCGCAAAAAGTCGACGGCGATCTTGCGATGCCCGGCGTCTTTCAGCCACGACTCGCGCGCGGCGACCACCGCGGTCGGAAACCGGCCATATTCGTTCTCCGAAGGGCGAAAGAGCAGGCGAAAACCTTCCTTTTTGGCCCGCAGTCCGAATGGGTAGCCGATCATGCACGCGTCCACGCGGCCGCCGAGGAGCGCGGCGAGCGATTCTCCGACGCCGCCGTTTTGGATAAAAACAACCTCGTTCGGTCTGATTCCGGCCGACTCGAGCATCGAGAGGCCCGCGAAATAACTCGACGCGCCGAAGCGCGTGACGCCGATGCGCTTTCCCCGCAGCTCGGCGATGGTCTTGATCTCGGGCCTCGCCCAGCCATCGATGGTAAGAACCGGCAGTGGCTCGGCGATCGCGATCAGATCGCTGCCTGCGAGCCGGCTCGATATGACCGCGCCGCCTCCGGTAAAGCCGATGGGGAATTCCCCGGAAAGAACCGCCGAATTGATCAGCGGGGAGCCGCCCATGAAAATCGGCGTGACCTCGAGGCCGTATTTTTGAAAGCTCTTTTCTTCGACCGCGATCAGCAACGGCAGCGACGCGCCGGCGATCGGCGTGAAACCGACGGTGAGCTTTAACAAGTTCTGCGCGGCCTGCGCCTTCGATGCCAGCATCACAAGCAGCATGCACGCGAGAAGTATTAATTTTGAGTTTTGAATTTTGAGTTTTGAATTCATAACTCAACCCTCATAATTCAACATTGTCATTTGATCACCTTGTCCGCGCGGTAGAGCACCGACTGAGAAATCGTCACCCCGATCTGCTTGGCCGTCTTTAAATTAACCACCAACTCGAACTTCTTCGGCTGCTCTATCGGAAGATTCCCGGGGTTCGCGCCTCTGAGAATCTTGTCGATGTAGACGGCCGCGCGGCGGAACACTTCGCGGTCGTTGGTCGAATAGGACATGAGACCGCCGGACTCCACCCACGTGCTGCCTTCGAACATCGAAGGCAGCCGGTGCTTCAAGGCAAACGCCGCGACCTCTTTCTGCCGCCGGAAAAGCGTCGTGCTCGTGATCGTGATAAGGCCGTTGAGGCGACTGTTGGCTGCGCTTTTGAATGCGCGCTCGAAATCCGGCCTCGGGCCGTCAACCTCGAGCGTCTCCAATGCGATCTTCAGCGACGGGGCGGCGGCCTGATATTTCGTGAGGCCGATCGTTCCGGTTTGGCTGTCGTGGTCGAAAAGAACTCCGACGCGTTGCAGAGGAGCGACCGCCTCTTTCATCAATTCGAGCCGTTTTCCGCTGAGCTCGCGCTGGAGCCTGCTGAACCCCGTCAGATTTCCGCCGGGGTGCGCCAAGCTATCGGCCAGTCCCATCGCAACCGGGTCCTCGCTGCCGATCATCACGATCGGGGTAGTCTTCGTCAGCTCCTTCCCCGCGCGGATCGCTGCCGGCACGGGCAGAACCAGAACGTCCACTTTCAGCTCCAGAAGCTCTTTCACGAGCTTCGGAATTTCTTCGTCCTTGCCCGCAGACCAGCGATATTCGACGACGATGTTTTTCCCCTCGATGTAGCCCTTGTCGCGCAGACCCTGGCGGAACGCCTCGACAAGAGGACCGGGAGATGAAGCAGCGTTCGTCGAGACATATCCGATCTTTGGAATCTTCGCCTGCTCTGAGTAGGCGCTCCCGGTTAATGCGAAAAGCGCCAGACAGGCGGCAAACGCGAATTTTAAGTTTTGAGTTTTGAATTTTGCATTCATCATTCAACACTCAATATTCAAAATTTCTACTTGATCACCCGATCCGCCCTTGCCAGCACGTTGGGCGGAATCGTCAGGCCGATCTGCTTCGCGGTTTTTAGATTAACCACCATCTCGAACTTCGTCGGCTGCTCGACCGGCAGATCGGCCGGCTTGGCGCCTTTGAGAATTTTATCCACATAAGATGCCGCGCGACGGTACAAGTCATTGTAGCTTGCGCCGTAGGTCATAAGACCGCCGGCTTCGACGAACTCCGGTCTCGTGTAAGTTGCGGGCAAACGGCTCCTAGCGGCAAGTGCGGTAACCTGCGCGCGGCGGATATTTAGTACAGGACTGCCCAGCACGAGAATCGCCTCGGCGCGGCCGTGCTTGACGGCCTTAAAGGCATCCTCGATGTCCGTCGGCTTGCTGATGTCGAGGTGCAGCAGGTTCAGCCCCAGAGCCGATGCAGCGACCTCGGCTTCTTTCACCGCCTGAGCGTTGCCGGGAATGTTGGGGCTGCTCATGACAGCGACACGCGAGAGTTTGGGCACGATTTCCTTGAGCAGCTCCAACTGCTTTCCAGCGACCTCGGGCGACTCTGCCGATAATCCCGTAATGTTGCCGCCGGGACGCGCGAGACTAGTAACAAAGCCGTTGCCGATCGGATCCGAATCTTGCGCCATCACGATCGGAATCGCGCGTGTCGCCGCTTTGGCGGCCCGGGTGTCGGCTGGACCGGCGGTGACGATGACCTCCACCTTAAGGCGCGCCAACTCGGCGGCGGACGCCTTCTGGCGAGCGGGGTCTCCGTCGGAGAAGCGCCAGTCGATCTGAATATTCTTGCCTTCGACGTAACTAAGCTCGCGCAAACCGTTCCGGAACGCCTCGACGCGAGCCGGAGTGAATGAACGAGAGCCGATGCTCAGGTAGCCGATGCGGGGAATTTTCTCCGGCTCCTGCGCGGCGACGGGCGCGCAAAGCGCGGCGAGCAGTACAGCCACGAGAACTGCGAATTTGGAACTTTGAATTTTAAATTTTGAATTCATAACTCAACCTTCAAAGTTTAGAATTATTTTATGACCTTGCCCGCTCTTGCTAGCACGTTAGGCGGGATCGTGAGGCCGAGCTGTTTCGCCGTTTTCAAATTGATCACCAGCTCGAACTTCGTCGGCTGCTCAACGGGAAGGTCGGCGGGCTTCGCGCCTTTGAGAATCTTGTCGACATAATAGGCGGCGCGGCGGAACAAGTCGGTGCTGCTCACGCTGTAGGTCATTAGCCCGCCGTCTTCGACGAATTCAGCTCTGTCATAGATCGCCGGAAGCCGATTCTTCGACGCGAGCCTGATAATCTCTTTGTGATGCGAAGTGACTATCGGGCCCGTCAGCACGAGCATTGCCTCGGCATCTTGCTTGCTCGCCGCCCGAAATGCCGTCTCGATGTCCTCGGGAGTCAGGACGTCCACGTATTGCAGCTTCACTCTCAACCCGCCTGCTGCGTGTTCCGTTTCTTTTACGGATTGCGCGTTCCCCGATCGGTTCGAACTGCCGAGGAGGGCAACACGGGAAAGCTTAGGGAGCGTTTCTTTCAGGAGCTCCAGCTGCTTTCCGCTTAACTCAGGAGCGAGCGTCGACAAGCCGGTGACATTGCCGCCGGGGCGCGCGAGGCTCGCGACGTATCCGTTGCCAACGGGATCGGAGTCCTGCGTCATCACGATGGGAATTGTCGTACTCGCTTTTTTTGCCGCACCCGTTGCAAATGATCCGCCCGTCACAATCACATCCACCTTGAGACGCACAAACTCGGCCACGATCTCGGGGACACGCTTTGGTATTCCCTCTCCAAACCGCCACTCAACGGCGATGTTTTTGCCCTCTACATAACCGAGCTCGCGCAGACCCTGCCTGAACGCATCGGTGCGGGTCGCGACGGCGGAAGCGGGCGGGGCCTGCAAGTATCCTATACGGGGAATTTTCTCCGGCTGCTGCGCCTCAACCGACGCGGTTACCGCTAAAACCAGCGCGCTGACGATAAAAAAGAAAGTCATTTGATCACCCGATCCGCTCTTGCCAGCACGTTCGGCGGGATCGTAAGCCCGATCTGCTTCGCGGCTTTGAGATTCACGATCAATTCGAACTTCGTCGGCTGCTCGACGGGAAGATCGGCGGGCTTGGCGCCTTTGAGAATCTTGTCGACGTAGT
>DASWZY010000279.1:0-3908 GCA_036407055.1 Binatia bacterium
ATCCCTACGCGGTCTACGACCACCAGCGGCTGAACGCCGAGGAGCTCGTGGAAAAAGGCGCGGCGGAGATGATCCTCGACCGCGAGCTCGACGGCGAGAAGCTCGCCGCGCGCGTGCGCGCGTTGTTCGCAGACCGCGCGCGGCTCGCGGCGATGGCGGCGGCGGCCAAGCGCCTCGGACGGCCGGATGCGGCGGAGCAGATCGTCGAAGAAAGCTACGCGCTCGTGGGGCAAAGCGGAAGATAAAATATAGAATAGAGAATCGAGAATTCAGAAGGGGAGGGGATTCTAAATTCTAACTTCTGAATTCTATATTCTTGAGAAGTCTTTGCGATGTTCGAGAAAAAGCACCGGGTCCACTTCGTCGGGATCGGCGGCATCGGCATGAGCGGCATCGCCGAGGTCCTGTTGAACCTGGGCTACAAGGTCTCCGGGTCGGAGCTGCGCGAGAGCGAGGCGACGGAGCGGCTGCGCTCGCTCGGCGCGGAGATTTTCTTCGGCCACCGCGAGGCGAACCTGTGCGGCGATCCTTCCGTCGTCGTCATCTCGACGGCGGTCAAATACACGAATCCCGAGGTGGTCGAGGCGCGGCGGCAAAACATTCCGGTGATTCCGCGCGCGGAAATGCTGGCGGAATTGATGCGCATGAAATACGGCGTCGCGGTCGCCGGCAGCCACGGCAAGACGACGACGACCTCGATGATCGCCGCGGTGTTGAGCGAGGCGGGCCTCGACCCCACGATGGTGATCGGCGGGCGCGTCCGCGCGCTCGGCAGCAACGCGCGCCTCGGGCAGGGGACCTTCCTCGTCGCCGAGGCGGACGAGAGCGACGGGACTTTCCTCCTGCTCTCGCCGACAATCGCGGTCGTCACCAACATCGACCGCGAGCACATGGATTTTTATCAGAACATGGAGCGCCTGAACGAGAGCTTCCTCGACTTCATCAACAAGGTGCCGTTCTACGGGCTGGCCGTGCTCTGCCTCGATCATCCGAACGTGCGCGCGCTGATCGCCAAGGTGAAGAAGCGCTTCGTCACCTACGGCTTCTCGCCGGAAGCGGAATACACCGCGCAGGACGTCGAGATCCGTCCGATGGAGGTCGAATTCACCGTCGCGCGCGCGGGCAAGACGCGCGGACGCATCAGGCTGCGCTCGCCGGGGCGCCACAGCGCGCAAAACGCGCTCGCCGCGGTCGCGGCCGCCGAGGAATTGGAAATTCCATTCGCGAAAATCGCCGCGGGCCTGGAAGCGTTCGCCGGCATCCAGCGGCGCTTCGAGATCAAAGGCGAAGCCAGCGGCGTGCTGGTGATCGACGATTACGGCCACCATCCCGTCGAGGTGCAGGCGACGATCCAGGCGATCCGCGACAGCTGGAAGCGGCCGCTCACCGTGCTGTTCCAGCCGCATCGCTTCACGCGCACGCGCGACCTCTTCGACGAATTCCTGATCTCGTTCGACAACGCCGACCGCGTGATGCTGACGGATATTTATTCCGCCGGGGAGGAGCCGCTCGACGGCGTCTCGGCGAAATCGCTGTATCAGGCGATCAAGCAGCGCGGCCATCTCGACGTCGCCTACGTCGAGAAGGACGAGATCGTCGCGCGCCTGCTGCCGCAGCTGAAATCCGGCGACATCGTGCTCACGCTCGGCGCCGGCGATATTTACAAAGTCGGGGAAAAGCTCGTGCAGGAGCTGCAGAAGTGAGTTTGGCTCTCATGGCGTCAGACCGCGCAACAACGCTGCTCGACTCGCTGCTCGCGATTCGGGGATTGAAGGTGAAGCAGAACGAGCCGCTCGCGCGCTATACGACGATGAAGATCGGCGGGCCGGCGGATTATTTCCTCGAGGTCGATGCGCGGCCGGCGCTCGCGCAGGCGCTCAAAGTGTTGAGCGAGCATCGCGTGCCGTTCTGCCTGCTCGGCAAAGGAAGCAATGTCCTGGTGAGCGACCGCGGCGTGCGCGGCGCGGTGATCCGTTTGGGCGAGGACTTCAAGCGCGCCGCCTGGCGCGAGGAAGCGGGCCGCGCGTTCGTCGAGGTCGGCGCGGCGCACGCGATGACGCAGCTCGTGCGCGAGGCCGCGCGCCGCGGCTTCGGCGGGCTCGAATTCGGCGAAGGCATTCCCGGAAGCGTCGGCGGCGCGCTCTACATGAACGCAGGCGCCTACGGCTCGGAGATGGAAAAGATCGTCGAGCGCGTCGAGGGCGCGACGCCCGCCGGCGACGCCGTCGCGTTCGCGCGCGATCAAATGACGTTCGGCTATCGCGATTCCAATCTGCCGCCGGGCACGATCGTGACCGCGGTGACGATGCGTCTGGAAAAGCAGGACGCGGCGGAAGTGAGCACGAGAGTCCGCGACCTCGTCGCGCGGCGGAAGTCGAGCCAGCCGGCGGGCTTTCCCAATTCCGGCTCGATGTTCCGCAACCCGCCGGGCGATTTCGCCGGCCGGTTGATCGAGGCGGCGGGCTGGAAAGGCCGGCGCATCGGCCAGGCGCAGATCTCCGAGCGCCACGGGAACTTTATCGTCAATCACGGCGGCGCGACCGCCGCCGACGTGAAAGCGCTCATGGACGGCGCGCGGACGGAAGTCAAAAACAAATTCGGCCTGGAGCTGGTGCCCGAGGTGCGGTTTTTAGGCGACTGGTAGAAGGATGAAAATTTTTCCGCCGCGCGAAAACAAGAAAGCCGAAGGGAAGAGCGGCTGGATCCGCCTGCTGATCGAGATGGCGCTCGGGGTGGCGCTCGCCGCGCTGTTCGTCTCCGTCGATTGGGAATCGACGATCGGCGCCGCGTGGCGCATGCGTGCGCGCTTTCTCGACAACGAGATTTTCTCCGTGCGCGAGATCAAGGTGACCGCCGGCGACAAAGTCGGCGGCAGCGAGATCGTCGCGACGGCGGGCTTGAGCCACGGCATGAGCATCTGGCGCGTCGATCCGCAGGCGATCGAGAAGAAAATCGCGCGCCATCCGTGGGTGAAGCAGGTGCTGGTGCGGCGCGAGTTTCCGCGCCGGGTCGTGATCGAAGTGGAGGAGCGCGAGGCGAAGGCGATCGCGGCGCTGGGAAAGCTCTATTACGTCGACCGCGACGGCTACATCTTTAAGCCGGTCGAGCCCGGCGAGCGCACCGACCTGCCGCTGCTCACCGGCTTGAAGCCGCAGGACCTGCAATATCCCGCCGCCTTCGCCACGCGCCAGCGCATCCTGGAGGCGCTTAAGCTGAACGATCTGATCGGCAAGGAGCCGTTCGCGCTGTCGGAGATCCGTTTTCTGACGCGCGAAGGATTCGTCGCCTACCCCGTCGGCTATCGCATGGCGATCGCGATGGGCAGCGGCGACTGGGACGACAAGCTCAAGCGGCTGCGGCGCGTGCTCGCGCTCTGGAAGGGCAGCGAAGACCGCCTCGCGGTATTGGACTTGAGCTTTCGCGATCAGGTGGTCGCGCGGATGCGAAAGAGCTGAGAGGGGGAGGAAGACCGCACCATGGGAAAACGAAACAACATCGTCGTCGGTCTGGACATCGGCACATCGAAGGTCTGCGCGGTCGTGGGCGAGATGAGCGAGCGCGGGGTCGAGGTCATCGGCGTGGGCTCGCACATCTCGCAGGGTCTCCGCAAGGGCGTCATCATCAACATCGAGAGCACGGTCGAATCGATCAAGAAGGCGATCACGGAGGCCGGCGTGATGGCCGGCTGCGAAATCAATTCCGTATTCACCGGCATCGCCGGCAGCCACATCAAGGGCTTCAACAGCCACGGCATCGTGGCGGTGAAAAACAAAGAGGTGAGCGAGCGCGACGTCGAGCGCGTGATGGACGCGGCGAAAGCCGTCGCGATCCCGATGGACCGCGAGGTGCTGCACATCCTGCCGCAGGACTACATCATCGACGACCAGGACGGCATCAAGGAGCCGCTC
>DASWZY010000280.1:0-29611 GCA_036407055.1 Binatia bacterium
AGCTGAGACTGCGCGTGCCGCCGCTCGTTGCGCTCGATCTCGACGTAGAGCGTCGGATCGGCGTAGCTGTCGGTCGGGTACGCGATGTTGGGGACCAGCACATGCGCGATAAAGAGCTGCGCTTTGTTCTGCTTCGCGAAATCGATCGCCGTCTCCAGCGCCCGCTTCGATGCGCTGGAGAAATCGGTGGCGTGCAGGATGCGGCGGATGCGCTTCATGATTTAACCTCCGGGAATACAGGCGACAATGGGACCAATCGTTAACTAAGACGATTTGGAGTCCGCGTCAAGCACGATTGCGCAGCCGCGGCGAGTTTGGTAAGACGCGCACGTGGTGAGCCGCTTTCTTGTCGCTGTCCTCTTGTTGGCCGCCGCCGCGCAGGCGCTCGCCGCCGAAAGCGACGGATGGAAAGGCGATTGGGCGAAAACCGTCGAGGCGGCGAAGAAAGAAGGACAGCTCGTCGCCTACGGCGGCTCGGAAGTTACCCGACCCGAGATTCTCGCCGCCTTCAACAAAGAGTATCCCGACATCAAGGTTACGACGGTCGGCGGCCACGCCGGCGACTTGACGGCGCGCATACTGGCCGAGCGCCGCGGCGAGAAGTACATCGCAGACATTATCGCCAGCGGCCCCAACGCGCCGCGGACTCTTTATCTCGCCAAGGCGCTCGACCCGATCGCGCCAGCGTTCATCCTGCCCGAAGTAAGCGATCAAACGAAATGGTACGGCGGCAAGCACTGGTACGCCGACCCTGAAAATAAATTCATTTTCATGTTCGAAGGCTCGGTCTCGACCACCGGCCTATCGGTTAACACGAAGCTCACCAAACCCGGGGAAATCGCGTCGTACTGGGACCTCGTCCAGCCGAAATGGAAGGGCAAAATTTTGATGATGGACCCGCGCGGCGCGGTGCTGCCGACGCCGATGCTGATGCTCTATCACGATCCCACCGTCGGCCCCGAGTACTTGAAGACCCTTTTCACCAAAATGGACATCACGCTGTTCCGCGACCGCAGGCAGGGCACCAACTGGCTCGGCGTCGGCAAATATCCGGTCTGCTTCTATTGCCGCGACCTCGACCTGGCGCAAAAGCAGGGGCTCCCGATCGCCGAGGTTCCGCCCGCGCAGTTCAAGGAAGGCGGCACGATCGGCGGCGGCAGCTGCAGCGTCATGTCGCTGATCAACCGCGCGCCGCATGCGAACGCCGCGCGCGTCTTCATCAACTGGTATCTATCGCGGCAGGGGCAGATCGTCTGGCAGCGCGTGATGAACACTCTGGAAGTCGAGCCGTCGGACTCGATGCGGATCGATATTCCCAAAGACGACGTGATGCCCGAGGCGCGGCGCGCCGAAGGCAAGAAATACCGCGTCGTCGGCTTCTTGGATCAGAAGCCGCTCCAGGCGCTGCTCAGCGATGTCTTGAAATAGGGAGATGTAATGGCACACGAGGAAAATTACTCGCCGATCGAGCTCAAAGCTTTTTTTCGCTCGCATACGCATCTGCCGATTTGGGAGGTGATCGAGCGCGCGGGGATATGGGAGCGGCTCGGCATGAAAGTCTCCTTCGATTTCTGCGACAGCTCGACGCTCGCGGAAGCAGCGCTGTTCGGCGGAGCGGTCGATTTCGTCTCGGGAAACCACATCACGCCCTACGCGCTGGTCGCGCGCGGCAAGCCGATGGTCTGCCTCGCCTCCCCTTCCAACAGCGTCAACGACAAACTCGTTACGCGCGAGCCGGTGCGCGCGGTCGCCGATCTCCGCGGCAAGCGCATCGCCGACACGACGCTCGTCGACTCCCACGGCGGCTACCATCACCTGCGCGGCAATCACATGGTCTACGTCATGCGCGCAGGGCTGCGCCTCGATGAGGTCGAATGGGTCGAGCTGTGCGAGACGATGGACGAGTTCCGCACCGCCCAGCTCGAAGGGATGAAAGCGGGCCGCGCCGACGCGACCTTCGTCACCGGGAGCACGGAGAAATACGAGCAGGCCGGCTTCCACGTGCTCGCCGTCGAGCCGCTGCCGATGATCACCGGTCCGACGCTTACGAGCACGCTCGACAATCTCAAGCGCAAGGACCGCCTCGGCGAGCGCCTGGTGAAAGCGCAGGTGTTCGGGATCAATTTCGCGCGCACGCACCGCGAAGAAACGGAAAAAATTCTTGCCGGGCTGCGCGAGCGCGAGCCGCGCGCATCGCGCGTGACCTACAACAGCGTCGCCAAGCTCCAGCCGAAGCCGTATCCGGATCTGCGCGGCATCGGCAACGCGTATGAGCTTTGCTGTCTCAAGGACCCGGCGGCGAAAAACATCAGCCCGACCGCGCTGTGGGACATTCATTACTTGAGAGAGCTGGATCATTCAGGCTTCATCGACGGCCTCTACCAGACGTAGCCAAGGAGCGATATGAAGCTCGCGCTCGCGCCGGCGGTTCTGCTCTGCTTTCTCATTGCTTCGTTTGCGAGTGCCGCCGAGAAGCCCGACGCGAAAGCGGCGTGGGAAAAAACCGTCGCCGCCGCAAAAAAAGAGGGCGAGGTCCGCGTCTGGGGCGATATGGAGATCACCCACCCCGACATCATCGCCGCCTTCAGCAAAGAATTTCCGGGTATCAAGCCCGTCATCGTCAGCGGCAAAGTCGGCGACCTCATGCCGCGCATCATCGCCGAGCGCCGCGCCGGCAAGTATCTCGCGGACGTTTACAGCGGCGGCCTCGGCGGCCGCGCGTTTTACGACTTCCAGCGCGCCGGAGTCCTCGATCCGCTGAAGCCCCTTCTGATGCTGCCGGACGTCGTCGATGAATCGAAGTGGCTGAACGGCAAACACCAGTACGCCGACGCCGAAGGCCAATACGTTTTCATGTACGAAGGCAGCGTCGCCGGGGTCGGCCTGTACTACAATTCCAAGCTCGTCGACCCGAAGGAATTTCATTCCTATTGGGACGCGCTCGGTTCTAAATGGAAAGGCAAGATCCTGCTTTTCGAGCGGCCGGGCACCGGCTCGCCGAACATGGTGCGATTTTATTACAACCCGCAGCTTGGCCCGGATTTCGTGCGGAAGTTATGGAGCGAGATGGATCTCGTCGTGTCGCAGGAGCGCCGCCAGGCGACCGACTGGCTCGGCACCGGGAAGTTCTCGCTCTGCTTCGACTGCGCCGACACCGACCTGGCGCGCAAGCAGGGCGTGCCGGTCAGCGAGTTCGAGCACGCGAATCTCAAGGAAGCCGCCGGGGAGATCAGCACCAGCGGCAACAGCGGCGTCGCGCTGATCAACAAGGCGCCGAATCCGAACGCCGCGCGCGTCTTTATCAACTGGTTCCTCTCCCGGCAGGGACAGAGCGTCTGGCAGGACGTGATGAACAAAAAAGTCGTCGAGCCGTCCGACTCGATGCGCGTTGACATCCCGAAAGACAACGTGCTCGCGCCCTCGCGGCGCGAGGAGGGGAAGAAATACAGCGTGGTCGGCTTTCAGGACCCCGAGCCGGTCGCGAAGCTGATCAACGAGCTGCGCAAAAAGTAATTCATCGGACAAAACAGGAGCAGCAATGGCCGATTACGAGCCCGTACAACTCCGCGCGTTTTACCGCTCGCACACGCATCTGCCGATATGGGAGGTGATCGACAAAGCCGGGATCTGGAAACAACTCGGCATCGAGGTGAGCTTCGAATACTGCGACAGCTCGTCGGTCGCCGAGGGGTCGCTTTTCGACGGCCGCGTCGATTTCGTCTCCGGCAACCACATCAGTCCCTACGGTCTGGTCGCGCGCGGGAAGCCGATCGTCTCCCTCGCCTCGCCGTCCAACAGCGTCAACGACAAGCTCATCTCGCGCGCGCCGATCCACTCGATCGCGGAGCTCCGCGGCAAGCGCCTGGCCGACACCACGGTGCTCGATAAGGGCGGCGGCTACAACCACATCCGCGGCAATCACATGATCTATTTGATGCGCGCCGGCGTGCAGCCCGACGAAGTCAAATGGGTCGAGATCGCCGACATCATGTCGGAAGACTTTCGCAAGGACCAGGTCGAGGCGGTGAAGGAAGGGAAAGCCGACGCCGCGATGGCGACTGGAGCTACGGATGCGTTCGCGATGGAAGGATTGCAGGTCCTCGAGATGGGACGCGTTCCGATGATCAACGGCCCGACGCTCACCTCCACGATTCCGAACCTGAAGCGCAAAGACCGGCTCGCCGAGCGGCTGGTCCGCGCGCTCGTGCTGGGAATCCACTACGCGCGCACGCGCGCGCAGGAGGCAGAGGCGCTGCTCGCCGACTTGCGACGGCGCGTGCCGGAGTCGAACGCGACCTACAACAGCGTCGCGAAGCTGCTGCCCAAGCCCTACCCCGATCATCGCGCGATCCTGAACGCGTACGAGCTCTGCTGCATGAAAGATCCGAAGGCCATGGAGCTGAGCGCTCTCGCGCTCTGGGACCTGCATTACCTGAGAGAGCTGGACGGCTCAGGCTTCATCGACCGGCTTTATGGAGAGTAAGAATCGATGACGCATGCGCGTGCGCAACGAGTATTCGCGATCCATCTCATCGCTCTCGCGTTCGCGCTCGCAGCGGGCGCCGCGCGCGCAGATTGGAAAACGGACTGGGAGAAAACCGTCGCCGCGGCGAAGAAAGAAGGCCGCGTCAATCTCTACATCGGCCGCTACGGCCAGCCGCAGATTCTCGCCGGATTCAGCAAAGAGTTTCCCGATATCAAGCTTGTCACTGTCAACGGCAGCGGCAACCAGCTCGCGCTGAGGATTCTCGCCGAGGCGCGTGCGGGAAAGCCGATCGGCGACCTCTTTAGCGGCGGTGCGAACTCGAGCTATACCCTGCTTTACAAAGGCCGCGTCCTCGCGCCTGTGCCGCCGGGGCTGATCCTTCCCGAGGTCGTCGATCAATCAAAGTGGTGGACCGGCAAGCACGTCTACACGGACAACGACGGCAAATTTATTTTCGTTTACATCGCCAATCCCGGCCGCGGCAGCATTTCCTACAACACCTCGCTGGTGAATCCCGCGGAGTTCAAATCACACTGGGATCTCATCAATGCCAGGTGGAAGGGAAAGGTCGGCTCGCAGTCGCTGACCGAGACCGGTCTCGGCGCGTCGCTTCAGTTTTTCTATTATCATCCGGAGATCGGCCCGGAGTGGATTCGCAAACTTTATTCCACGATGGACGTCACCTTCGGCGACCGCCATCTGCTCGTCGACTGGCTGGCGAAAGGCAAGATCGCGCTCTGCATCGGCTGCCGCGGGACAGAGAAGGCAAGAAGCCAGGGACTGCCGGTCGCGGATTTCGACGACGGTTTGTGGAAGGAGGCGCAAGGCGTGACGACCGGCGGCGGCTCGCTGAGCCTCGTCAAAGACGCGCCGCATCCGAACGCCGCGAAGGTGTTTATGAACTGGTTCCTGTCGCGCCGAGGACAGATCGCGATGCAAAACTCGAACGATCTTTACGGCGAGCCGCCGCCGAACTCGCGCCGCATCGATATTCCCAAGGATAAGCTGCTGCCGGAGAATCGCATCGTCGAAGGCAGAAGCTACATCGATATCTCCGGCAGCGAATACGCCGACCTCACGCCCATCTTCAAGCTCGCCAAGGACATCATGAAGAACGTCGAGCAGAAGCGGTGACGCGGCTCACGCCGGGGTTGCTTTCTTATCTCCAGCGCGGCCGTAGCTTCGGAGAAGTCTATCCGCCCCAACAATCGCCGAGCGCCGCGTCCGACACTGCCGGCGGATCGTTCGGCCATTCCGGCTGGACGCGGCCCAGCAACGCGGCGGCGGCTTCCTTCTCCCCGATGGATGAAAAGGCGCGGGCGGCGGCCTCCATTCCGGCGCGGCTGCGCGCGGTCTCGGCGACCGTCATGGCGCGGACGAGAATGGAATAGGCGTTGGCGTGCGCCCGCGCCGGCCCGTCGAGCATTTTCATGCCGCACGCGGCGGCGAGCAGTCCGCGCCAGTCTTCAGCGGTCGAAGCGGCGCGGGCCGCGTCGACGTAGAGACGCCTCGCGGCGTAGCGGTCGTTGCGCGCGGCGGCGGCTTCCGCCTGCTCCAAAGACGGCATCCACTCGGGCGCAGCGTGCCGCCGCCACTCCGGATGGCTCCAGATCGAGAAGAGTAAAAGAAAAAAGGCGAGCGAAACGCTCGCCCAAACAATCGCAGCGCCGTACATCCGACCGTTCCGCTTCCTCCCCACCGGCGGGGCTTGTCGAGCGACGAGCGCGCGGCCCGCTTTCTTGCCTTCGAACATAAGCTGCATTGCGTGATGGCGTGCGGTGCGTTGCTATCTTTGGATTATGGGTGCTATAACACATGATCTCAAATGGCGAATTTTCATACAATTGATAACTTTTAGGAATACGAGGAGATTATGACGCTGGACCAGATCCGGACCTTCCAGGCTGTCGCGGCGGCGCGCAGTTTCCGCCGCGCGGCCAGCGTGCTGCACCTTACGCAACCCGCCGTGAGCAAACAGATCCGCGCCCTCGAGGCCGAGCTGGGGCTTCCGCTGCTCGAGCGCGGGAAAAACGCCCGGCTCACGACGGCCGGCGCCGCGCTGTTGAAGCACGCGGAGCGCCTGGCCGTCGTCCTCCGGTCGGCGCGCGAAGAGATCGCCGATATCAAGGACTTGCGCGGCGGCCACGTGTCGCTCGGGGCGACACACAGCTTCGCGACTTATGTCCTTCCCGGCCTTATTGGAAGCTTCCGCTTGCGCTATCCCGGCGTGCATCTATCGATCGAGTCCGGCTGGTCCCCCGACCTCGCGCGCCGCGTGGCCGCGCACGAGCTGGATTTCGGACTGATCGTGCTGGTCTCGCCGAAGATGGAGGGCCATAGCGAGCTGCGCTTCGTGCCGCTCGCGACCTGGGATCTCGAGTTCGTCGTCGGCAGCCGCCATCCGCTGGCAAAAAAATCTGAGGTCACCTGGGATGATCTCGAAGACGTTCCCTGGATTCTCAACCAGGAGGGCTGTCAGTTCCGCGGCTATGTCGAGAAGCGGCTCAAGGAGCGCGGGCGGGCGATGAAGGTGGAAGTGGATATCATCGGTTTCGAGCTGCAAAAAAGGCTGACGCAGCTAGGTCTTGGCGTTTCGCTGCTGCCGAAAGAGTTCGCGACGCGGGAGCTCAGCCAGCGAAGCCTCAAGGTGCTCGACGTCAAAGGGGCGCGCCCTCAAGCCTATACCTGCCTCGCGTTCCGCAAGGACAAGTACATCCACGGTGCGATGCGGGCGTTCTTCGAGCTTTTGGAGGAGCGCTTCGACCCCGCCAAGAGCGCCTTGAAAAAATATATCTAAGCCGGAGCCTGTCGCGCAGACTCCACGCGGCTGCGGGCTAGACTTTCAGCTTCGTGAAGACGCGCAGCGCGTTCTTATTGAAAATCTTGATCTTGTCCTCGGTGCTCAAGAAGCCGAGGCTGTCGACCGTCGGCAGCACGTCGTCCGAAGCCCTGCCGTCTTCCCGCACCGCGCCGCCGGAGCCGGGAAACTCGGTTCCGAACATCATCTGTTCCACGCCGCGCTGCTTGATCGAGGCGGTGAGAAAATTATCGTCGTAGGCGCAGCAGTCGTAAAAAAGGTTTTTACTGAAATCTTTCTGCGCGATGTGATGGTCGGTCGGGATGAAGCGGTTGAGCGCGCCGCCGCAATGGCAAATGACGATCTTCAGGCGCGGGAAGAGCTCGAAGACGTTGCTGTGCTGGAGCAGGTGCATCGCGATGAATTCCTCGATGTAGTTGTTCATCTGGTAGTTGTGCGGAATGACCTCGATGCGCGGGTCGTAGCTGGTCGAGGGATGCACCATCAGCGGGACGTCGAGCTCCTGCGCCTTGGCGTAGAGCGGGTGCCAGTAGACATCGTGCATGCCGGGCGCTTCGCGCTTGCCGCCCGGATCGGGATTGACGTAGGCGCCGACGAAGCCGAGCTCTTTCACGCAGCGCTCCAGCTCGGCGGCGCAGTTCTTCGTGTCGAGCGAGGCGCTCTGCGGCAGCTGGGCCATGCCGACGAAGCGGTCGGGATGGAGCTTGACGATGCGGGCGATGACGTCGTTGGTCACGCGGCAGATCGCCGCCTGGAGAAACGGCCGCGTCCAGTGCCACATCGCGACGGGCCGCGGACCGATGAGCTGGACGTCGATCTTCCGCTCGTCCATTCCCTTGAGGTGCGCCTTCTGCGCGTTTTCGAGCAGCTCGTCCGAGATGTCCAATTTGCGGTTCGGCGTATTGAGCGAGACCATCCCGCCCAGGTGGCCGCGGAAATGGGGCGGCGTGCTCATGTGGCCGTGTACGTCGATGACTTTATGGTTTTGATACATGATCCCTCCTGTTTGGCCCGGCGCTTCGTTTTCGCTTGTCTTACTTCTCCCGGAGAATTTTTTCCAGCGGCCCGTTCTCTCGAAACGGCTCGGGCCAGTTGAGATATTCCTTCAACTCGGGCTGCCGGCGCATCAGGTCTTTGACGACGTTATCGATGCCCTTGTCCGGCACGATCGGCGCGCGCTTCAACAGCGGCGCGTATGCGGCGACGGAGCGCTTGACGATCTCAAGATCTTTTTCCCTGAGCCATTTGGCGAAGGACTTTTCCGCCAAACGGTGATCGCTGTGGATCAACCTGATCGCGGCGACGTAGGCGCGGAGAAAATCCTCGGTGATCTTCGGCTCGGCGCGGATATAGGCGCGGCTGGTGGTGACGCAGGACGCCGGATAGACGACGTCGGTCTTGCTCAGATCCACGAGCACGGGCCAGCCGCGGTCGAGAAACGGCAGCGCGTAGCGCGTCGTCAGCGCCGCGGCGGAGATTCGGCCGCTGTCGAGCGCGGCGACCATCTCCGGTCCGGCGCCCAGCTGGAGAATCGAGATATCTTTCGCCGGATCGAGGCCGATGTGCTGGAGCGCGGCTTTGAGATAGAAGTGGGTGCTCGAGCCGTAGCGCGTCACCGCGCTCGACTGGCCTTTCAAGTCGGCCGGCGTTTTGATCTCGGGGCGCGCGATCAAATAGACCGGATCCGTGTCGATCGGACACGCGAGCATCACCACGTCGCCGCCTGCGGCGCGGGCGGCCACGACCGATTCGGCGCCGACACCGGAGAGCGGCAGGTCGCCGGTGATGATCACGAGCGCGATCAGCGAGCCGCCGCGGATCTGCACCGGCAGGACATCAAGGCCGTAGCGCGCGAACAGACCGTTGTCCACAGCCACCCACACCGGCAGGTGGGCGGGCGAGGCGGTCGTGCCGTAATAGATGCGCTTGAGCTCTTCAGAGTGCGCCGGCCCGGCGAGCGCGATCAGGCAGCAGAGGATCAACAGGCGGTAGAGATGCGATCGGGTCATGGTCGTGCGGCTTATCCGGTCGTCGTCCCCCGCAAGTAGGACGCTCACTCTACTTTATAGCCCAGCTCGTGCGCGACTTCGATGGCGAAGCGCGGCTCGGCGACGTCCGAATAAGACACCGCCTTCTGCGGTCCTTTTATCTGCGACTGTACCATGCGGATGATGTTGTTCATCCCCGCGGGCGTTGGGACGCCGCTGTCGTTGAAATTCGACTGGACGAGCGTGTACGTCTCCGCGGCCGTCGCGCGATCCATATTGAGGATGCGCACAATCAGGTCGAGCGTCTTTTCCTTCGACTTCAGCATCTCTTTCTTCGCGAGCTGGAGCGCGCGAATCAGCCGTTTGATCTCCTCGGGGCGCGATTTGATCGTCCTGAGCGTCGCCGTGAGCCCGCCGGAAGGCATCTCGACGTACGCGCCGATATCGAGCAGCCGCCGGAAGCCCTGCCGCTGCGCAAAAAACATGTACGGCGGGTTGATAGAAATGGCGTCGAGGAACTTGGATTCGAGCGACGGCACAAGCTGCCCGGGCGGGACGCCGAGGATGACGACGTCCTTCGGATTGAAGCCCTGCTTTTCCAGCGCGAAGAGGAGCGCGAGATGGCTCGTCCCGCCGAGGCCGGAGACGCCGATGCGTTTCTGCTTCAAATCCTGCAGCGTCTTGATCTCCGGCCGCGTCATCAGCCAGTAGGCGATCTGATTGGTCGACGACCAGAGCGCGCGCGTGTCGAGCCCGCTCATGCTCGCGCCGACGCTCGCCGTGCCGATCCCCGACTGATAATCGAGGTCGCCCGACGCGAGCGCCGCCGCGGCCGCCGCGGAGCGCATCAGGATTATTTCCACATCCAAGTTCTGATCGCTGAAGTGCTTCCACTCGCGCGCGGCGAGCAGCGGCAGCGCGGTGAAGCTGAAGTTGGCGTTGGAGATGCGTATTTTCCGCCGCTCCTGGGCGCCGGCGGAGACCGCGAGAAGCAGGACAACCAGAGCGCAGACAACACCGGTAACAATTGGCGATCGGAGACGCGACATCAATGGACCTCCGCGACTTTCCTGAGCATACTCATATCCTCGAGATCGTCCGGCGTAAACGCCTTCGTGACCTTCAACGTCTCGCGGTAGATCTCGATCTCTTTCTCCACCGCGGCGCGCGGCTTCGTGCCGTCGCTGCTGAGCGTCGGCAGAATCGCCGCGAACGCCTTCTCCGCGAGCGGCGCGTCGATTTTATGAAACGCGGCGATATAGCGGACCATCTCGCCGCGGTTCGCCGGATCGTGAATAAAGGCGAGCGTTTTCAGCAGGCCGGCGATCATCGCCTCCGCTTTCGCGGGAGTTTTCCTGAGAGCCGCGCTCTGCGCCACCAATCCGATGAAGCTCAGCGGCGCGTACGAGCGCGCCTCGGCCAGATGGCTGTATCCCTTCGCCTCGAGCTCCTGGGCGAACGGCGGCGCGAGCATCGTCGCCGCGACTTTTCCCGTCGTGAGGGACTTGTAGGCCGTCTCCGTAACGCCGGTCGACAGCATCGTTACGCGCGCGGGATCGACGCCGTTCGCTTTGAGAATCAGCTTCGCCGACATGCCGGTCGCGTCGGTGATCGCGTTGACGCTGATCACCTTGCCGACGAGATCTTTGACGCTTTTGATCTCCGGCTGCCCCACGAGCACGTGCGCGGGCTCGTGCTGGACATAGAAAATTCTCTTCAGCGGATGGCCCTGCATGATCGCGGACGTCGAGGCGCCGAGCGTCGTCGAGAAATCGAGCTCGCCGGCGACCAGGGCGGCGACCGCGGTCGGCGGCGACATCGCGATCAGCTCGACATCGATCACTTCGCGCGGAAAGAAGCCCTTGTCCTTGCCGAAATAAAACGGCATCAGCGCGAGGCTCTTCGACGGAATGTGGATTCTGACCTTCGCCGGCGTCGAAGCGGCAAAGCTCGGGCAGGAAAGAACCATGAATAGCGCGACGCCGCCGAGGGAAATTATTCGGCAGATAGGGGCGGTTCGCGAACCGCCCCTATAGCGGATCGGAGTTTTCCGCATACGCCTTCAGCGCGCGCCGAGATTGTGGGCCAAAAAATCGGCGATGAGCGGCCGGTAGCGCCACGGCATGTTGTTGCAGACGTGGTTGCCGCCCTCGAGGACGACCATCTGCTTCGGGCCGGACGCCTCGGTGAAGATGCGCTTGGGCTGCTCGAGCGGGATGAAATCTTTCGTGCCGTGGACGATCAGCAGCGGGCAGCGGATTTTCGGCGCGAGCCCTTCGAGCGTGCAGCGCCGGTGGAGCTCGGCGAGCTTTTCTTTATCGTAAATTTTCCAGATGTGCGCGATGCGCGCGAACTCGAAAGGGTCGTCGAAGCGGTTGAGCGAGCGCGTGCGGTCGTACATCCCGCCCGAGAGCGTGCACGCCTTGATGCGGTCGTCGCACGCAGCCGAGCGCGGTCCGAGATATCCGCCCATGCTCGGCCCGAAGACGCCGACCCGCCGCGCGTCGATCTCCGGGATTTTTTCCAGGTAATCGATCACCGCTGAGGTGGCGCGCTCGAAATCGACGATGATGCCGCCCTGAAACCAACTCTCGCCCTGCCCCGGACCGTCGAAGGTGAAAGTCGCGAGCCCGCGCCGGATAAAGACATCCTCCATCGTGCGCGCCTCTTCCTTGGTGGATTCGAGGCCGGAGATGATGACGACGACCGGCGGCTTCTTGGCGTTCCGCGGCACGCGCAGATACGCCGGCAGGCGAAATTTTTGGAAGGCGACTTCATGGCGCACCGCCGGCGGATCGATGTAAGGGGCGGCCTTGGCGTAGCACTCGACGCGCTTTTTATGCGCCGCGGTGTACTGCTCCAGGTCTTCGGGAGAATTGTTGCAGGCGAAATGATAGCTCATCGCGGCGAGCAAGTAGGCGTCGGTCGCGCTCTCGCGGTTGCCCTTCGCCTCGTTCTCGCGCGCGAACTCCTCATGGCCCGCCGCGGTCGCCGACCACTCGCGGCACCACTCGCTCCACGCGCGGATCCGCGCGGTTGTCGTCAGGAGATCGTTATAGTCGATTCCTTGAGCAGTCATGCGCGGCGACCAGGTTTTCAACACGTGATCGACGGTCGGGTCCGGATGAGTGGCAAGCATGACGGTCTCCTTTCGACTAGTCCGCGCACGCGCCGATTTTTTTCGCTCCTCCGGCCGCTTTGAGCGCCTCCTCGCCGAGCTTTACGTCGACCACCTGCTCGTACGTGGGTTTTTTGTCCGCCTGGATGTCGCCGTTGTCGACGCCGTTCTGGATCGACCAGTCGGTACGTTCTTTGGAGAAGCCCGTGTTCACGGCCCACACGCAATTCTTGACCAGGTAATCGTACGCGAAGTTCACCGCCTCCGGGGACTTCTTGGTCGCGTCGACGATGATCGGGAGCACTTTCTCCTTTTGCGTGTAGATGGCGCGGTTCGCCTCGATGAGCGACGTCGCGACGTCGCGGACCAGCGCGCGGTCTTTCGTCAGCATACCGTCGCCCGCCCCGTAAGCGTTGAAAAAATATTTCGGCAGCAGCTTGGATAGGTCGACGAGCACGTGGACGCCGGGCTTCTGCTTCTGCGCGAGGTGAGCGTCTTCCGGATGCAGCGCGACGCCGCTCAATTGGCCGGCGACAAGGCCCGGCAGTCTGCCCGCCGTCGCGGACGAAACGAACTGTACGTCGTCGACGCTAAGCCCGGCGGTCTTCAGCACTTCGCGGCCCATGACCCAGTTAAAGCTGCCGACGCCGCCGCCCGCGGCGCTCAAGCGCTTGCCCTTC
The DNA here is from genome assembly GCA_036407055.1 of Binatia bacterium. Classification (GTDB taxonomy): domain Bacteria; phylum Desulfobacterota; class Binatia; order UBA9968; family UBA9968; genus JAJPJQ01. The sequence continues at coordinate 13,091 of DASWZY010000280.1, forward strand.
AAGTCCGCCGCCGTCTTAATGTCCTCGCTCACCATGTAAGCCTGCGGCAGGCGCGGCGCCATGCCCCAGATTTGCTTCGCCTTCAGACCCTGCGAGATCGCCGTCGCGTTGATCGACGCGAGCGCCGTTCCCTGAACCACGGCAGCCAGGTTTGCCGCCGAGGCGCCGCCTTCGAATTCGAGAATCTCCGCGTCGATGCAGTGGCGGCTGAAAATGCCGAGCGACTTGGCGACGAAGACCGGCGTGTGCACGACGTTCGGCGGCGAGACCGAGACGCCGAGCTTCACCTTGCGCATCTCCTTGCACGCCGGATCGGCGGCAAAAGCGGAAGCGCAGACCGCAAATGCCATTGCGGTTGTAAGACAAACCCAAACGGTTGATTTAATAATCATTGTATCCTCCGGTGATTAAGTTGCAGGTTGCTCAAAAAGATCTCAGAGGCGAGGCGCGCGAATGTCCGCGAGCGGAGGCGTACTCTTTCTGTACGTCGACGCGAAGCGGGCCGAGCGCAACGAAGCATATGAGACTTTTTCAGCAACCTGGTCATTCGCGGCCAGCCTGGTGCGCCCAAGGCGCGATGCGCCGCTCGACGAAACGCAAGAGGCCGGTCAGCGTTATGCCCAAAATGCCCAACGTCACGATCGGCACGAACATAGCGTCGGTGCGGTAGGTGCTGGCGTAGCGCGCGATGAGATAGCCGATGCCCGTTATCGCGGTGTAGAGATCGGCCAGCACCATGCCGATGAGGCCGCGGCCGATCGCGAGGCGCAAACCCGCGACGATGAACGGCAGCGCCGCCGGCAGAACGATATGCAGCCACAGGTCGCGCTCGCCGCAGCGAAACGCGCGGCCGACTTCGAGGAGCCGCTCATCGACGTTTTTGACGCCCTGATAGGTATTGATCACGATCGGAAAGAACGTGAAGAGAAAAACGACCGCCGTTTTGGCGGTGATCTCGAAGCCGAACCACAGCACCAGCACGGGCACGAGCGCGACCGACGGGATCGAATAGAGCGCCGTGATGTAGGTATCGAGCGCGATGTCGATCACGCGAAAGCGCGCCATGGCAAGGCCGAGGGCGATGCCGAATACGGAGGAGAGGCCGAGCCCGGCGAAGAGCACGATCAGGCTTTGCGAGAGATACTTCCACAATTCGCCGCTCGCGATCATCTTGACCGCCGCCTGCGCGACCGCCGTCGGATAAGTAAAAAGAATCGGATTCGTCTGGCGGCCGAAATATTCCCAGCCGCCGAGGACGATCAGCAGCGACACGAGGCGGATCGCAAGGCGGCCGATGGCTGCGCGGCGCTGGAGCGCGCCCGCGCGAGTCCGCGCCGCCTCCTGCTCGCGCATCAATTCCTGGTCGGCGGAGGTCACGCCGGCGGCGGCGATGCGCGGATCGGATTTGCTTATGCTCATCGTCTTACACCACCGTCGTCGGCCGCAGCTCGCTCCAGATGTGATTTCTCAGTTCCGCGTAACGCGCATCGGCACGCACAACAGCAGGATCGCGCGGACGCGAGAACTCGACCGGCAGCACCTCTTTGACGCGTCCGGGATGCGTCGCCATCACCGCGACGCGGTCGCCGAGCACGAGCGCCTCGTCGATCGAATGGGTGATGAAGACCATCGTCTTGCGCTCGCGCTCGTGCAAGCCGAGCAGCTCCTCCTGCAGCACTTCGCGCGTCTGCGCGTCGACCGAGGCGAACGGCTCGTCCATGAGCAAAATCTCCGGATTGGTCGCGAGCGCGCGCGCAAGGCCGACGCGCTGCTGCATGCCGCCGCTCAACTGGTACGGGTAATTATTCTCGAAGCCGCCGAGGCCGACGACCTTGATGTAGTGAGCCGCGCGCTCCGCGATCTCGCGGCGAGGCGCGCCGGCGACTTTGAGGCCGAACGCGACGTTCGCCGCGACGGTCTTCCACGGCAGCAGGCCGAAATGCTGGAACACGATCGCGACGCCGGCGCGCGGGCGGTCGACGGCCGCGCCGTCGATCAGGACGCGACCGGAGGTCGGCGCGACGAGCCCGCCGATGCAACGGAGCAGCGTTGTCTTTCCGCAGCCGGAAGGTCCTACGATGCAGAGAATCTCGTTGGTGCGGACGCTGAGCTCGATGTTGCGGAACGCGACGACGGTGCCTTCGAGAAAGAGCTTGCTCGCGCGATCGACTACGATTTTTTCGCCAGCCATGAACGATCGCCTACTAAAAATTATTTGCCCCACAATTCTTTCGTAGCGATGCGCGCGCCCTCGGCCATCGCCTCGAACTTGGCCCAGGCGATGTTGGCGTGGCCGACGCGCGGGCCTAGGCCGCAGTCGGTCCCGCCCATGACGTTCTCGCGCCCGACGATCTTCGCGTAGCGGATCAGGCGGTCGGCGATCAGCCGCGGGTGCTCGACGATATCGGTCGCATGGCCGACGACGCCTGGCACGAGGACTTTGCCGTCGGGAAACTTCACTTCTTCCCACACCCGCCACTCGTGCTCGTGGCGCACGTTCGCCGCCTCGATGGAATAAGTGTTCGCGCGCACTTTCAGGATCAGATCGACGATGTCGCGCAGCGGGATGTCGTATTTGTGCGGGCCGTGATAGCTGCCCCAGCAGGTATGGAAACGAATCCGGTCCGGCGGCAGACCGCGTAGTCCGTGGTTGAGCGCATCGACCCGCATCTCCGCGTACTTGCGATAGTCCGCGACGCTCATCTCCGGATAGACCTGCCAGGCGTCAGGCAGGTCGGGGTTGTCGATCTGCAGGAGAAAGCCGGCATCGACGATCGCCTTGTACTCCTCGCGCATCGCGTCAGCGAGCGCGAAGAGATATTCCTCGTCGGTCTTATAGTAATCGTTTTTGAGCCAGTGCTCGAGCGTGCCGGGCGCGACGGCGGGGAGAAACGCCTCTTCGACTTTGTGGCCCTTGAGCGCGTCGCGGAAATTGTCGATGTCGGCTTTGACCGCGTCGTGGCCGATGTATTTGAGCGGCCCGTTGCAGAAGACACGCCAGACGTTCTCGCCGCGCATCGTCGTTGTCCGCTTCTGGAAATACTCGGCGAATTCTTTCAGGTCGCGGCCGTAGATCGTCGAGGGGCGCTCGTCCCCCCGCGCCTGCCGCTCGACGAAGCCCGAGAGCCGCTCGCGCGCGTAGCGCGAGAAGTTGGGTTTCCCGAGCTCGCCGTCGTTGATGATATCGAGCCCGCAGTCGAGCTGCTTTTTGACCGCTTCGGCGACCGCGCTCTTCACGCGCTGCGCCAGCGCCTCCTTGTCGTAAGGCTGGCCGTTGTTCTTCGCTACCAGCATCTCTTTCAAGTCCGGCGGCAGCGGGAGGCTCCCGGCGTGCGTGGTGAGAATACGGTCGCTGCTGCGCTTCATTTTCTATCCTCCGGCGCTTTGAAGACTATGCAAAGCGGGCACCTGCGTCAACCGACCAGTCAGCGAGGGAATTGCTTGGTGAAGTAGGCGTAAATGTTGGGACGGAGCAATTCCAGAAGCTGCGGGTCGACGACATAAAAGGAGAAGCACTCGGCAAAGTACTCCTCCCAGCTTTGCTCGGCATAACGAGTGATGCGGACCGGACCGTCCAACATGGCAGCCTTGCGGAACATACTGCTCGAGTCGTCAGAACTATTTTCATCGATCCCTTTAAACATCTGCGTAGCGGGATCGAAATGCCAGCGGCTGCCCGACAAGGAGCGGGACAGGTGAGTCGCCTCCATCGCGTCGGCAACTTCTTTCCGATTCGCTTTCCACGCCTGTTGCTCGCCGATAGGAATACGGTACTCATTTGTGCCTGGAATCCTGTATCGCTCGAACGCTTCAAGTTGCAACAGAGCGGTAAAGTAGCGCTCGGCTGCGCGGCGAAGCGGGACGTAGTCGAAAGCGTGGCCGACCTCGTGCGCGACGGCTCTGGCAGCCCGATTCGACGGGACGAAACGCGTGCTGAAGACTTCGAAGGCGCGGTCATACATCGTGATCGTATTTGGGCCTGGCCGATAATCTCCGCCGAGCTCGTGTTCCGTCGGATGCGTGACATCGCGGGCGAACGTGAGGCCTTCGATATCACCGAGCCATCGCTCCGGCATATGCTCCAACACCGTGGCAAGCGCGCGTCGCTCTTCCTCCGCCCAACCCGTGCCGAAACTGAATTGATGCATCGACCGGGACGCTTTGCCGTCTTCACCGGCCGCGAGGACGTCGGGATTCAGGACCTCGATCAAAATGTCACGGAAGCAGGCTCCGGGACGTGATTCGCGTCCGATATAAGTTAAACGTACCGTTCCTTCCTTCCCAAACGGTTCCGGCAAATCGACGGGAACGGAAACCGTAGAGTTGGCAGAAGCCCCGGAAAGTAACGCACCCGCAATGTTCCGGAGTCCCCTTCGCAACGCCTGTGGCACCTTGGAATCGAACGTCACCATCGCGCCGGACATCGGAGCCGCTTTTCGCTCTGCGCCCGACAAGAAGAATGATCCGAGCTCCTTCGGATTCAATCCGCCGTTGTCAGCCACTCGGAGGCGGCGGCGCTCATCTAAACTTAGGTTTGCGAGGAGACTGGAGCTTAGAGCCTGCTCGCGTGCGGCGCTCACTGCCGGCGCAAAGCTTTGCTCGTCGATTTTCCTTAGCTGCTGCGGTTCCGGCAACGCAACCGGCAGTTTGACGTCGACGAGTTGACCTTTCGCATCGCTGCCGATGAGCCTGACAAACCAAAGCGGCGCTTTGAAGCCATAGCTGGAAAACGGCAGGTGCAGCTCGCAGTACGGTGGAACTTCAAACTTTTCGGTCCATCGACTGCCGCCGACCCAACCGCCGCCGTATATGGCGCTCGAAATGTCGGTGAACGTCAGCCCGACGCCGTGCGTTTCGCGCACAACCAGCGTAAAATCGTAGACGTCGACTTCTTTTCCGTCGACGGTTCTACGCCCTGGCTCCAGGTCGATCGCTTCCCACTGCAGCGGGCCCACGGTTCCCGATGTCTGGACATAAAGCGGGCTCGCGCCGCAGCCGGTAACCGCGATCACGGCCACGGCAGAAATAACGCGCGATATGTATCGTAAAACGGCGCGCATGCGCTGCATCACCCAATAAACCGGATTGAAAGTATGCAAACGCGTGTGATTCGTCAACGGCGCGAACCTTGACACTCGGAATCCCGCCGCCTAGAATCGATTTCATTCCGAAGGGGGTGCCGTTATGGGGAAAATCCGTCACATCGCTTATCGCGCGGCCGACGTAGAGAAGATGGCGAACTTTTTCGTCGAGGCGCTGGGCATGAAGATCACCCAGAAGCGGAAGAACCGGGCGATCGACCTCTCCGACGGCAGCATCAACATCACCGTGCTGCCGCTGCGCGGCGTCGCCGACGAGCATCAGGGCATCGACCATATCGGTTTTTCCGTCGAGAACGACGACGAAGCCGGGCGCGTTCTTGAGAGCGTGGGTGCCAAGAAGATCGCGACGATCGAGCTCGGCAGCCCCGCGCACTACGAGGCGAAGTACCAGGGGCCGGAAGGCATCGTGGTCGATATCGGCAAATGGGTGGGCACGGAACCGATCAAGCAGTAAAATCGTTTCGGGTTTCGAGTTCTGCGTTTCGAGTAGGGGCGGTTTGCGAACCGCCCAAATCCATCATTCCCGCCGCATCTTCGACGACGTGTTGATCGTCGCATGGACGTTCTTAGCGAAGTCGTTCGCCGCCGCCGTATCCATCCCGTAGGCATAGCGCGCGTATTCCTTGACGGCGAGCACCGCCGGCACCGGATATTTTTTCATCCGGTCGATCAAATCGTTGGCGGCTGAGTCGAGCGCGCCGTGCGCAACGACGCTGCTCGCCAATCCCGCCGCGAGCGCCTCGCCCGCGCCGACCTCTTCGGTCGAATAGACCAGGTACAACAGCGATTTTCGCGGCACGCGGTCGATCAGCGCCGACATCGCGATGGTCGGCATGATGTTGTGCCCCATCTCGGGCACCTGGAAGCGCGCCTTGTCGCTCGCGAGCGTGATGTCGCAGAGCGCCGCCAGGGCGCAGCCGAATCCCGCCGCCCTCCCCTGCACGACACCGAGGATCGGCGCTTTCGAGCGGCGGAACGCGTCGTAGCAGTTGAATATGACTTCGGCAGCTCCGCGAAAATCATAGGCCTCTGTCTGCGGCCGGCGCTGGCCCATCGCCTCGCGTCCGAGGCAGAAGTCGTCGCCGGCGGCTCTCAAGACGATCAACCGCGCATCCTTCGCGGCCGCGTCGATGCGGTCGGCGAGCTCGCCGATTATGATATCGCTCAAGCGGTTGGATATCTCCGGCCGGTTGAGCGTGAGCGTTACGACATCGCTCTCGCGTTGTTCGATCAAGCCTTCGGCCATGTTGGCTCCTTTCTTATAATCGCTCTTCCAGCCAGTCGAGCATGAACGGGATATTGTGCTCCCAGTAGTCGTGGCTGCAATGGATCGTGCCGCCGGCGCTCGGGTCGTCATAAATCTTGAGCGTCTTGTCCGCGCTGCCGATCTCCGCAAAGAGACGCTGCGCGCCTTCGACGCGCATGAGCCGGTCCGCGCCGCCGTGCGTGATAAGCGCCGGGCATATTATCTTCGCCGCCGCGCCCGCCATCGTGAACGCCTTCAGCCGCTCGCGCGCCTCGGCGTCGTCGACGCCGCCGAGAATGCGCCGCACAGTCGGCTGCAGCGCTGGACAAAATAGATAAAGATCGTCGAGAAGGCTGTAGCAGCCCGACCAACACACCAGCGCCTTGACGCGCGGGTCGAAGGCGGCGGCGCGCGGCGCGTAGTAGCCGGCCATGCTGATGCCGGCGAGCGCGATGCGGTCCGGATCGATCTCCGGCCGTGAGATGAGATAGTCGATGCAAGCCCGCGCCGGGACCTCGTAGTCCGGCCGCGTCGGAATGTTTTTCACGTAATGCGACGAGCCGCGCCCGGGCGTATCGACCAGCAGCACCGCCCAGCCGCGCGCGAGCATCGGGCGCGCGCTGAAATAAATCTCCTCGGCGTATGCGTCCGCGCCGCCGAGATAGAGAACCCCGGGCCACGCGCCCGGCTTGGGATTCCCCGGATGGCAGAAATAGCCGTCGTACTCCTCGTCGCCGCAGCGGACGCGAATGACTTCGATCGGCGGCAGCGAGAGCGCCGCAGCGGCGCGGAAGTTTTCCTGCGCCTTCAAGAAGCGCTGCTGCTTGCGCTCCATCTCGCCCGCGGTCAGGAAAACATCTGACATGCGATAGTATTGGTTCGCGTGAAAAAATTTTACGCGCGCCGTCTCGCGACGGCCGCCGGCGAGCGCCTCGCGCGCGGCCACCTCCGTGCTTTTGGCCAGCTCGAGCCAGCCGTTCTCCCACCCCGGTAAGTCGCCGGGATTCAGCCGCTCGCACAAACGCGCGATGTCGAAGAGATCGCCGCCGCCCTGCTGCGCCTCGGCGACGAGCCGCAGGACGTGAAAACCCCAGGGATGGGTCGGCTTGAGAAAATCCAGCATGACGCGCTCGCGACGGCACCAAGACCCTAGGGAAATCCGCGCGCCGCGTCAAGAAACAAAAAGGCCCCTCCGCGTGAACGGACGGGCCTTTTAATTGAAAGACTGATTTTTCTCGCCTAGAAGAAGCGGTCCCAGAGGCGCCAGATGATGTTCGACTGGCGGATGTCCTCGTTGGAAACGAGCGTGACCTTTCCCAACGACTTGTCGCCGAGCATGAGCGTCATCTCGCCGAGCTTGTCGCCTTTCTTGAGCGGCGCCCAAACCGGGCTGGTGAGCTGGACGGACGACTTGACCGCCTTCTCGTCGGAGCGCTTGACGAGAATCTGCGCCGGGCCGCCGGCGACCGCATGGATCGTCTTCACCTGGCCGCCCTTGATCTTCACCTCCTGCTGGATAGTTTCACCGGGCTTCAGCAGCGTCAGCATCTTGTATTCGGCGAAGCCCATGGCGAGCAGTTTGGCGCCTTCGCGGAAGCGGACCTTGTTCGACGCCGAGCCCATCGTAACGGAAATAAGCCGCATGCCGTCGCGCTCGGCGGTCGCGGCGAGATTGAAGCCCGCCTCGTGATACGAGCCGGTCTTGAGGCCGTCGGCGCCGGGGAAACGGCCGATCAGGTGATTGGTGTTCTCCAAGACGAACTTGCCGTCGCGAAAGGTATCCTTAGCCGTCGACGACCATTTGAGAATCTCGGGATACTTCACCAGCTCGCGCGCGAGCAGCGCGATGTCGTAGGCGCTGGTCACATCCGGCTGCTGCCCTCTCTCCGGCGGCAGGCCGTGCGCGTTGAAATATTTCGTGTCTTTCATGCCGAGTTCCTGCGCGCGCTGGTTCATCATGACGACGAAGGCGTCGGCGTCGCCGGCGATCTTCTCGGCGACGGCCTCCGACGCGTCGTTCGCGGAGTGGATCACGATCGCCTTCATCATTTCTTCGAGCGTGAACCGCTCGCCCTGCTTCAGGTAGACCTGCGAGCCGCCTATCTTGCTGGCTTTCGCGGAAACGTCGATCGGCTCATCGAGCTTGAGCGCGCCCTGCTTCACCTTCTCGGCGACAAGCAGCATGAGCATCATCTTCGTGAGCGATGCCGGCGGCCACGGCTTGTGGATGTCCTGCTCGAAGAGGATCTGTCCCGTCCGCGCTTCCATCAGGACCGCGGCGACGTAAGGCGTCTGATTGTCTTCGACGACCTTCTGGACCGCCGCGCGCACGCGGCGCCCCTGCGCGTAAACGTCGGCCGGCGGCAGCGCCTGGGCAAGAAGAAACAGGGCCGCAAAAAGAACGATCGCATGTCTCGCCATGAAAAATCCTCCCGGCAAAAAATTGCCGAGGTGGATTTTACAACGAATACGGGCGGGCTGACAAGAATATTTTCAGGTGCAGCGGGGAAAACGGCCCCGTCACGTCATGACAAGAACGATCTTGCCGAAGTGATCGCGCCCTTCGAGATGGCGCTGGGCGGCGCGCGTTTCGGACAAAGGGAACGCTCGATCGATCACGATTCGGAGCTTTTGCTGCAGGATCAGGTCAAAGAAGGCATCGAGCTGTTTGAAGCGCTCGGGGTGAGCGTTGAGGTAATTCGTGATCGAAAAGCGAGTCGCTTTGCGTCCGTCGGTAAGCTCGGGTGGCTTGTCGGGGATCGGCCAGATGGCGCCGCCGATCGATACGAGCCGGCCGCCTGGAGCCAGGACTTCGAGGCTCTTTGTGTAAATATCGCCGCCCACCATTTCGAGCACAACGTCCACACCGCGCGCCGAGGTCATTTTCATGATCTCCTGGCGAAAATCCCGGTTCGTGTAGTCGATCGCCTCCGCGCCCAGCTCGCGCAGGCGGGCGCATTTCTGGGGTCCGCCGCCGGTCGTAAAAACGCGCGCCGCCCCGAGAACGGCGGCGAGCTGCACGGCGACATGGCCGACGCCGCTGCTTCCAGCCTGGATGAGAACAGTCTGGCCCGGCTTCAGCGCGCCGTCCTCCAGCAGCGCAAACCAGGCGGTGAGACAAACCGTCGGCACCGCCGCGGCAATCGCCGGCTCGATGCCGTCGGGCACCGGCCGTGCCAGCGAAGCCTTGCTTACGGCGTACTCCGCGTATCCGCCCTTGCTTGGGTAGCCGACGACCCGTTGGCCTGTGTGAAAGTCGCTCACGCCCGGCCCGACCGCGTCGACGCGTCCGGAGAATTCACGGCCCGGAATGATCGGCAGGTCCTCGGGCGCGACTCTGTAAGTGCCGCGCCTGAGGCTCAGATCGGCGCGATTGAGCGCCGCCGCTTCGACCTTTACCAGCAGCTCGCCGGCGCCGGCGCTCGGCTTCGGCGCTTCTTCGTATTGCAGGACGTCTTCCGGACCGAAACGGTGGATGCGGATCGCTTTCATAGCTCGTCCCTTTCGCTTCAGTATTTCACCGGCCTTGCGCGTTGTAAACGCTCGCCGCGAGTGTCAATTTAACTTCGTGACGCTGGAAAATCCCAACCGAAGGCTATTTTTGCTTTTCATGCTGGCTGCGCCGGCTCTCTGGTGCTTCTCGAAATCCTTCGCGGCGACGCTGGAGCCGACGCCCGCTTGCGGCGAAGCAGGCGCCACGGCCGCGCAGACGCCGGGCCCGTTTTTCAAGCCGCGCTCGCCCGAGCGCAAATCGCTGCGCGAAGCCGGGATGGAAGGGATGCCGATCGTGATCGAAGGCCATGTCCGCTCGACGCGCTGCAAGCCGGTCGCCGGGGCGCTGGTCGATTTCTGGCAGGCGGACGCGAACGGAAACTACGACAACGAGGGCTTTCGTCTGCGCGGCCATCAGTTCACGGACGAATCGGGGCGATACCGTCTGGAAACGATTGTGCCGGGGCTCTATCCCGGACGCACACGTCATTTTCATGTGCGCGTGCAGCCGCCGAATCGCGGCGTGCTGACGACGCAGCTCTATTTTCCCGGCGAGGCTGGCAACAAGCGCGACGGCATTTTCAACCCGAAGTTGCTGCTGGACTTGCGCGCGAGCGGCGTCAAGACGGGCCGCTTCGACTTCGTCGTCGAAGCAGTCTAAGGCCTATTTTTTCTTCGCGTTGTACTTGTCGATCTCCGCTTTGAGATCGTCGTATTCTTCGCATTTGCCGAACCACGGGCAGCTCTTTTTGAGCGCCTGAAGTTGTTGTTCCGCCTCCGGCAGACGGTCGGTCTCGAGGTAGAGTTCGCCTAGATATTCATGCGCGCCGCGATGGGTGGGGTCGAGCTTGAGCGCGGTTCGGTAATGTTCGAAGGCTTTGTCGGTATCGCCGAGCTTGCGATAGCTGTAGCCGAGCAGGTTGTGGACGTCGGCGTCGTTGGGCAGCTTCTGCGCCGCCTTTGTCAAGTTTTGTAAAGCTGTCTTGTAGTCCTTGGCTTCGACGGCCTTGCGCCCGGCCTCGTATTCCGGCGATTCGGGCTTGTCGCGCGACCTTTCGAAATCCCCCTGCGCCGGGGAGATCCCCAGCAGTAAAAGAATCGCCGCGAACAGGCAAGACGATCGTACCATCGACGTCTCCTTTCGGTTGAATGCCTATCAGCCGTCAGCGACCGAGCTCTTTTAAGACTTCCTCGGCGATGGAAAGGTCGGTCACGTTTTCGACCGTGACATTCTTCGAGATTGAACCCTCTTTCTTCTCCAGATTGAGCACGTTGTCGACGGAGGCGACCGGGATTTTGCCGTCGCGGCTGAAGGCGTTGGCGATGACGGCGTAGCAGTCGCGCGCGAGCTGATCGTCCATCGCGAAGCGCCGGCGTATGACATCGGTCGACCCGGCGGCGTCGTCACGGAGGTAGCGGAGCGCCTCGATCTCGGATTTGAGCACGCGCTTCACCTGCGAGCGGTTCTGCTTAATTTTGTCGACGGTTGTCGACAGCCCCGCGAGCGGAAACGCGACGACATCGGCGGCGTTCGCGAGCACGGGATAGCCTTCGCGCTTCATCATGACCGAGAACGGCGGCGCGACGAGAATCGCGTCGACGCGTTTGGCTCTGAACGCCTCGACGACGAACTTCTCCTCGCCGATTCCCAGAAACTTGATCTCCTTGTCCGGGTCGACACCGAAATGCTGGAACAGCAGACGGCCGCTGATCTGGTTCGTGCCGCCGACGCTCGCGACGCCGACGACACGGCCTTTCAGCTCCTTGACGCTCTTGATCGACGGCTGGGCGACGAGGCTGAAAAACGGTGCCTTGATACTGTTCGAGAACGCCCGGATGGGCGCGCCGCGCGCCGCCGAGCGGATCGCCGAGCCGAAGACCTCCACATAGTCGACATCGCCGCTGAGGAGCGCCGCGATGTTGACCGCCGGACGCGCCTGGATCAGCTCGGCCGTGAGACCGTTTTTCGCGTAGAAGCCCTTGTCTTTGGCGATGAAGGCGGCGAGGAAAGTCAGCGAGTTGTTGGCGTAAGTAATACGAATTTTTTCTTCGGCGGCGAACGCGCGCGCGGATATGAGAATCGCGGCGATAACGACGGCGATCGTCCGGATACCCATGCGTGACTTTATAATCCGTCCGAAACGCGGGTCAAGCGCGGCTGGAGCCTATTTTCAGGGGCGAATGGATCGTGGGGCGATGCGTCGCTTGACGACGATCAGCCCGGCCAAAAGGTTCTGTGCTCGCGAGCCGTGCGGCGGCGATTGGCCACCCAGACGGAAATCGCCGCCAGGACAAGCGCGATTGCCGATAGCCATAACCAGCCCTCGGCCAGCACGAATCCGCCCGGCGAATACGACCCGCCTTCGACGGCCACTTGCCGCGTGACGGCCGGCAGGTCTTTTTCCTCCTCGCCGCCGCCCGGAACTTTGACGCTCGCGGTCAACGTCAACACCAGCGGCTGAACGCCGGAGCGGACCGGCGTCACTTCCCAGGACCACGATTGTGCATCGGCCGACAATCCTTTCACGTCGTCGGCGGGCGCCGTTACCTGAAAGCCGTCGCCCGAGAGATTGGCCTTGATGACGCTCGCTTCGGCGATCGCTTCCGGATTTGCCATGCCGAGGTCTTTAAGGCTCTTGACGAAGTCGTCGCGGAGGTTTTCCGCGAGGCGCGCCTCGATACGCATAGTGCCGCCGGCGCGGATCCGCTCCGGCGCATCGAGCACGACGCGGCCGGCGACTAGTTTTTCCAGCTCGTCGCGCGCGAGCAGCGCCGCGAGCCTGGGTCCAACGAGCGGCGCCGCGGGGCCGACGCGCTCGGCCGGCCGCGGTGGAAGCATCGGCTTGGCCGAAGCGACGGCGCTTTGAGCGCAGCCGGAACCTTTGCAATCCGCGGCCGCTCTGCGCTCCGGCGGCCCGGGCGGCGGCGCGCCGGTAAGCCGCGCAAGATGCATGTCGCATCCGGCGCCGAGCGCTGCGACAAAACCAACGATCAAAACAGCCAAAGTGGCTTTCATGGCGAAGAGTGTAACCGGAGATTTTTCCTTACGTCAACAAAAAAATTGTCCGGGCGAGCCACCCGGGGTCTATTGCCATCCGTGGATGGCCTAACTATGATTTCGGCGAAGGAGAACGATATGCCGGTCCATGCGGGCGGGCTCGACATCGACGAGAAGCTCTACAGCCTCGTGCGGGATGAGATTGCCCCCGGAACGGGTGTTGACCCCGAAGCGCTCTGGCGCGCGCTCGGCGCCATCGTGAAAGACCTCGGCCCGAAAAACCGCAGGCTGCTCGACAAGCGCGACGCGCTCCAAGCCCAGATCGACGGCTGGCATCGAGCGCGCAAGGACCCCTTCGATCGAAAAGAATACACAGACTTCCTCAAAGAGATCGGCTATCTGCTGCCTGAAGGCCCCGATTTCAAGGTCACGACGGCGAACGTCGACCCCGAGATCTCCGAGATCGCCGGCTCGCAGCTTGTCGTGCCGCTCGACAACGCGCGCTATGCGCTCAATGCCGCCAACGCGCGCTGGGGCAGCCTCTACGACGCGCTCTACGGCACCAACGTGATTCCCGAAGACGGCGGCTGCGAGAAAGGCGAATCCTACAATCCCCGCCGCGGCGCGAAAGTCATTTCCTACGTCGCCGATTTTCTCGATAAAGCGATCGGCCTGGAACGCGGCAGCTTTGCGGACGTCACGCGATATTTCTTACAGGACGGCGGCGCAAAGCACCTCGCGATGGAACTGAAAGACGGCTCGGTCGCCGGTCTCGCCGGTGCGGGGAAGTTCGCCGGCTATCGGCAAAAGAACGGCGAGCTTTCCGCCGTTCTGCTCCGCAACAACAACGCTCATATCGAGATTCAAATCGATCGCAGCCACCCGATCGGCAAATCGCACCCTGCCGGCGTGAAAGACGTCGTCGTCGAGGCCGCGATCACGACCATCGAGGATTGCGAGGACGCAGTCGCGGCCGTTGACGCCGAGGACAAGACCAAAGTTTACCGCAACTGGACCGGCATTATGAAGGGAACGCTCGAGGCAACGTTCGATAAAAACGGCACGCCGGTCCAGCGGCGCTTAAACGCGGATAAGACGTTCACGACACCGGCGGGTGAAACGCTCACGCTGCCCGGCCGCAGTCTCCTGCTCGTGCGCAACGTCGGTATTCATATGTATACCGACGCAGTCACGATCGAGACCGGCGAGGAAGTTCCGGAGGGATTCCTCGACGCGATGATAACCGCGCTCACCGCGGTGCACGACATCAAAGGCAAAAAAGCGAACAGCCGCGCCGGCAGCATCTACATCGTCAAGCCCAAGCTGCACGGCCCGGAAGAAGTCGCGGCGACCGCCGAACTGTTCGGGCGCGTCGAGCAGGCGCTCGGCCTTGAGCGCAACACGATCAAGATCGGCATCATGGACGAGGAGCGCCGAACCACGGTCAATTTGAAAGAATGCATCCGCGCGGCGCGTGAGCGCATCGTTTTCATCAACACGGGATTCCTCGACCGCACGGGCGACGAGATCCACACCAGCATGGAGCTGGGGCCGATGCTCCCGAAGGAGGAGATCAAAGCCGAGCCGTGGATCAAGGCCTACGAGGACTGGAACGTCGACATCGGCATCGAGACCGGGCTACCCGGCAAGGCGCAGATCGGCAAGGGCATGTGGACGATGCCCGACGAGATGCGCGAGATGGTAAAGACCAAGATCGCGCATCCCGAGGCCGGCGCCAATACCGCCTGGGTGCCGTCGCCGACGGCGGCGACGCTCCACGCACTGCACTATCATTATGTGAATGTTCAACGGCGCCAGGCGGAGCTGGCGCGCCGCCCGCGCGCGAGCCTCGACGACATTTTGACGCCGCCGCGGCTCAATCGCGAGCTCAAGCCCGACGACATCCGCCGCGAGCTCGACAACAACGCGCAGGGCATCCTCGGATACGTCGTGCGCTGGATCGATCAGGGGATCGGCTGCTCGAAGGTCCCGAACATCCGCGACGTGGCGCTTATGGAAGACCGCGCCACGCTGCGCATCTCGAGCCAGCACATCGCCAACTGGCTCGAGTACGGCATCGTCACGCGCGAGCAGGTGCTGGAGACGTTCAAGCGCATGGCCGAGGTCGTCGACCGGCAGAACGCCGGCGATCCGAATTACCGCCGGATGGCCCCGGACTTTGACAAGAGCGTCGCCTTTCAGGGCGCGCTCGATTTGGTCTTCAACGGCCGCTCTGCGCCCAACGGCTATACCGAGCCCGTCTTGCACGCCCGGCGGCGTGAAGCGAAGGCGGCCCGGCGGAGCTGAAGAGAACGATGGCCAGACGCACGCAGTGGACGATCTCGGTTCGTTGCCATCATTGCCAGCAGAGGTTCACCCTGCGCCACCTCGAGCTCGATTACGTATTCTACTCACCGCTCGTGACTTTCTGTCCACACTGCTGCACGCAACTCCACGTCGGCTCCGGCCCGAGCGGGCGCGACCAAACTTATTTGCACCGCATCGATCTGCGCGAAGAATCCGAAGCGGTTTATCGCAGATCACCCGGCGATAGTATCTGGCATTTCTCGGAAAACTGCTCCGGTTGGCCCATCGGCGAATACCTGCAGATCGAGATGGAGCCCGACCTCGGCGAGATCTGCGGTGAATGCAAGGCGAAGCAGCTGCGCATCAAGGTGCACTGAGTCACGGCGCAATTCACCCCCTGTGCGCGCGCGCGAAGCCGCTCCAGGCTAGGAGGCAGACGGCGAGCGATAGCGCCGACAGCACGCCGAGCGTGGGCTCGTCGTGCAGAGCCTTTTGGGAGGCGAGAAGTTCGTCGAGCGGCTGCTCGGGCGCGTCCGCGGGAAGGAAAAACTCAAGGAGATCCCCAAGCGGCAGAGATACTTGGGACGCCCGTCGCTCGGCCGGCTCTTCGACGGCATCAAGCAGAAGGACAAGCGCAATCGAGCGATCGCCGAAGCGGTCCTGCGGCACGGCTACAGCCAAACGGAGGTGGCGCGGCACTTAGGACTGCATTATTCGACAGCGAGCCGGATCGTGGAGAATTCAAGAAACAAGACCTGACCTAGCCCGGATTTCACGGCACTTCATCGCAGTTCTTCGAGAAGTTCTTTTAAAGCCACCGCGTTATTGTGTTCCTTGTCCCGCGCGCCGTAAAGGATAGTGATCGTTCCAGGTCGCTTTTTCCGCGCAAGTTCTCGCAGTTCTTCTGCCTTTGGTCGAAGCTCTTCGTGGTAGCGCCGTCTAAATTCGTCCCACTTCTTCGGTTCATGGTTAAACCACTTTCGCAGCCGATCGCTCGGTGCAAGGTCCTTGCGCCACTCATCAATAGAGGCTTTGGCTTTAGAGAGTCCGCGCGGCCAGAGCCGATCGATAAGAATCCGATAGCCGTCCGGCGGTCTGGACGGTTCATAGACCCTTTTGATTTTAATCATGCGATCCCTCCGTTTTAAGCTGAGAGAACACTGCTAGACCCTGCTAAGACCGCTTTATTAAGAGCCTACTCGACGACCCAAATGGTGAGGTTGTGGGCGTTACGGACCAATTCGTCTGCGACATGATGGTGGAACATCTCCTTGAGCCAGGAAAATGATTTTCTACCAACCGCGGCCGTGTTACATTTGTTCCGCTGCGCCCCATCTAAGATGTCACTGGCCAAACTTTTCCCATTGACAGAAATC
>DASWZY010000281.1:0-8355 GCA_036407055.1 Binatia bacterium
AAAAGGAGATCGATGTCGGACTGCGGATTCAGCTCGCAGCGGCCGTAGCCGCCCTGCGCGACCAGCGCGCAGCGCGGGTCGAGGCTCGGATAACGGAGAACATAATCCTCGCTGGCGGCCTGGAAGACGCGGATGACGAGCCGATCGATGAGCGCTGTGTATGCCGTTACGATTTCACGGCCGCTCGTCCCGGCGCGATGGCGCTCTAAAAGCGCGTTCCTGGCGCGCTCGATGTACGAACGGGCGCCGCGCACCGGATCGGACTCCGCCCATGCGTCGTCGAGCAGCAAGCTCGAGATTTCTGCGGAGTTGTTCATCGCTAGAGATTTTTCACGACCTGCGCAGTCTCCTGGTATTTCTTGATGCCGTCGAAAAGCGCCTCGGCTAGCGACTGTTGGTATTCGTCGGTCGCCAGCGCGCGGCCTTCGATGCGGTTGCTTACGAAGAACATCTCGACCAGCACACTCGGCATGCGCGCGCCGACCAGCACGTAAAACTGCGCCTTTTTGACACCGAGGTCCCTCACTTCACCATAACGTCCACCCACCTGGGTTACAACGGAACCCTGCAGGCGGTGCGCCAGCGTGATCGAATCCTCGAGCTTCAAATTCTGAACCATGTCGCTCAAAATAAATTGCAGGTCGGAGATCTTGTCGCGCGCGATGCCGTTCTCGCGCGCCGCCATGCGCAGCGCCGCTTCATCGTTGGTGTTGTCGAGATAATAGGTCTCGACGCCGCGCGCGTCCGGATTCGGGCTCGCGTTCACATGGAGCGAGATGAAAAGATCGGCCGCTTCCGCGTTGGCGATCGCCGTCCGCTCCTCCAGCGGAATGAAGCGATCGTCTTTCCGTGTGAGCACCACTTCTATCCCCAGCGATTTAAGCTTCTCGGAAAGCTTCTGCGCGATGCCGAGGACGATGTCTTTTTCGGCAATGCCGTCGGCGCCGACCGCGCCGGGGTCCTTGCCGCCGTGGCCGGGATCGAGGACGATTTTCCGCAGGACCTGCGGCGCAGGCTTTGCGGGCTGTGCGGACGCGGGCGGTTTTTCTATCAGGGATACGGCTTTCGGAAGCTCAGGTTCCTGAACGGGCTTAGTCGTTGCCGCAACGGTCGGCTGCGGCCGGTGCTTTCGCTCCTGCTCGGCCGCGGCATCGAGCGCGGCAACGCGCTCTCGCGCCCTTCGGCCCCAGTCGCTGCGCGAATACTTTGCGGCGACGATGGCGTACTGCTGCCTCGCTTCTCTGCGGTCGCCCTTGCCTGCGTCGAGCGCCATCGCGAGGCGATAGCGGCCCTCGGCGGCGTAGGCGCCGTTCGGATACTTGCCGACCAGCAGGCGAAAGTTCCTGATCGCCCGATCGAGCGAACGCTGTTCGCGGCTCGATTCGTAGAGCTCTTGATGGAGAGTAGCCGCGTAATAATACGCCGCGTCGCAGTAGCGGCTCTTGGGAAATTCTTGCGGCAGGCGCTCGAAGCGCTCGGCGACTCTCTCGAAGCGCGTTCGCGCTTGCGGCGTGAGCTTGATTTTGGCGACCTGATCGTATTCGTTCTTCGCCGAGAGATAGAGCTGCCGGTCCTGCAAAACCGGCGCGGGCGCCGCATGGCTCGCGAACGACAGCAGCAGCGCGACCAATAGAACTATGCGTCGCACCTGCATCTAAGAATGCTCCTTTTTCGCCCGCTCGGCGAATGCGTTCAGCAGGTTCAGCGCCTCGAGCGGCGTGAGCGTCGAAATGTCGAGACTTCGAAGCTCTTCGCGCAGCCGATCTTCGCCGACGGCGAAGAGAGGCATCTGCGCGCGCTCGTCCTTGCGCGCGCCGCGCGCCAGGCGCGGCCGCCCGCGCTCGTCGAGCTCACCGCCTTCGAGATTTTTGAGAATCTCCTTGGCGCGCTCGACCACGAGCGGCGGCAGTCCGGCGAGCTTCGCGACGTGGATGCCGTAGCTCCGGCTCGCAGCGCCTTCGACGAGGCTCCGGAGAAAGACGATCTCGCCCTTCCAGTCCTTGACGGCGAAGTTGAAATTCTTCACGCGCTCGTTCGTGAGCGCGAGGTCGGTCAGTTCGTGGTAGTGGGTCGCGAACAGCGTCCGCGGGCGGTGCGGCGAGTCGTGCAGCGACTCGGCAACCGACCACGCGATCGAGATGCCGTCGAACGTGCTGGTGCCTCGCCCGACCTCGTCGAGCAAGATCAGACTACGCGCGGTCGCGTGGCGCAAAATATGCGCCGTCTCGCGCATCTCGACCATGAAGGTCGACTCGCCGCGCGCCAGATAATCCGCCGCGCCGATGCGCGTGAAGACCCGGTCGACGAGGCCGATGCGCGCCTCGGCGGCCGGAACGAAGCTCCCCATCTGCGCCAGCACCGCGATGAGCGCCACCTGGCGCATATACGTGGACTTCCCGGCCATGTTCGGCCCCGTGAGTACAACGATCTGGCACGAATCGGGATCGAGCCGGCAATCGTTGGGAACGAACGCGGCGCGGCCGATCGCCGCCTCGACGACCGGGTGGCGTCCCTCGCGGATCACAATCTCGCGGCCGCCGTCGATCTGCGGGCGCACGAAATGATGCGAATGCGCGGCCTCCGCGAGCGACACGAGCGCATCGAGATTTGCGAGCGTGTCGGCGGTGCGCTTCATGTCGGCGTAATACGCCGCGATGCTTTCGCGGACCTGCGCGAAGAGCGCGATCTCGAGTTTCTGGATCTCGTCTTCCGAGCTCAGGATCTTCGCCTCGTATTCCTTGAGCTCGGAGGTGATGTAACGCTCGCCGTTCGCCAGCGTCTGCTTGCGGATATAATCCGCGGGCACCGCGGCGAGATTGGAGCGCGTGACCTCGATGTAGTAGCCGAAGACGCGATTGTAGCGGACTTTGAGCGACTGGATGCCGGTGCGCTTTTTCTCGGCCGCCTCGAAGCGCGCGACCCATTGCTTGGCGTCGCGGCGCATCGAGCGCAGCTCGTCCAGCTCGGTATTGAACCCCGGCCGGATCGCGCCGCCGTCCTTTACCGCTGCCGGCGGCTCGTCGGCGACAGCGCGCTCGACGATCGCGACGACTTCCGGCAGATCGGCGAGATTGCCGGCCATCGATGCGAACATCGCCGTGGCGCGCTGCGCGAGCGCGGATTTGATCGGCTGAACCGCGCGAAGGCATTCCTTGACCGCGACGAGATCGCGCGGCTGCGCGCTGCCGGCGACGGTTCTGCCGCCGAGCCGTTCGAGGTCCTGGACACCGCGGAGTATCTCTTTGAGCTCTTGCCGCTCGCGGTAGTTTTCGACCAGATCCTCGACGGCTTCCTGGCGCGATCGAATCGCCCGCTCGTCGAGCAGCGGATAGAGCAGCCACTGCCGCAGCCGCCTCGCGCCCATCGCCGTATCGGTGCGGTCGATGACCCCCAGTAGAGAATTCTTTTTGTTGCCCTGGAAGTCCGCTGTAAGCTCCAGGTTCCGCCGCGTCGTCTCGTCGAGGAGAAGGTATTGCGAGCTCGAATAGGCCCGCAGGTCGCGCAGCGCCTTAACGTGCGGCGGCAGATTCTCGTCGAGGAACGCGACGACGGCCGCCGCGGCGCGTACGCCCATCTCCCACTCTTCGTCGGGCGGCGCTGCCCATAACTTCAGCGCTTTCAGACGCTCAACCGCCGGAGCTGCGAAGCAGTGCGCGGCGACCGGACTCAAATGCAGCGCGGGAAAGTCCTTGAGCAAATCCGCCGCGAGCGATTCCTCCCCGCTGTCGTGAATCAGCTCGCGCGGTTGCACGCGGCCGATCTCGTCGCTGAGCGCCGCGTAATCGGCGGCGACGGTGAAGCGAAATTCGCCCGTGGTGACGTCGGTGAGCGCGAGCCCGTAGCCGTGCTTGCCGCGCGAGACCGCCGCGAGAAAGCTGTTGTCGCGCGCTTCGAGCGCGTCACCCTCTGTAACTGTCCCCGGCGTGACGACGCGGACGACCTCGCGCTGGACTATCCCTTTGGCGAGCTTGGGGTCTTCGACCTGCTCGCAGATCGCGACTTTGTAGCCGGCGTCGAGCAGCTTGCCGACATAGGGATTGACGGAATGATACGGCACGCCGCAGAGCGGCACGCCGCCGTCCTCACTCTTGCTGCGGGAGGTGAGCGCGATGTCGAGAATCTTCGACGCCTTCTCGGCGTCGTCGAAAAACATCTCGTAAAAATCGCCGAGGCGGAAAAACAGGATCGCGTCGCGGTACCTTCCCTTGATCTCGAGGTACTGCCGGATCATCGGCGTGAGCTTGGGTTGTTCCATCGTCAGGCGGCCGTCTTCTTTCCTTCGCGAGCGCGCTCGCGCGCCACGTCGCGCGCGACGACGCGGCGAACTTCGCCGCCCAGCTCGCGCACGAGGCTGCCGATGCCGAGCGAGAAGACGAACTGCCGCTCCATCGCTTCAAGAATTTTTTTGCGGTCGCTCGTGAGGACGAAGAGCTTCTCGCCGTCGGTGAGATAGCGGAGCGAGCTGAGCGGCTCGCTCTCATGGGGAAAGCAGTCTTTGCGATGCCTCAAGCAGCGGCGGATCTTCTGCAGGCTGAGGCCATGGTCGGCCAGGTCCTTGACGACCTTCAGCTGCACCAAGTCGGAAAACGAGTAAAGGCGCCTCGTACCGCGCCCATCCGCGGTCTTGACCGACGGACTGATGAAGCCGCGCTCGTCCCAATACTGAATCTGGCGCAGGCTCACCCCGACGATCCTGCTTACCGTCTTGCTGTCGGACGCATCCATCCCGCCTCCCCAAATGAAAACAACAATGTTTTCAGCGCAGGATAAGACGGGAGGCCGAGAATTGTCAAGGAAAATGGACGGGCGGAGCTAGGTCCTGCGTATACTCAATGATACTTGCCGCGTTGGCGTCTTGGGTGTCGTAAGAAAAAACGGGATTATCGAAGAAATATAGATGGCGGCCGCTCGAGTCACGCGCTTCAACAAGCAGCGAAACCCCGTCCCACGCGGTCCAAGGCCGCGGCTTCTGCGCTCCCAGAGTCCAAATAGAATGGTCTTCGAAAAACGCTTGCACCTCTTGCCAATTGCGAGACTTCCGAAGCGGGACGTGACAAAAGTCGTAAGTTTCTCCTACCGTGGTTTTTTTACATCGATTGTCGGCGTAAAATGCCGATCGGAAAAGATCGACTTGTGGCATATCACGATTATCCCACCAGAGAATTACATCACCGGAGACTTTGTTTCCGTCGGAGATAAGCCGTACAAAATACTGGAGCCGCATTAAGGCAGGTCGAACCCAAATCCGAACTTCTCTCCCAGCATTTTTCGAAGGAGCCGTTTCCACGCTGGGGATTCCGAGGTCACGGGTGAATTCTTCTACAAATCCTACATAGCTTTCGGCTGGGATGCCTTGAAATTCAGTTTTACCGCAGCCGCTTAACAATAGCAGCAAAAAGAAGACGATGAGTTTTTCCATTACTTCGTCTTCGGGTGTCCCGGATCGACCCACCTCACCTCTTCCGGCTTCTCGACGGAATCGATCTCCAGATTCACGACGACCGGCTCCTGATCGCTGCGCACGACGACACAGGTGAGCGGCTCGTGGGCGAGCGCGTTGATCTCCTGGTGCGGCACGTACGGCGGGACGAAGATGAAATCGCCGGGTCCGGCGTCGGCCACGTATTCGAGCTTCTCGCCCCAGCGCATGCGGGCGCGGCCGCTGACGACGTAGATGATGCTCTCCAGCACGCCGTGGTGATGCGGCGCGGTCTTGGCGTTGGGATGGATCTCGACGCTGCCGGCCCAGAGCTTGTTCGCGCCGGCGATCGCGCGGTTGATCGCCGCCGCGCGGGTCATTCCCGGCGTCTGCGGCGTTTTGGAATCGAACTCGTTCGCGCGCACGATGCGCACGCCGTGATTGCGCCAGTCTTGCGATTGCGCCATCGAAGCCTCCGCAGGATTACTTCGTCTTCAGCGCCGCGAGCACCTTTTCGGCCGTGATCGGCATCTCTTTGATCCGCACGCCGACGGCGTCTTCGACGGCATTGGCGATCGCGGCGGCGATCGGCATGATCGCGGTTTCGCCGATGCTCATGCTGTGATACGGGCCGCTGCCCGCGGCGGATTCGGTAATCGCAGTTTTCAATTCGGGAATATCGCGAATCGTCGGAATCTTGTAGTCGCCGAGATTCGCCGTCGCGACCTTGCCGCCGTCGTCGATCACGACCTCTTCCATGCGCGCCTGACCCATGCCCATGACGACCGCGCCGTCGATCTGCCCCTGATGTCCGAGCGGGTTCACGACCGTGCCGGTGTTGTGCGCGGTCGTGATTTTCTTGATCTTGACCGCGCCGGTCTCGCGGTCCACCTCGACCTCGGCCACCTGCGCGACCATCGACGCCTCGGGTCCGTCTTTCATGTTCTGATAATGGCCTTCGGCGACGATCGGCTCGCCGTTCGCCTGTACGATCTCGGCGAACATCATTCTTCGCTCGGCGCGGCCGTGAATCACCGCGCCGCCGTGTAGCACCATCTCCTCCGGTTTCGCGCCCATCGCTTTGGCCGCCGCGGCGAGAATCGTCTCCTTCGCTTTCGCCGCCGCGAGATAGGCGGCGCTGCCGTGGACGCGCGTGCTGCTGCTGCCGCGCACGCCGGTGTCCTTCAACACTTTGGTCGTGTCGAGCGATGCGACCTGAACGGCATCGAGCGGCACGCCGAGCTCCTCGGCGACGACCTGGCGCATGACCGTGTAGGCGCCGGATCCCACGTCCATGACGGCGGCGGAGAGCGTCACCCCGCCGTCAGCGGCGATCTCGACGTACGCGTACGATTCGCCGCCTTTCGAGACCCACTGCGCGACGGCGACGCCGCGCCCGGTATTTTCCGATTTATTCTCTTTGTAAGCCGATTCTTTGATAGCGCGCGCGAGCGTCTCCTCGGCGCGGATGTGCTCGATCGGCTCGCCGAGCGGCGCGACGTCGCCGTCACGCATCAAGTTCCGCCGCCTGAACTCGACCGGATCGAGGCCGAGCTTTCTCGCGACCCGATCCATCTGGCTCTCGGTCGCGAAGAAGCCCTGCGTGTGGCCGGGCGCGCGCATGTAGCCGCACGGCACGCGGTTGGTATACACGTAGTTCTCCTCGATCAGCACGTGCGGAATGCGGTACGGCCCGGCGCTGTCGTGTGCGCCGACGAGAAACCCCTGCGGCCGGAACGCGGCGTAGGCGCCGCTGTCGAAGACGAACTCGATTTGCAGCGCGACGAGCGCGCCGTCGCGCTTGACGCCCGTTTTGATGCGCACGACCGCGCTGTGGCGCGGGTTACCGGCGGCGAACTCTTCGTTGTAATCCATCACGAACTTGACCGGCCGGCCGGTTCGCGACGAGAGCGCATAGCAGAGCGCGGCGTCGTTGTGATCGCCCTTGCCGCCGAAATCACCGCCGATGTAGCACGGATGCACGATGAATTTCTCGGGCGCGCTCTTGAACGCCGCCGCGAGCTGGTCGCGCAGGTTGTACGGGCTCTTCGTTGACGCCCACACCTCCGCGCCGCCGTTTCCGGCGGCGACGACGCACGAGTGCGGCTCGATGTAGGCGTGATGCACGCGCGCGGCGCGGAAAGTATTTTCCACGACGACGTCCGCGCGCTTGAAGCCCTCGGCGACGTCGCCCTTCTTCCAGTTGAGACGGACCATGACGTTGCCGGGCTGCTCGATCGGATGGACCAGGCCGCCGTAACGGGCGACTTCCGGATGGATCAGCGGCGCGCCGGGTCGCATCGCCTCCAGCGGATCGAGCGCGGCTGGCAATTCTTCGTACTCGACGTCGATCAGATCGAGCGCTTCGGCGGCGGTATCCTCGCTGTCCGCGGCGACGGCCGCGACCTTCTCGCCGACAAAGCGCACGACGTCCTCGGCGAGCAGCGGCATATCGACGATCTTCTTTCCGATCTTCGCGCCGGATAGATCCTTGCCGGTGAGCACCGCGCGGACGCCGGCAAGCGCCTGCGCTTTGGCGATATCGATTTTCTTGATGCGGGCGTGCGGCAGCGGGCTGCGCAGCACTTTCGCCCACAACATGCCGGGGAGGACGACGTCGAGCGCGTAGATCGCGCCGCCGGAAACCTTCTGCTCCCCTTCGACGCGCGGAGCGGGAATGCCGACGACGCGTTTTTGGCCCGCGGCCGCCATGGCTTATTTAAACTTTTCTTCTGCGGCGGGTGACGTAATCGACGAGCAGGTATTCGCCGAGCCGCTCTGGACGCGTGTAAAATGCGCGGCCGCGGTTGATGCGCGTGAGCGCATCGACGAACTCTTTCAGCACCGGGCTGTCGTCGAGCATGAAGGTATTGATCGTGATGCCGCGGCGCGTCACGCGCTCGGCCTCGCGCAGCGTCTCCTCGGCGGCGCGCTGG
>DASWZY010000282.1:0-5235 GCA_036407055.1 Binatia bacterium
CGTACGGCCGGCTGTGGAATATCTTTCGTCATGAGCTGAACATCCGGACGCAGTAGCAAGATGACGATTGAAGCGACGACCAAGGAACGGACGCAAGCCGCAGAACGCAGCGGCCTCCTATCCAAGCGCCGTATCTGGATCCTATTGGTCCGCGTCGCGTTCGTCGGCGGTTTTTTTCTTTTGTGGCAGATCGCTTCGGAGCGCTGGATCGACGCATTTCTCATCAGCAGCCCGAGCCGCATCGTGACTTCGATGATCGCCGGCTTTAGTTCCGGCGAGCTCATCCAGCACTGCTGGGTAACGCTTCAGGAAATCGCGATCGGCTTTCCCGTCGGCGTCATCCTCGGCGTGGGGCTCGGCTATGCCTTCGGCCGCAGCCGCCTGCTCGCGGAGGTTTTCGAGCCGATCATCATCGCGCTCAACGGCATCCCGCGCACGGCGCTCGCGCCGCTTTTCATCGTATGGCTGGGAATCGGCATCTGGTCGAAGGTCGGCGTCGTCTTCCTCCTCACGTTCTTTCTCAATTTCTTCAACACCTACGCCGGCATGCGCCAGCTCGACCAAGAATACGTCGATCTCGCGCGGCTCATGGGGGCCCGCGGTTGGAAACTCACGTTCCGAGTCATCTTGCCGGCGATTTCGCCCTACGTCTTCACCGGCATCCGCACCAGCATCCCTTTTGCCGTGATCGGCGCGATCGTCGGCGAGTTCGTCGCCGCAACCGAAGGGGTCGGATTCTTCATCCGTCAGGCCGCGGGTCTTTTCCGTACGGCGGATGTTTTCGTCGGCATCATCGTACTCATGCTTATGGTCATCGTCATCGACAAGATCTTCGAGCTGATCGAGCGCCGCGCGCTGCAGTGGCAGTCGCACAGCGAGCACGTGAAGATCCAAGCCTGAGAGGAGACCGATATGAGAAGAACGATAATCGTCGCCTTCGCACTCGCCGCTGTGCTGATGCCGGCGTCGGGTCTACGCGCGCAGCAGAAAGAAATGCCGGAAGTGACCCTCTTGACTGCGGTGCCGAACTTCGCCTTCGGCGCGGTCTGGGTGGCCGAGCAGCTCAAATATTTCGAGCAGGAGGGCGTGCGCGTCAAAATCACGCCGTCGCCGAGCGGCTCGGTGTGCTTGAACGCCGTAGTCGGCCGCTCGACCAACTTCTGCGCCTCGACTTCCGAAGGGCTCGTCCTCGCGCGCGTCGAAGGCGCGCCGGTGATGGCGATCCAGGCGCACAACCGCGCGATGACGCTGAGCGTGGTGCTGAGGAAAGCTCTCGTCGACAAAATGGGCCTCACGCGCCAGAGCCCGATCGAGGCGCGTATAAGAGCATTGACCTCGCTCGCGACCATCGGCGCGACCGGCCCCGGCGCCGCGTCCGAGCAGATATTTAAATTCCTGGTGAAAAAGGCAGGCGCGATCGCGACCGTGCTCAAGTTCGTCTACATCGGCGCGCCCGAGCTGCCCGCGGCGCTCATGAACGACGTCATCGACGCCTACGCGCTCTCCCCGCCCTCGGCCGAAGTGACGGAGCCAAGCGGCAAGGGCTATGTCTTAATTCCGCTGGGAAAGGGCGAAGTCCCGGAATTTACCGATTATCCTTATGAGGTGCTCATGGCGCGCCCCGATTATGTCGAGGCGAACCCGAAGATCGCCATGGCGGTCGCGCGCGCGATCTCGCGCGGCGGTCAGTTGTTTCACAAAAATCCCGAGCAGGCGAAGTCGGCGCTGCGTTCGCATCGTCTGTTTCAGAAGCTCGACAACGCCGTTTTCGAGCTCTCCTATTCGACGGTCGTTAACGCGATGCCGCAATGGGGCACCATGGACCAGAAAGGCTGGCAGAAGGTCATCAACTTCGCCACCGGCGCGGGCATCGTCAAAGACCTGTCGCAAGCTCCTTCGAATAAGGAGGGAGTGCTCTGGACGAACAAATACGTGGGGAAACCGTGAAGAACGGGGATTGGGAATTGGGACGAAACGAGTAGTGGTTCCGAACCCTAATTCCTAAATGCTATTTCACTTTCGCGGCGAGGGAGTCGTAGCTGACGCCCTCGCCGTTTTCTTTGCTCACGGGATAGCCCAAGCCGAGCCAGCCTTCGGCGATCACTTCGCCCGAAGGCGCGCGCATGCCGCCGAAGCCGCCCTGGACGCTGGACACATCTTTATAACCCGCGTCGCCGAGCAGCCGCGCCGCGGCGTCGGCGCGCGGGCCCACCTGGCAGCCGACGACGAGCTTCTTCTCTTTCGGAAAATGGCCCTCGACGACGCGCACGAAGTCCTCGTTCAGCATCATGCCGCCGGGATTGGGGAAGGCGACGGGAATATTGACCGCGCCCTCGGGATGCCCGGCGGTGAATTCCCGCACGGTCCGCACGTCGATGTAAATCGCACTCGGGTCTTCTTCCAGGGCATCGTGGGCTTGTTTAACCGAGATTTGTTTGAACGACATAAAACGCTCCTTTTGCCGGGAATCTATCAGCGGTCAGCTATCGGCAAGAGAAATGAGTTCAAGCAGAGCGGTGCTCCTCTTTCTCTCTCCCTCCCGACTACATCCCCACTATATTATATCCAGCGTCCACGTGAAGCACCTCGCCGGTCACCGCCGCGGAAAGGTCGCTCGCGAGAAACAGCGCCGTGCGGCCGACTTCCTCCGCTTCGATATTGCGCTTGAGCGGCGCGCGCTCGGCGGCGTAATGCAGCATGTCTTTGAAGCCCGAGATGCCGGTGGCCGCGAGCGTCTTCACCGGTCCCGCCGAGATCGCGTTGACGCGGATGTTGTTGGGGCCGAGATCGTAGGCGAGATAGCGGACGCTCGCCTCCAGTGCCGCCTTTGCGATTCCCATGACGTTATAATTGGGAACCACCTTCTCGGAGCCCATGTAGGTGAGCGTGATGACCGAGCCTCCGCGGCCTTCCATGAGCGCCGCCGCCTCGCGTGTGAGCGCGACCATCGAGTAGGTGCTCACATCCAGCGCCAGGTGAAAACCGGCGCGGCTCGTCTGCGCGTACGGATTGGAAAGATCTTCTTTGTTGGCGAACGCGATCGCGTGGATCAGAATGTCGAGGCCGCCCCAGCTCGATTTAAGGGTCTGAAAGACGTGCTTGATCTCTTCATCCTTAGTCACGTCGCAAGGCAGGATGATCTTCGAGCCGATGCCTTCGGCGAGCGGCCGGACGCGCTTTTCCAGCATTTCGCCGGCGTAAGTGAACGCCAGCTCGGCGCCTTCGGCGTACAGCGCCTCGGAGATCGCCCACGCGATGCTGCGCTCGTTGGCGACGCCGAAGATGACGGCTTTTTTCCCATCTAAGAGCCCCATGAAAGTCCCCCTAAGACAAAAGTAAAAAGGCAAAAGGTAAAAGTAAATCTCCGGAGCTTCTCAAAAATTCAGGCGGCCTTTGTTTTTGGCCTCCACTTTTTCCTTTTTCCTTTTTACTTTTTCCTTTTTACTTTTTCCTTTTTACTTCTTGTAGACCTCTCTGCCAGAGCGCCTCGGGCTCGCCCGCCTGCTTCGCCGCCCAGCGCGCCAGCACGAAAAAGAGATCGCTCAGACGATTCACGTATTTGATCGCCCATTCGCTCACGAGCTCGGAGCGCGAAAGTCTCAGGAGGTCGCGCTCCGCGCGGCGGCAAACCGTGCGGCATTGATGGAGAAAGGCGCCGACTTTGCCGCCGCCCGGAAGCACAAAGGATTTGAGCGGCGCGAGCTCCTTCTGGCAGCGGTCCATCGTCGCCTCGAGCCGCCCCACCTCGGCCTCGCCGATATGGTACATGCCGGAATATTCCCCGTCCGGCGGCGTCGCCAGCTCGCTGCCGAGATCGAAAAGCTCGTCCTGAATCTTGGCGAGAACTTCGTCGAGAAAGCGCCGCGTTTTCGCGTTGCGCGACTTCTCGTCATTGAACGCGCGCGCGAGGCCGATGATCGAGTTGAGCTCGTCGATCGTGCCGTACGCCTCGATGCGCGGCGAGTCTTTCGGCACGCGCCGGCCGCCGACGAGCGCGGTGTCTCCTTTGTCGCCGGTGCGCGTGTAAACGCGGGTGATCCGGACCATCGCGGCGGTTAAGCTTTCTTCGCGCTCTGCCAGTAAAAATACGCCGGTATACCGAGCCCGACGATGAAAAGCCCCCAGACCGTCTCGATCGGCTTGTGGCTGAGCGAGCCCCAGACGATCCAAAGGTGCGTAAGGATGAAGACGATCGGAACGATCGGATAGCCCCACAAGCGGTACGGGCGCTTCAGATCGGGCCGCTTCCAGCGCAGCACGATGACCGAGCCGACCGTGAGCGCCGAGAACAGCGTGATGATGACGCTGACAAAGGTAAACAGCGTACCGAAGGTGCCGGTCAGGATGAGCAAGCAGGCCCAGGCGGCCTGCAAGAGGATAGCGCTCACCGGCGTGCCGAAGCGCGAGTGCACGCGCGCGAGACTGTGAAAGAAGACGCCGTCGCGCGCCATCGCATAGTAAATCCGAGGCCCCAGCATCGTGACGACGTTGAGCGCGCCGAGGACCGATATCGTGATGAGCGCCGTGATCCAGGTCGAGGTCTCGCGGCCGAACAGCGCCGTCGTCGCCACCTCGGAGACCCTGAGTGCGCCTTTCATCTCCGTCACCGGCACGGCGTAGATATAAATAATGTTGATGACGAGGTAGAGCGCGATGACAATCAGGTTCGCCATCAGGAGCGCGCGCGGCAGCGTTTTTTCCGGCTCTTTAACCTCGCCGGCGATATAGATGATCGCGTTCCAGCCCGAGTAGGCGAAGATCACGGGAATGAAGGCTGCCCCGAAGACGCTGAAGCCGCCGATCTTCGACCAATCGAAGAGCGGCTTGAAATGAGCGGTATCGCCGCGCCCGACGAAGATCGCCAGCAGGATAATGCCGACAAGCGCGCCGATCTTGATGACTGTGAGTATGTTCTGCGTAGTCGAGCCCTGGCGCACGCCGACGCAGTGCAGCGCGGAGATCAGAATCACTATCACGATCGCGAAGATCGTCCCCGGCGTCACGCTGATGGATAAGCCCGGCAGCGCCGCATGAAAATAAGCGGTTTCCGATCCGAGGACAGGAAAGAAATAGGCCATGAAACCAGTGAAGCTCACGGCTAGAAAAGCGATCGCGCCGGAGAACGTCACCAGGAAGGAAGACCAGCCCGAGAGAAAACCCATGAGCTTGCCGTACGCTTCGCGGATATAGATATAGTCGCCGCCGGCGTAAGGGAGGCTCGCCGACAATTCGGCG
>DASWZY010000283.1:0-5633 GCA_036407055.1 Binatia bacterium
ATCCGTGACTTGGAATTTTTCACGGGGATTCGCAAGTCGAAACTCATGATTCCCGGGTGATTCTCGCGCAAGCGTCGATGAGTTCTGGCGGAATATCTTTTGTCGAGTAAAACATTTTAACGCTGGATGCGCTCGCGAAAAGATGTTCGCGCACGTTCGTAGGAAGCGTGATTACTTCGGCGAAGGAAAAACTGGCGGTGAGCAATGCAACGAGAATTAAAGTCTTGAGCTTCACACCGACGTTCACCCGAGCTTCGCCCGCAGCTTGACAAACCGGGCGCGCGCCTGCTCGACGCGCTTGAGGTAGTTCCGAAGGCTTTGCTCGCCGCACTTCTCGCCGGACCCGGGATGGAAGGCGCGGCGGATGAACGATTCGGCCTTGCCGGCGCCGCAGAGATGGACGGCGGCGGCGAGCTTTAGCCTCTGGTTGGCGGTCGTCTTCGCGACAGCGGCTTTGGCGGCGACCGCTTTCTGCACGATTTGCTGCAGGTAGGCCGCGGTGAGCTCGATGGCGTGGCTCGGCAGGGCGCGGTTATAGAGGCTCGTGAAGCGGCAGGCCATGCCGCTAAAGACTTTATGTTCTTTGACGCAATAATTCCGCGCCTCGGCGAAGGTCCCGTCGGTCATTTGATACATGCCGACGGAGCTCGACGCCGGGCGGTAGATCTCGAACGGGTTCCACGACCACTGCCAGCGCCAGTAGGTGCGCGCGATCGGATTGCCTTCCGCCTCGACCTGCGCGATCGCCGCGAGCAGCTCGGGCGAGATATCCGCGGTCGAATATTTGACGAACAGCTCGCCGTAGGTCTTCCACGTCTGTTCGGGCGACTTGTAAAACGACTCGCTCGCCGGCGCGAGCAGCTCAGCGGGCTTGCGGGATACCTGGTACACCCAGTTGACGAGGAAGAAGAAGCCGAGCGCAACAATGAAATAGCCGACGAAAATGCCGCGGTCGCGCCAGCGGCTCGAATACCCCTTCCGCGCACCGATGGCTGCAAAAGACATCGGCGGCATTCTAGCGCAGCGAAATGCGGAGGTGAAGAGGAAAGATGAAGAATCTGTTAAAGGTTGTCAATCTTTTGCAGCGCCTGACACCACCGCTCCAAAGGGCGCTATTTTACGTAGCCGCGGAGCCGGTATGTGGGGATAAACCCGCTAGTCGCTTAGCTTATTTCTTTTTCGCGTAGTCGATCATGCCCTGAAAATCGACTACGACGGCGGGCTCGCTGCCGACCACCCAGGCGTCATGGCCGGAAGGCAGCAGGGATACGTCGCCTGCGCGGCAGTCGAATTCCTGGCCGTCATCCATCTTGACCCGAACGACGCCGGAGACGTGATACTGAAAATGCGGCGCCTCGCAGCTTTTGGTCTTCGCGATCGGCTGCACGGACGTCGACCAGCGCCAGCCGGGCTCGAAGATCGCCCGGCCGATCGTCGACCCGCCGATCTTCACGACCTCGACGCGGCCTTTGGGAAACTCCCGAACCTCGTCGGGCTTGCCGAAGGTTTTATGCTCGCTCTTAGCCATAACGCCTCCTGAAGTTTTGCTTTCGCAAAACTCCTAGCAGGAATTTTTACGAGGGCAAGCAAGAAGTCGGCGGTTTTTATTACAGCTCCAACAACCCTTCCGGCGGATCGACGATGACGCGGCCGGCGTCGAAGTCGATCTTGGCGATCATCTCCTTCACGACCGGGATGAGGTATTCCTTCGCGCCGTCTTGGACGACGTAGAGATCGCCGCCGGGCGTCGGCCAGAGGCGCGCGATCGTACCGATGCGCGCTCCCTTGGTATCGAAGACCTCCATGCCGACAACTTGATAATAATAATATTCGTTATCGGCGAGCGGCGCCAGATCGCCTTCGGCGACGCACACGACGGCGCCGATCCATTTCTTTGCGTCGTTGATGTCCTCGACGCCGCCTAAATGAATCAGCAGCTGGCGCTTGTGCGGCTTAACGCCCGCAAGGCGCATCGGCGCCCGCGCGCCGTCTTTTTCCAGAAAAACTTCTTTGGCGGAGAATAGGGTAGGGCTATCGGGATTGTAGGGCGATAGCTTAAGCCAGCCCTCGATGCCGTGCGTGGCGACGATCTCACCCAGGGAAACCAGCCGCTCCGGCGCTTCGGGGGATGAAGGCGTGGCTTATTTCTCTTCGATGATCTCCAGGACGACCTTGCGGTTCGCCTTGGAGGCGGCGGCGTTCAGGATCGTGCGAATAGATTTCGCGGTTCTGCCTTGCTTGCCGATGATCCGACCGAGATCTTCTTTAGCAACTCTCAATTCCACAACCGAGGCGGTATCGCCTTGCGTTTCTTTCACTTCCACAGCTTCAGGGTTGCTGACCAGGGCTTTCGCCAGATACTGCACCAGGTCTTTCACGAAAAATTACCCCTTTCAAGTTTGATTGATCCGGGACTTCTTCATGAGCTCGGAAACGGTTTGCGAGGGCTTCGCGCCTTTCTTGATCCAGGAATCGAGCTTGTCGCGGTCGAGCTTGATGCCGGCCGCGGCTTTTGGATCGTAGCTCCCGACTTGCTCGATGAATTTGCCGTCGCGCGGCGAGCGAGAATCGCTCACGACGACGCGGTAATACGGCTTCTTTTTCCCGCCGTGGCGGCTCAGACGGATCGTGACGCTCATGTGACCTTCCTTTTAGTTGTTGAACGGCATGGGCATCCGATTGAATAGGCCGCGGATACCGCCTCGGCTGAAACGCTGCATCATCTTCTTCATTTCCATGTATTGCTTGATCAAACGGTTCACGTCCGTGACGGTGGTGCCGCTGCCCTGGGCGATGCGCTTGCGCCGGCTGCCGTTGAGAATCTCCGGCTTGCGGCGCTCCTCGAGCGTCATCGAGTTGATGATCGCGTCGACGCGCTTGAGGTCCTTCTCCGCCTGGCCGAGATCGACCTGCTGCGAGAGCTTGCGCGCGCCTGGCACCATGTCGAGGAGATCGCCGATCGAGCCCATTTTTTTAAGCTGCCGGAGCTGCGACTGGAAGTCTTCGAGCGTGAACTGGTTCTTCTTTGCCTGCTTGAGGATCCGCTCGGCTTCCTTCTCGTCGTAGACTTCGCGCGTCTTCTCGATCAGCGAGAGCACGTCGCCCATGCCGAGGATGCGCGTCGCGACGCGCTCGGGATAAAACGGCTCGAGCGCCTCGGGCTTCTCGCCCGTGCCGGAAAAGAGGATCGGCTTGCCGACGATCTCGCGCATCGAGAGCGCGGCGCCGCCGCGCGCGTCGCCGTCCATCTTGGTGAGAATGATGCCGGTCAGATCGATTTGCTTGCTGAAGCCTTCGGCCTGGTTGACGGCGTCCTGGCCGGTCATCGCGTCGGCGACGAGCAGAGTATGATGCGGATGAACGGCGCCGGTGATGTTCTTGAGCTCGTCCATGAGCTCGTCGTCGATGTGCAGCCGGCCGGCGGTGTCGATGATCACGAGGTCGGCGAACTCGCGCTGCGCCTGCTCGACCGCTTCTCGCGCGATCGCGACCGCGCTCTGATCGGTGCGCGAGTCGTGCACGGGAATGTCGAGGTTCCCCCCGAGCGTCTTCAATTGCTCGATTGCGGCCGGGCGATAGATGTCGGCGGGGACGAGATACGGCTTGCGCTTTTTTTCGCGCTTTAAATAGAGTGCGAGCTTCGCGACCGTCGTCGTTTTACCGGAGCCCTGGAGGCCGACGAGCATCAGGATCTGCGGCGGCGGGCCCTTCAAGTCCAGGTCGGCGTACTCGCCGCCCAGAAGCCGCGTGATCTCTTCGTGAACGATCTTGATGAACTGCTGATCGGGAGAGAGGCTCTGGAGGACTTCCTGCCCGAGCGCTTTCGCTTTGACCGCGTCGAGAAAACTTTTGACGACCTTGAAGTGGACGTCGGCTTCGAGCAGCGCCATGCGCACGTCCCGGAGCGCGTCGTCGATATTGTTTTCGCGGATTTTTCCCTGGCCGCTGAGTTTCTTGAAAGTCAGCTCCAGCTTGTCGGCTAGGTTCTCGAACATGTAGGGGATTTTCGGCTTAGCGGTATTGCTTCGTGCAGGTCCCTTAAGGATTAAGGATTAAAGAGAGTTGAATGCGATGTCAAGGCGGGAAAAGCAAACCCCGGCCCGCCGGGAGGCGGGCCGGGGAATTGGGTATCGCACAGTTACATCATGCCGCCCATGCCGCCCATGCCGCCGCCCGGAGGCATCGGAGGCATCGCCGGCTTATCTTCCGGCTTCTCAGCCACCATCGCCTCGGTCGTGAGCATGAGCCCGGCGACGGACGAGGCGTTCTGCAGCGCCGTACGCACAACCTTGGTCGGGTCGATGATGCCGGCTTTGAGAAGGTCGGTGTACTCCTCGGTTGCGGCGTTGAAGCCGAAAGAGCCTTTTCCTTCCTTGACTCTCTGGAGCGCGATTGCGCCCTCGACGCCCGCGTTCATCGCGATGCGGCGGATCGGCTCTTCGGTCGCACGGCGGATGATGTTGACGCCCCACCGCTCGTCCTCGGGGACTTTGAGCTTCTCGAGCGCGACGGCGGAGCGGATGAGTGCGACGCCGCCGCCGGGAACGATGCCTTCTTCGACCGCCGCGCGCGTGGCGTGGAGCGCGTCCTCGACGCGGGCTTTCTTCTCTTTCATCTCGACTTCGGTCGCTGCGCCGACGTTGATCACCGCGACGCCGCCGATCAGCTTCGCGAGACGCTCCTGAAGCTTCTCGCGGTCGTAGTCGGAGGTCGTCTCGTCGATCTGCGCGCGGATCTGCTTGATGCGGCCTTCGAGGTCGGCCTTCTTGCCGGCGCCGTCGACGATCGTCGTGTTGTCTTTATCGATGACGATGCGCTTCGCGCGGCCGAGATCCTGCAGCGAGATGTTTTCGAGCTTGATGCCGAGCTCTTCGGCGATCACCTTGCCGCCGGTGAGAATGGCGATGTCTTCGAGCATCGCCTTGCGGCGATCGCCGAAGCCCGGCGCCTTGACGGCGCAGCACTGCAGCGTGCCGCGGATCTTGTTGACGACGAGCGTCGCAAGCGCCTCGCCTTCGATATCCTCGGCGACAATGAGGAACGGACGGCCGGTTTTCGCGATCTGCTCGAGGATCGGGAGCAGCTCTTTCATCGAGCTGATCTTCTTTTCGTTCAAAAGGAGATAGGCGTCCTGGAGCACGCATTCCATTCTTTCGGGATCGGTGACGAAATAGGGTGAGAGATAACCGCGGTCGAACTGCATGCCTTCGACGACTTCGAGCGTCGTCTCGAGACCCTTGGCCTCCTCGACGGTGATGACGCCTTCCTTGCCGACCTTGTTCATCGCCTCGGCGATGACGTCGCCGATCGTCGAGTCGTTGTTCGCGGCGATGGTGCCGACCTGCGCGATCTCTTTTGGATCCTTGGTCGCCTTCGAAATGCTCTTGAGCTCGTCGGTGATCGCGGCGACCGCCTTGTCGATGCCGCGCTTGAGCGACATCGGGTCGTGGCCGGCGACCACCATCTTGACGCCTTCGGAGAAGATCGCCCGCGCGAGCACGGTCGCCGTGGTCGTGCCGTCGCCGGCGACGTCGGAAGTCTTGCTCGCGACTTCCTTCACCATCTGCGCGCCCATGTTCTCGAACTTGTCCTCGAGCTCGATCTCCTTCGCGACGGTGACGCCGTCCTTGGTG
>DASWZY010000284.1:0-21186 GCA_036407055.1 Binatia bacterium
ACGGCAATATCAATGCCGGGGCAAATCTGCCCATGAAAGGCGCGTCGTTTTCGGCGGTTGCCGCCGATTTCACCGGCGATGGCAAGCCCGATATTCTTTCCGCCAATTTCCAGACCGGCGGCTTTTCGCTGATCTCGAACCTGACCGCGTTCGCAGCCGGCGGCGCTTTTTCCGCGCCGACAAACTTTAACCTCACGGCGGATCAAAACACTTCCCCGGCGCACGCGCCCGAGGCGCTGGCGACAGGCGACTTCAATGGAGATGGGAAGCTCGATCTCGTCACCGCGAACAATGGAACCGACAACGTTTCGGTTTTCCTGGGCGACGGGACGGGCACCTTTGCGCTCACGGGCGAGTCTCCGTTCGCCGCTGGCACGGCGCCTAACGGAGTCGCTACTGGCGACTTCAACCGCGACGGCATCCTCGATCTCGCCGTCGCGAACAGCGGGAGCGACAACAACGTCTCCATCTTTTTAGGCAACGGAGACGGTACGTTCGACCCGGCATCGACGCCGACAGTTACAGCCGACACAACGCCTGCAGCCGTCGCCCTCGGCGACTTCAACGGTGACGGCAAGCTCGATTTGGCGGTCGCGAACAACGGCAGCGACAATGTCTCGGTGCTCTTGGGCAACGGCGACGGCTCATTTCAATCCGCAATTAATTCGAGCGTCGGCACAGATCCGATTGCACTGGCAGTGGGCGATTTCAACCGCGACGGCGTGCCGGATTTAGCGGTCGTAAACTCCGGCGGCGGGGTGTCGATCCTGCTCGGCGTGGGCAACGGCAACTTCACGCAACCCTTGGGATCACCGTTTGGCGTGGGAACGACGCCCTCGGCCGTTGCCATCGGGGACTTCGACAGTGACGGTATTCCTGACCTCGCGGTCGCCAACAGCGGCAGCAGCAACGTCTCCGTTTTGCTCGGTAACGGCGACGGCACGTTCGCCGCCGCAGTCAATTTTACCGTCGATAGCTCGCCGTCATCGGTCGCCGCCGCCGATTGGGACGGCGACGGCAAGCTCGACCTTGCGGTAGGAAACGCCGGTGGCGACAACGTGTCGATCCTGTTCGGCGATGGCGCGGGCGGCTTCTCGTCCGTTCTCGCCGCGGCTTTCGGCTCGCCGTTCGCTGCCGGGAGCACACCCGCCGCGCTGGTCGCCGGCGATTTCAACCGCGACGGCAAGCTCGATCTCGCGACAGCGAATGCGGACGGGGACAACGTCTCGATCCTCCTCAACACAGCTCCCCCGCCGGTCGTGATCGCGCCGCTCGCGGGCACCGTATGGACGATCGGCAGCACACAGACGATTCGCTGGAGCAATCCCGGCGCGGGCACTACGGTAAACATTTGGCTGTCGCGCGACGGCGGCGCGACCTGGAAAACGATACTTAAGAAAGCGGCGAATGACGGGACCCAGACCTGGAAAGTCGCGAAGCCGGCAAGCGGCGGCAATAACGCCATCATTCGTGTCTGCCCGATCGCCAAAGGTCCCGTCTGCGCCGGCCCGTCGAGCGGTGCATTCGCGATTCAATAGCCCGCCCTTGTCATTGCCGTCCCGCTTCGCATAGAATTCTTCTCGTTCGCGCTCTCACTTTTTCTTTCGGAGGTTCCCTTGACGGAAAAACCATCCGAGCGTTACCGCGTCGCCGTTTTGGACGACTATGAGGGCCTCGCCAACCGCGCGGAGGCGTACGGGATACTCGAGCAGCGGACCGAAGTTCATATCTACCGCGAAAAACTTGACAGCGACGCCGACTTCAAGAACGCGCTCGCGGGGATTCACGCGGTCCTCCTCATGCGCGAGCGCACGCGCTTCGGCGAAAAACAGCTCGCGCTCGCTCCGGCGCTGAAGCTCATCTCGCAGACCGGCCGCACGACCGTGCATCTCGACGTCGCCGGCGCGACGAAACGCGGCGTAGCGATTTCCGTCACGCCGAGCGACACCGGCGGCTCGACCTTCGAGCTCGCGACCGCGCTCATTTTTTCGGTGCTCCGGCGCATTCCCGAAGTCGACCGCCGCATGCGGAGCGAGCGCTGGCCCGCCGTCGCCGGTCACGTCCTGGAAGGAAAAACGCTCGGCGTCATGGGTCTCGGCCGCATCGGCTCGCAGGTCGCGCGCATGGCGCAGCTCTTCAACGCGCGCGTGCTCGCGACCGGAAGGACGCTAACGCCCGAGCGCGCCCGCGAGGCCGGCGCCGAGGCGGTCCCGCTTGAGCGGCTGCTCCGCGAATCGGACATCATTTCCGTCCACGTGCCGCTGAACGACAGCACCCGCGGCATGATCGGCACGAAAGAGTTCGCGCTAATGAAGCCGGGCGCGATCCTCATCAACACGGCGCGCGGGCCGATCGTCTCCGAGTCGGCGCTGATTGACGCGCTGAGAAGCGGCAAGCTCTCAGGCGCCGGACTCGACGTCTACGACCAGGAGCCGCTGCCGATGGAGCACCCGCTGCGCAAACTGGACAACGTCGTTCTGCTCTCGCACCGCGGCTACGCGACGGAGGAAATTCTCATCGAGCGCTTCCACCACGCGATGCAGAACATCCTGAATTTCTTCGAGGGCAAGGAGATCAAGCTGGTCAATCCGGAGGCGCTAAAAAGTTGAAGGGTTGCACGGTTTAAGGGTTAAAGGGTTAAAGACAAAAGCTCCGCTGCATGAATATGCTCTTAACCTTTCAACCCTGAAACCGTTAAATCCTGAAACCTCTTTTGGGTCGTGATTGACAGTCTTTCGGCGCTGGACTAAAGGACTAAACGGGAGGGCGTTTTATGGGAAGCAACGGCCACGAAATTCTAATTTCCGCCGACTCGCACGTGATGGAGCCGCACGATCTCTGGGAGAAGGGCGTGCCCGAGGCGCTACGCGCCGACGCGCCTCGCTTCAAGCCGATTCCGGTCGGCGAGAGCTTCCAGAAACATCCCGGCGGGCAGGACCCGCACGCGCGCATCAAAGAGATGGAAACCGACGGCCTCAGCGCCGAGGTGCTCTATCCCACGCTCGCGCTGGGCCTCTTCGCGCTGGACGACGCGCGCATGCAAGAGGCGTGCTTTCGCGTCTACAACGACTGGCTGATGAACTATTGCAGCGTCGCGCCCAAGCGCCTGGTGGGGAGCGCCGCGATCTCGCTCTACGATGCCGACCGCGGTATCGCCGAGATGGAGCGCTGCAAAAAGGGCGGCTTGAACGGCGTCACGATCTGGGAAGTGCCGCATCCGGACCTCCCCTTCCACTCCGACCACTACAAGAAATTTTGGCAGGCGGCGGCCGACATGGAGATGCCCGTTAGTCTCCATATCCTCACGGGTCACAGCTATTTCAAGGACCCGAGCCGCAGGAACGGCGTCGAGCATTACCGCGGCAGCGTCAATCTGAAGCTGCTCGACAACGCGAATGCCCTCTTCGAGCTTCTTTTCTACGGTATTCTCAAGCAGCATCCCAAGCTCAAAATCGTAATCGTCGAGGCGGAGGTCGGCTGGCTGCCGTTCCTGCTGCAGCAATGGGATTACTACTGGCGCCGATTCAAGGACAGGAATCCGCCGCCGATCGACGAGGAGCCGAGCAAATATTTCAACCGCCAGGTCTACGCGACGTTCTTCAACGACACCGTCGGCGGCCACTGCCTGGAATGGTGGGGCGCTGACAATTGCATGTGGTCGAACGACTTCCCGCACGAGAACTCAACGTGGCCGAACTCGCGCAAGGTCATCCAGCGCGATCTCGGTGCGTTGCCGCCCGACCGGCGCGCGAAGCTCGTATGCCTCAACGTCGCAAAGCTATACAACCTGGAAATTCCGGCCGCGTGAGGAAATCATGCCTGCGCTGATCGATTGGCATTCGCACCATACCCCGTCCGAGCTGGTCGACGATTTCGTGAGGCTGACCGGCAAAGCGCCTTCGCCCGATCCCTTCGATTCGCCGGACTTCGACCGACGCAAGCGCGAGCTCGATGAAGCCGGCATCGACGTGCAGCTCGTCTGCCAGGGCGCGGGGCTCTACGCCGACCGCCTGCCCCCCGAGCAAGCGCTGGAGATCACGCGGCGCTCGAACGACGTGCTCGCCGACCGAATCGCGCCGCACCGCGGCCGTTTCCTCGGCACTATCGCGGTCTCGCTGAAAAACATCGACGCCTCGATCGAGGAGATCGAGCGCATGGTGTCCAAAGGCTTCCGCGCCGTCCTGCTCTATCCAAAGCGGGACGACGCTTTTATGCTCGACTCTCCCGAAGCGGACCCGCTGTTCGCGAAGATCGCCGAGCTGAAGCTGCCGATCTTTCTCCACGGCGCGACGAGCACGAAGGATCCGACGCTCAAAAGCCTCGAGGACGAGGGAGCCGGCGTCGTCTACGGCGTCGTCGCAGACGCGACCGTGAACGAATGCGTGCTGCGCATGATCGCCGGCGGCGTCTTCGACCGCTATTCCGATTTGAAGGTCGTCATTCGCAGCGGCGGCGGCGGGCTGCCGCTGCTGCTGAAGCGCCTCTCCTGGCGGCACAAGGGGCGCGACGACCGCAGCTACGCGGAGATCCTCTTCGACCATTTTCTGATCGACACCGCCAGCGTCGACGCGCGGACGCTCGGATTCCTGCTCGAGACGATGGGCGAGGAGCGCATCGTCTTCGGCTCGGACTACTGCGGCGGGCTCGGTCTGCTCAAAAAAGGCGTGGCGGTAGTCGAGGGGCAGTCCGATCCCGAGCGCATCAAGAGCATCACCGAGCGCAACGCGCGCGCCCTGCTCCATCTCTGATTTTTTCTTGACCGTCCAGCCGCCACTCTACTAATATCCGCTCGATCATGTCGACAAAGCGGTTGATGATCGCTGCGTTCGCGGCTGTTTGCGCTGCCGGCTGCGGCTCAGCCGCCCCGAAAATCGTCGACACGACGCCGCCGAAAATCGTCCTCACGGCGATCGGCGCCGTCGGCAACCCACTGTTCGCAAGCGACGAGCGCGGCGAGGCGCAGGACGGCTGCGCGAAATTCAAATCGTTTCCCGGCCGCTGGGCGCTGACGATCGACGACGCGGGCGGCGTCGCGGTGACGACGGTGCGCGTCGTCGCCGGACGCATCGTCAAGGAGTCCGTCATCGTCGGGCCGGAAGCTCCGGAGTCCTCCTGGCAGATCGGGCGCGGCGACGACCTCAGCGAAATACTGATGATTCGCACGCAGCCGCCGCGGCCCGGCGTCGTGCGGACGGGGCTTTTCGCGATGTTCAGCGTCGTGCCGCAGTCGCGCTCCGCGTCGATCGTAGCGACCGCGTGGGACTTCGCCAACAACACAACGCATCTTTACCAGGTCGACGCTCGGCTCGTGGGCGACGCGGTCGCCTGCCGCTAGGCGCGGGCGGCCAAATCGGATAAGTTCCAGCGATGGCGCCTTCGCTCGAAGCTCTCCTCCGCGGCGCTCGCCGCGCGCTCGTTGTCGGCGTCGGCGGCGGCGGCGACGTGGTCGGCGCGCTGGTGACCGCGCGCTTCCTGGAATTCTGCGGGCTGGAGTTCCGTCTCGGCGGCCTCTCGTGGGAGCGCTCGGTTTACGATCCTGTTCCCGGCCCGCGCTCGCTCAACGAAGTCGAGGGCATGCGTGCGCTCCATCCGCGCGCGTGGCTCGCGAACGCGGAAAGTAAAACGAAGACCGGAGTCTATTTCGCCGAGTCGCGCATGGCGGCGGTCCGCCGCGAGGAGATACTTTTGATCGACATCAACGGCGGCGTCGAAGGCGTGATCGAGGGTTTGGAAGCCGCGTTGAAGGAATTCAAGGCCGATCTGCTGGTCGGCGTCGATGTCGGCGGCGATTCGCTGGCCGAA
Source organism: Binatia bacterium (assembly GCA_036407055.1). Taxonomy (GTDB): domain Bacteria; phylum Desulfobacterota; class Binatia; order UBA9968; family UBA9968; genus JAJPJQ01. The sequence continues at coordinate 5,803 of DASWZY010000284.1, forward strand.
GGGCATGAGCCGGGTCTCAGAAGCCCGCTCGCCGACGCGGTTATGCTTGCCGCCTACGTCGCGCTCGAGCGCCGCGGCATCCCGGCGCTCTGGGCGATGTTCGGCTACGGCAGCGACGGCGAATTGACGGTTGCCGAGATCGAGGCGGCGCTAGCGCGCCTCGCGAAGGCCGGCGGGCTCTGGGGCGCGTGGGGACTGACGGCGCAAATGACCGATGAGCTCGAAGAAGTGATCAAGTCCGTGCACACGGAGGCTAGCGCGATCCCCGTGGAAAGCGCGCGCGGCGCCTGGGGCGAGCGCTCGATGCGTCAGGACCTCCGCCGCGTCAGGCTCACGCCGCTCACCGGTCTCACCTTTTTCATGTCGCCGGCGGTTCTCTTTGAAACCCTCTCGCGCCCCGCTCAGGCCGTCGTCGGCACGTGCTCGCTCGACGCGGCCAATGACGCGCTGCACGCCATCGGCGTCAAGAGCGAGCTCGACCTGGAGCGCGGCAAATATGCGTGCGAGGGAGGCGCGGCGCGTGGGTGAGCGTCTCGAGCGCGACGTCTGGGTACTGATGGCCTCGCGCGGCGCGCGGTCGTTTGCCTATTCGTGCCTGAACGTCATCTTTGCAATCTATTTGAGCCAGCTGGGATATTCTCCGATGACGATCGGGATCGTGATCTCGACCGCCTACATCAGCAGCGCGGTTCTCACTGTCGTGTGGGGGTTTCTTTCCGACCGCTACGGCCGGCGGAAAATCCTTATGCTGCTGGCCGCGCTCACGATCGTGTCGAACGCAATCTACGTTTTTTTCAGCCAGCTCGTTTTCATCTTCATCGCCGTCATCGTGACCAACATCGGCGCCGGCGGCACCGGCGGCGGCGGCCAGGGCGGCGGCCCGTTCAATCCGGTCGAGCAGGCGCTGCTCGCAGAGAAGTGCACGCCGGAGAATCGCAATCACATCTTCTCGCTCAACGCCTTCGTCGGTTCGCTGCTCGGATCGCTCGGGGCGCTCTTCAGCAGCCTCCCCGAATATCTTCAGCAGCACTTCGGCTGGGATCCGATTCTCTCGTACAAGCCTCTGTTCGTCATGACGATCGTGCTGAGCGTCGGACTGATTTTCGCCTACGCGCAAATCAGCGAGCATCATGTCCCGCGCGCACGGGAGCAAGCACGCGCGCCGATCTCGAAACAATCCAGCGCCTTCGTGACCAAGCTCTCGCTGCTCGGGATGATCGACAATCTCGGCGCCGGGATGGTCGGCCCGTTGATCGCCTTGTGGTTCTATCTCCGTTTCGGCGTCGATCTCAAATCCCTTAGCTTCATGTTTTTCGTCTCCTATATCCTCGCGGCGCTCTCGTTTCTCGCCGCGCCGATGATCGCGCGCCGCGTGGGCGTGGTGCGCACGATAGCCGTCTCGCACGGCCTCGCCTCGCTCGTATATTTCGTCCTGCCGCTGGCCCCGACGTTCTGGACCGGCGCGGGGCTCATCATGTTCCGCTCGTTCGTCGCGTACATGGACGGCCCACTCAAGGGTTCGTTCGTCATGGGCATCGTGAAAGCCGAAGAGCGCGGCTCGGCCGCCGGTATCACCAACCTCGCGCGCTACGTTCCGATGGCCGTAAGCCCGTCGATCTCGGCCTACATGATGGAGGCGTTCTCGCTCAGCATTCCGATCTTCATCGGCGGCGTGTTCCAACTCGCGCACGACATCACGTTCTATTTTATCTTCCGCAACGTGCGGCCGCCGGAAGAGGAACCGGCCGCAGCGCTAGCAGTCAAGGCGACCTGATAATTTTGAGTTTTGAATTTTGAATGAAAGAGTTAAAATCAGATTCAAATTCAACATTCATAATTCAACATTATTTTCATGGCTTGGACATTTTTTCAGCGTGTCGTGGAGGAGAGAATTCTCGAGGCGCAGCGCGCCGGCGCATTCGACAACCTGCCCGGAAAGGGCAAGCCGCTCAAGCTCGAAGACCATAGCTGGGTGCCGGGAGACCTGCGCGTCGCCTATCACATCTTGAAGAACGCGCATGTGCTGCCGCCGGAGGCGGAGCTTTTAAAGGACATCCATACGCTGGAAGATCTGCTCAAGTACGTCGAAGACGAGGGCGAGCGCAAGGCGCTGGCGAAGACGATTCAAAACAAAATTATTCGCCTCGATCTCCTGAAGCGCCGGTCTTTCTCGTACGACACCGCGCGCTTTTACGGCGCAAGGCTCGTCGCGAAACTCACGCGCCCCTGATCCGCCCTCCGATTGACAACTTTCCGGACCGGAAATAAGGTCCACTCGTCTCCGGACGAAACTCATGAGCCGTTCGCTTCTGTTCAACCGTATCCTTCTCGCAGCGCTCCTTGTCGCCGGCTGCACCGGTCGTGCGCTTGCTGCCGAGCGGAGCGTCGACGAATCGCTCGCCGCCATCAATCGGCTGCCCGCTGCCGAGCGCCTCGCCGCGCTCGCCGAAGGCGCGAAGAAAGAGCGGGAGCTGGTCTGGTACTCGACCATGAACCGGGAGAACTCGCTCGAGCTCGCGCAGGCGTTCGAGAAAGATCATCCCTATATCAGCGTCAAGATTCTAAACGGCAGCGCCGTCAATACCATGACGCGCATCACCTCCGAGTTCCACGCGCGGACACATTTGTTCGACGTGACGCACATCCGCGGGCTATTTCTCTCCGCGCTCAAAAAGAGCTCGATCATCGCGCGCTATCAGACGCCGCTGCGCGAAACGCTGCGGCGCGATTACGTCGACGCCGACGGCTATTTCAACGGCATTTTCACGCAGGCGAATCTTTTCATCATCAACAAGAACCTCGTGAAGCCGGAGAATTATCCGAAGAAGTTCGAAGACCTGCTGCTGCCGTTCTGGAAGGGGCGTATGGCGATGGAGCTGGAGTCCTACGACTGGCTCGCGGCGCTGCTCGACTATTACGGGGAAGACAAGGGCAAGGCGCTGGCCGAGAAGCTCGGCCGGCAGCAGCCCGATTTCCGGCGCGGGTCGACGCTTCTCAGCCAGCTCACCGCCGCCGGGGAATTCGCCATCCACGTCGACGGCTACAACCACACCGCCTATCAACTGAAGCAGAAACAGGCGCCGATCGAATACATTTTTCCCGAGCCGTACATTCCCGCCAAGACGCCGACCGCCGTCTGGATCGCGGCCAACGCGCCGCACCGGCACGCCGCGGCGCTGTTCGCCGACTTCCTTTTATCCCGCAAAGGTCAGGAGCTGATGGCGGCGCAGGGCCGCTGGGTGAGCCGCAAAGACGTGCCTTATTTACTCGACCCCGGCGCACGCAAAGTTCAGATGGTCTCGCTCAAATGGGGCGAGCGCGACGTCGCGCTGATTCACCTCTTCAACAAGCTGCTGCGACGTCAGGGCGAATGACGGCGCGGCGGTTTTAAAAACGGATTTGACATCCGCCGCGCTCCGGCACTAAGTTGCCGTCGGATTTACGCCATGGCGACCAAGGATCGAATCGCCGGCGCAGCGCTAGTGCTCTTCGCACTATTTGTCCTGTCGGAGAGCCGAGCGCTCCCATTCGGCACCGTCCGGCAGCCGGGGCCGTCCTTCGTGCCCGTGCTGCTCGCAGCGCTTCTGCTCGTTTTCGGCGCTCTCATCGCCGCTACCGGCGGCCGCTCAGCGCGGTTTCGCTCGCTTCGCTGGAGAGAGTTGCCGCACGGCATTGCAATCCTCGGCGCGTGCGCCTTTTCCGCGCTGGCGCTGGAGCGGCTGGGCTACCGCGTCACCGTACTCATCGTCCTTTTCTTCCTTATCAAGATCGTCGAGAAAAAAGGCTGGCTCCGCGCGACTGTCGTGGCGCTCGCGCTCTCGTTCGGTTCTTTCTACCTCTTTTACACTTTATTGCGCGTGCCGCTGCCGCTCGGCCCGTGGGGAATCTAAAATGAATTTTCGATTGCCGATTTTCGATTTTAGATTGGGGAGAACGTTAATCTGAAATCCAAAATCTAAAATGCTGGAGACGCTGCAAAATCTTTATCTCGGCTTTACCGTCGCGTTGTCGCCCGCGGTATTTCTCTACGCGGTGATCGGCTGCATCATCGGCACGCTGGTCGGCGTGCTGCCGGGCATCGGTCCGCTCGCGGGCATCAGCCTGCTCCTGCCGGCCTCCTTCGGCATGGACGCGACCTCGGCGATCGTGCTGCTCGCGGGCATCTACTACGGCGCGATGTACGGCGGCTCGACGACCTCGATCCTCATGCGCATTCCCGGCGAAGCCGCCTCGGTCATGACGTGCATCGACGGCTACGCGATGACGCGCAACGGCCGCGCCGGCCCGGCGCTGGCGATCGCCGCGGTCGGCTCCTACATCGCCGGCACAGTGAGCGTCGTCGCGCTCATGCTGCTCGCGCCGCCGCTGGCGAACTTCGCGCTCCGCTTCGGCCCGCCGGAATACTGCGCGCTGCTGCTGCTCGGGCTGCTCGCGCTCGCGTACATGAGCGGCGGGTCTATTCTCAAGGCGCTCGCGATGGCGGCCCTCGGGCTCCTGCTCGGCATGATCGGCATCGATCCGATGACGGGATTTTTCCGCTTCGCCTACGGCGTCGTCGAGTTGGGCGACGGCATCGGCGTCGTGCCTGTCGCCGTGGGACTCTTCGGCCTGTCGGAAATCCTGCTCACGGCGGGCGAAGAGACGCCGCCCGAGGTCAAGAAGCCGCGGCTCGCCGATCTCCTGCCGTCGCGCCAAGAGTGGCGCGATTCGGTTTGGCCGATCGGGCGCGGCACCGTGCTTGGATTTATCATCGGCATCGTTCCCGGCTCGGCGCACATCATCTCGTCCTTCGTCTCTTACGCGGTGGAGCGGCGCGTCTCGAAACATCCCGAGCGCTTCGGCCACGGCGCGATCGAGGGCGTGGCCGGACCGGAATCGGCGAACAACTCCGCGACCTCGGGTGCGTTCGTGCCGATGCTCGCGCTCGGCGTCCCGTCCGGTCCGATTCCCGCGGTCATGCTCGCCGCTCTCATGGTCCACGGCGTGTCGCCCGGTCCGCTGTTGATTCAGCAGCAGCCGCAGCTCTTCTGGGGCTTCATCGCCAGCATGTACGTCGGCAACGTCGTGCTGCTCATCCTGAATCTGCCGCTGGTCGGCGTTTTCGTAAACATTCTCCGCGTCCCGTACCCGTATCTCTACCCGGCCATACTGATTTTTTGCGTGCTCGGCGTCTACGCCGTCAACGGCAGTGTCGTGGACGTCTGGATCATGATCGCCATGGGCGCGCTCGGCTATATTCTGCGCAAGCTCGAATTCGAGACCGCGCCGATCGTCCTCGGCGTCGTGCTCGCGCCGATGCTCGAGATGAGCTTCCGCCAGTCGCTGGCGATGTCGTCGGGCGATTACACGATTTTTTTCTCGCGGCCGATCGCGACGGCGATGCTCGCGGCCGGCGCGTGCTTGCTGCTTCTGAGCATGCTGTCGCTATTGCGGCGCGGCGCCGGCTGGCGCAGCGCTCTCGGCCTGGCAACCACCGAAAAGGAGGATACCCATGAGACGTAGATTCGCGCTCGCGCTGATGCTCTGCTGCATGTCGATCGTGCCGGCTCTCGCACAGGAGAAATTCCCCGACCGGCCGATCACGATCGTCGCGCCGTTTCCGCCCGGCGGCGTCGCCGACCTGACGGCGCGGCCGGTCGCGGCGGCGATGGAGAAAATCCTCAAGAACCCCGTCGTCGTCGTAAACAAGACGGGCGCCGCCGGCGCGGTCGGCATGTCGTTCGTCGCCAACAGCAAGCCCGACGGCTACACGCTGCTCATGGCGCTATCGAGCATCTCGATCATTCCGGAGGCCGACAAGCTCTTCGACCGCAAGCCGGCGTATACGATCGACCAGCTCGTTCCGCTGGCGCTTTTCTCCGCCGATCCGACGATCCTCGCGGTCGGCGCGAACCACCCATGGAAGAACGTGAAGGATCTTGTCGCCGACGCCAAAAAGCGGCCCGGCGCCATTTCGTATTCGTCTTCCGGCATTTACGGCACGCTGCATATGGCGATGGAAATGTTCAGCCACGCCGCCGGCATCAAATTGAATCACGTGCCGTACGGCGGCGCCGGCCCCGCGTTGACGGCGGTGCTCGGCGGCCACCAGGACATGCTCGCGTCCGGTCCGGCGGTTCTCATCCCGCACGTCAAAGCCGGCAAGCTCCGCGCGCTCGCCGGCTGGGGCGCCAAACGCGTCGCCGCGATGCCGGACGTGCCGACGTTCAAGGAATTAGGCTACGACATCGAGTTCTATATTTGGGCAGGCGCGTTCGCGCCCAAAGGCACGCCGGAGCCGATCATGAAAAAGCTCCGCGAGACGATGAAGCAAGTCGTCCAAGAGCCCGAGTTCAAGGACGCGATGGCGAAGCTCGAGACGCCGATCGCCTACATGGATGCGCCGGAGTTCCAGAAGTTCTACGAGCGCGACGGCAAGATGCTCGCCGAAGCGACGCGCAGGATCGGACGGATCGAAGAGCCGGCCAAATAGATCCGCGAAGTTTCTGACGTCCGCGCGGACTCTCATTGCCCTCCAGAGCCGCGCCTTGCATTCGTTGCACGGCTCGAAACGCCGGATATATATGTCGACTCATCGCGTATGAGAATTTACACACTTACACCATTTACCTTCCGCCGTAACGAACGAGCATTCGTTTAGAATGATCGCATAATCTCCGCGCGGCGATTATCGCGCAACTCTCCCCCTCCGCCGCGTCGACGATGAGACCGATCATGGACGTCGTCGTCAGACTCAAACCCGAATGGTACGACAAGCTCCTGGCGGGCGCGCGGCCGCAGTCGAAGGCCGAAGCCTGCCTGCAAAGCGCGACGAACCGCCAGATATCCGGCGGCACGGAATCGGAGTTTGTCTTGCGCTGCGATGAGAATACGATCGCCCTCATCGCGGCGCTCGCCGACGTCGCCTGCCCCGAGGCGATCCCGGCGATGCTCGCGGCCTACCGTAAAGCGAAGCGAGCCGGATAGATCTCCCAAGGCATAAAACTCACATGCGGCGCCCCTTGACACCGTTTTATGTCCCTGATACTGGTCTGACCAGTAGACAGCTAGACATGTTGCGGGCGATTCGAAAGACCCGGATTTACGAGGAGGTCGTAAGCCAGATCCGCGACCTCCTGCGCGAAGGCCGGTACAAGGCCGGCGACCAGCTGCCGTCCGAGCGCGAGCTCGCCGAGACATTCAAGGTCAGCCGCACCTCGGTGCGCGAGGCGTTGCGCGCCCTCGAAGCGCAGGGGCTGATCGAGAGCCGCACCGGCGCGGGCAACTTCATCGCCGAGCTGCCGGTCGAATCGCTCGTCGCGCCGCTCGCGTCGCTGCTGTTGGAAGAGAAGGACGCGCTCGCGGACATTTTCGAGATGCGGAAATTGATCGAGCCGCGCATCGCCGCGCTCGCCGCCGAGCGCGCGACCAAAGAAGATATCGAGCTGATGGAGAAGATCCTGGACAAGCAGCGCGACGCCGTCGATCGCGGCGAGACCGGCGTCGACGCGGACGCCGAGCTCCACTACGCGATCGCGCGCGCGACCCAGAACCATGCGCTCGAGAAGCTCGTCACGGGCCTGATGGACGTGCTCAGCCACAGCCGCGAAGAGTCGCTCCAGACGGAAGACCGCCGCAAGGCCTCGATCGAATCGCATAGGAAGATCCTCGCCGCGATCGCCGAGCACGACGAGGCGAAGGCGCGCGAGGCGATGCTCAAGCATATCGAGCGCGTCGAAGAGAACGTGCTCTCCGCAAAAACCCCGGCCGCTTATACCGACGGTTCCATAGACGAGAGGAGGATTTCATGATCAAAAGAGTCGAAGTTCAATACCGCGGGATCTTTCAAAAGAACCTCGCGAAAAAAATCGGCAGCGACATCGTCATGATCGCCAGCAGCATGGGCAAGAAGGCCTTTTCCAACGGCCGCTACAGCGACTCGCCCGAGCGCAACGGCATCCCGTGCAAATACTTCGCGTTCGTCTCCCCCGATTTATCGGAGGAGGAGCTCGAGGCCGAGTGCGGCGCCAAGCTCGAGATCGACGAGGCCGATGTCTCGGTCGTGCTCGACGATACGATGTGCAAGGGCGTCGAGCCCTGGGGCTGGCACGGCGTGCGCGCGATCAACGAGCGCGTCGTCAAAGACGGCTGCATGATCGTCACGACCAAGCGGCCGCACGAGGAGCTGCTCAAGTTCATCGCCAAGAAGTCGTACAACTACCGGCTGGCGACGATGGACGGCGACGCGAGCCTCGCCGGCCTCTGGGTCAACAAGGACGATCTCACGCACGAGCGCGTGCTCGGCGCGATCGCCGCGGTCGAGCCGTCGATCATCAGCATCGAGGCGGTCGAAGCCTACCTGATGAAGAAGACCAACGACAAAAAACGCGCCGAGGCGGCGCGCGCGGCTTACAACTCGCTGCGCCAGGAGGCCAAGCCGCCGCGCGTGAAGACCGTCACGCCGAAGGATGGCATCGAGTGGACGCACGAGATTCCCGTGCTGCCCAAGTGGCACGAGATGCGCGAAGGCGCGGTCGTCCCGGCGGTCCCGCGCGGCTTCCAGATGGGCCCGAAGGGCCAGTCGAGAAACACGGGCTTCAAGCGCGGCACGACCAAGACGCAGCGCCCCGCGGTCCGCTTCGACCTCTGCACCAAGTGCACGCTCTGCTGGGCGGAGTGCCCCGACGAGTGCTTCGATCCGACCACCGACGGCTTTTACGATATCGAATATCAGTACTGCGTCGGCTGCGGGAAGTGCGCCGAGGTCTGCCCCGTCAAAGAATGCATCGTCATGGTCGACGAGCTCCAGTTCCACGACGAGAACAGCCCGTGGGAAGACTGGAAGAAAGATCCCAAGAAATACATCACTGCCCTCGAAGCGAAAAAAGGCAAAGAGCGCGTCAACTACCCCGTGGTCACCGGCAAGGGTATTATCGTGACCAAGGGCGAAGTGATGCCCGAAGGTAAGATCGTTCCGGTCAGGAAGACCGAGGAGGTAGAAGTATGACGGTGACAATGGAAAAAGCTAAGACCGGCAAGAGCGACGGCATCTACGAGCGCGAGGATCTGCTCAACGGCTGTCAGGCGGTCGCCCAGGGCGTGTGCCTGGCCGACGTCGACGTGATCGCCGCCTATCCGATCCGGCCGTACACCGAGGTCATGGACGCGCTCTCCAAGCTCATCGCCGACGGCGCGTTCGACGCCGAGTACATCATCGCGGACAGCGAGCACTCGCAGTTCGAGATCGTCAAGCACGCCTCCTCCGTCAACGCGCGCGCCTTCGGCGGCTCGAGCGGCACCGGCTGGATGTACGGCATGGAGGCGCTCACGGTCACGGCGACCGACCGTCTGCCGCCGATGTTCGTCGTCGGCAACCGGGCGCTCGACGATCCCGGCGCTTTCGGTGTCGAGCACAACGACGCGATGACGGTGCGCGATCTGGGCTGGCTACTGTGCTGGGTCACGACGCCGCAGGAAGCCCTGGAGCACGTGCTGATCGGCTACCGCGTCGCCGAAGACAAGAACGTGCGCATGCCGATGGCGCTCGCGATCGACGGCGCGTTCTTGACCCACTCGCAGCACGTGGTGAAAATCCCCTCGATGGCGGCGGCGAAGAAATTCCTGCCGCGCTACGATCTCGCCGAGCGGCGGCTCCATCCCGATAACCCGATCTCGGTCGCCCCGCAGGCGAACGAGGACTGGGTCATGGAGATCCGCCGCCAGAACTGGGAAGCCGCCAAGCGCGCCCGCGGCGTCATCAAAGAAGCCTACAAGGAATTCAACGCGATCTTCGGCGAGCGCTACGCGCAACCCTACTTCGACGAGTTCATGACCGACGACGCCGAGACGGTCTTGATCGGCATCGGCACGGTCGCCGCGCCGGCGCGCACCGCGGTGAAGCGGCTCCGCGAAAAGGGCCAGAAGGTCGGCTACGTCAACCTCCGCTGGTTCCGTCCGTTCCCGACCGAAGAGCTGCGCGCGTGCTTGAGCCGTTTCAAATCCGTCGGCGTCGTCGATCGCGACTTCGCCCACGGCTCGCCCGACAACTGCGGCATCCTGATGCACGAAGTCCGTTCGTGCCTCTATCCCGCGAAGAACCGCCCGGCGATCGTCAACTTCATCGGCGGACTCGGCGGACGCGATCTTTCCATCGCCGACGCGCAGAAGATGTACGACATCACGGCGCAGGCGGCGAAGAAGGACTCGATGGACGGTTACATTACCTGGATCGGTCTCAGAGAGTAGTGTAAGGAGGACTTATGACAACCACTCCAAAAATCGATTACGAAAAGATCAAAGGCGTTCACAAGGTTCCGCTGGAAGAGCTCTACACCTCCGGCCACCGCACCTGCCAGGGCTGCGAGTCGGCGACGACCATGCGCGGCTTCATCAAGGCCTCGGGCCCGCGCACGATCGTCACCGGCGCGACCGGCTGCATGTACGTCGCCAACACCTCGTACATGACCACGCCGTGGATCGTGCCGTGGATGCACACCCAGCTCGGGGCGGGCGGCGCATCCGCCGTCGGCATGGCGGCGGGGATCCGGGCGCTCCAGCGCAAAGGCAAGATCAAGCAGGAGAAGATCAACATCATCAACTTCTCCGGCGACCTCGGCGCGGGCGACATGGGCATCGGCGGCATCTCCGGCGCGCTCCAGAGCGACTACGACCTGCTGATCATCATGTACGACAACGAGTCGGCGGCGAACACCGACATTCAGGCGACCGGACTATCGATCTACGGCGCGCAGACGACGTTTACGCCTCCGGGATCGAAGCACCGCATCATGCAGCGGCGCTGGAAGAAGAACGTCGCCGGCATGCTCGCGGTCGGCCACCCGACCTGCAAGTACGTCGCGACCGCGTGCGCGACGTTTCCGCCGACGGATTATCTCAACAAGACGCGCAAGGCGCTCAACATCGGCGGCCCGACCTTCATCCACACGTACGATCCATGCCCGAAGGGCTGGGATTATCATCCGCGGTACTCGAACGAGCTCGGCGAGCTGGGCATCAAGTGCGGCATCTACCCGCTCTACGAGATCGTCGAGGGCAACGTGATTTACACCTGGGACGCGCGCAAGAGCGCCAAGGGGCGCATTCCGGTGAAAGAGTTCCTCGTGCGCCAGGGACGCTTCGACCACCTGATCGACGAGGACTTCGACCATATCCAGAAGGGCGTGGACGAGATGTGGGAAGAGTGGGAAATTCCCGGCGTCGCGCCGCTCAAGGGCATTCTGAAAGCCAGAATCTAGCTCTTTCCGTTCCGAATAGAGCCACAAAGAGGCCCTCGCAAGAGGGCCTCTTTTTTTGCCCGCGCCTCAGGTCACGTCTTATCTAAATAAATGTGACCCATTGACGAGCATTAAGGTCAATATTCTCGCCGAATACAGGTAACACCCGATTCTCGTTAAAACGGCCGTCACTGTATCATAGGCGCTATTCACCGGCCGGGTCTGCCCCCAGACGCTCCACCGGCCAACGGCATCTAGGCCAACCGGCATCTAGAAGGAGCGCCATGAACTACTTCCAGCCCTACTCGCTTCCGGCCGATCAGGCGATCCTCGCCGCGTGGGACTCGCAGCTCGCCGAGCTGGCCGAATGTCCCGCGCTCGTCAATGCGTTCGCGAAACGGCGCGAGCTTTTCCCGCGGTTCGCAGAAAGTTACGTGAAACTGCGCGCGCTGCCGCGCGGCACGCGCCGGGCGCTGCAACGAAAGCTCGCGCGTGCGCGTGAATTAGTTGCGCTTCAACCGGAGTGGCAGAGAAAGCTTGCCGGCTCTCTGGCGGGAGCCGCGCTGCTGCTCGCGCTCGCGCAGAGCGCATCCGCGGCGACGATCACCGTCACGACGAATATTCCCGACATCAACGACGGCGACGGCCAATGCTCGCTCATCGAAGCGATCGTCAACGCCAACGACGACGCGGCGACGCATCCGGATTGTCCGGCGGGAAGCGGCGCGGACACGATCGTGCTGCCGGCGGGAACTACCCACGCTCTGACTTCAGGTCCTTTCGCTTACAATGGACTTGCAGGACTTCCGACGATTACCAGCGAAATAACGATTTCGGGAAATCAATCTGAAATCACACGGGTAGCAGGGTCACCGGCATTCAGAATTATATCTGTTTCGCCAGCGGGGATTTTAAATGCGCAGGACCTAACTGTTTCCGGCGGCTCGGAGAAGTTCGGCGGCGGAATTTTCAACAAGGGCACATTGTCTTTAAGCGCCAGCGTAATAACCGGCCATCAAGGCATGGCAGGAGGAGGCATATATAACGGGGGTGTGACGATTCTTGATCGGGTAATCCTTTATAGCAATCTTGCTGCTCAGACTCTCTACGGTCATGGCGGCGCAATCGACAACAATCGCGGCACTCTGGTTATCAACAATACGACCATTTCCAACAACACCGCCGGCGGCACGGATGTAAATAGAGCTTTCGGCGGTGGAATAAACAGCCGTAGCGGTTACTTGAGTTTTACGAATAGTACCATCGCCGGCAATACTGCATTCGCTGGCAAGACCATTATTCACGGTAGCGACCCTCAAACCGTCACGCCGCCATGGGACTCCGGCGGAGGAATACGCAGTTATGCAGACACAATAGTTATTCAAAACAGTACTTTTTCCGGTAATCGCGCTTCAGACGGCGGCGGAATCCGAAGCGTGCAAAGCGAAGTCACGATCGGGGACACCACGTTTTCCAATAATATCGCGAACTGGGAGGGCGGCGGGATATTGAGCAGCGGTAACGCGTCTATGACGATTACCCGAAGCATCGTGTCCGGCAACCAAGCGCTTCTGTTTCAGCGCGGAGCCGAATTCCTACGTCTCGGTCCTCTGGTCGAGGAATTTAATTTGTTTGGACAGAATGGCGATCCTAGCGTCGCCTATTTCACGCCAGACCTCACCGATATCATTCCAGCCGGAGGAATTACGACGAAGAAAATCCTCGGCCCCCTTAAAGACAACGGCGGCCCTGCTCTCACACACGCTCTCGTCAAAGGCAGCCCAGCTCTTGATGCGGCGCCAGTCGACGCGAACTGTCCTGCGACGGATCAGCGCGGCATCGCACGTCCGCAAGGCTCCGCTTGTGACATCGGCGCCGTCGAGGGTGTCGGCCGAGAGGAGCCGCCACCGCAGCCGAGCGGACACAATTTCGTTGTGAGCTCGGTCAAAGCGCCGTCATCCATGAAGCACGGCGGCGGCATCGCTCCCGTGGCAGTCACGATTCGGAACGCGAGCGATCACAGCGAGACTCTCAACGGCCCATCCGTGCTCGGCGACGGTGCGAGCACGGGCCTCGTCCGTCTCGCCATCGAGGTGATCGACTCCGACGGCGAGCAATGCCAGCCGGCGGCCGTCGCTTTAGACGGTTCCAAGAAAGGGAAGCTCTTCAGCAAGGGAGCGAAGGCCTTGGCTGCCGGCGCGTCGCTAACGGTGAATTTTCTCGTGACCTACCGCTGCGAAGCGCCGATGAACAAGCGCAATCCGGAAGCGGGCGACTTCAGCAACAGCGCGTCCGTATATCCCGGCGAGCTCGACGGGATTTCCGATTCCAACGCGACCAGCACACTGGCGGGCGCGGCAACCAAGGTGACGCCGTAGCGTCAGGCTAATTCGTCGATCTCACCGCTTGGTTTGCCTCTGATTTTCTCGTAAAATCGAAGTGTGAAGCTAACTCTCTTCCCTCTCCTCGCCGCTGCTATTCTCGCGCTGTCGCTATTCGCCGCGCCGCATGTTTTTGCCGAGCCGCGCTACACGGAAAAGCAGATCGAGATGTTCTCGTCGTACGTCGGCAAGACGTATTGGGTCACGACGGAAAAGAATCAGCAGCCGACTTTTTACACCGCGCCCAAGACGAATGCGCCGACGTTTCAGCCCGCGGCGAAAGAGGGCTTCGACGTAAAGGAGATCGTCGAGAAGACGAGCGACAAGCCGTTCTACCGCGTTGCTTTCCAGTCCGGCAAGGAAGGATATATCCCGGTCACCGCTTTCATGGAGCGGATCAACGGCTCGTTCACCGCGACCGATCCCGACCGCGACGTCAAGGCGAAGAGCGCGAAAGAGATTTCAGACGAACAAAAGCGGCGCGACTGGATTAACAAGCAAAAGTGGCCTGAGCACGTCAAAAACGCCGCGCTCAACAAACAGCCGGTCATCGGCATGAGCACAAAAGAAGCGAGCGCGGTGCTGGGCAAGCCCAAGAACGTCGTGCGGCTGAAAAGCGGCAACTCCGGCGGCGAGCTGATGGGCCGGCAGGAACAGTGGCAGTACGACACCGGCCAGACGCTCACGTTCAGCAACGGCATACTCGTCAGGATACAATAGGTTGAAAGGTTGGAGGGTTGCAGAGTTAAAGGGTTAACTGCGTCGGAGAGCGAGAAGTTTTTAACCCTTAATCCCTTCAACCCTTCAACTCCTCAATCCTATCCGTGCCCGATCGCCGGCTCGGCGCTCGGCGGCTGGCCGCGCAGGCGGCGCCACCACGGCGTGATGATCGGCATGGCGAAGAAGAAGATCGCCGCCAGGGTGATCGCGGCGGAGATCGGGCGTGAGAAGAAAATCCCCAGCGACCCCTGCGACATGATGAGGCTTTGACGGAGCGCGTTCTCGGCCAGGTCGCCGAGCACGAGCGCGAGCACGAGCGGCGCGAGCGGATAGTCGAGCTTTTTGAAGACGTAGCCGATCACGCCGAAGATCAGCATGTACCAGATGTCGATCATGCTGTTGTGCACGGCGTAGCTGCCGATCGCGCAGACGACGACGATCAGCGGCGTCAGCACCGCGAACGGGATGCGCAGGATCGCCGCGAAGAACGGCACGAACGCGAGCACCATCAGGACGCCGATGATGTTGCCGGTGTACATGCTCGCGATCAGGCCCCAGACGAAATCCGGCTTTTCCGTGAACAGCAGCGGCCCCGGTTGAAGCCCCCAGATAATAAGGCCGCCGAGCATGACTGCCGCGGTCGGCGAGCCGGGAATGCCGAGCGTAATCATCGGCAGCATCGCCGCGATGCCCGCGGAATGCGCCGCGGTCTCCGGCGCGACGACACCCTCCAGATCGCCCTTGCCGAAGTTCGCCGCGTTCTTCGAGAAGCGCTTCGCGAACGCGTAGCTCATGAACGACGCGGGCGTCGCGCCGCCGGGCTTGAAGCCCATCCAGAAGCCGATGAAAGCGCTGCGCACGAAAGTGCGCCAGTAGCGCGGCAGGAGCTTCCAGGTGTCGAGGACGACTTTCGGATTGATCTTCGTCTTCACGCCCTGGAAGCTGAGGCCCTCCTCGACGCTCAGGAGAATCTCGCCGATGCCGAACAGGCCGATGACCGCGACCAGGAAGTCGAAGCCGCGCATCAACTCGTTCGAGCCGAAGGTGAGCCGCAGATTGCCCGACACCGA
>DASWZY010000285.1:0-2364 GCA_036407055.1 Binatia bacterium
ACCCGTGGCTCAACGGCCTTGAGACCGCGCTTCTGGTCGTATTCGGAATTCTGTTTTCTTGGATCTCATTCGGGTTCTGGACGGCTATCGCCGGTTTTCTTCTGCTGTGCCGGCGCAGCGAACGCCCTGCCGCGACGGACCTGCCGCGGGAAGATGCGTCTCCGCTGCGCTCGAAGAACGCGGTTCTCATGCCGATTTGCAACGAAGACCCGGAGCGGGTTTTCGCCGGATTGGAGACGATTTTTCGCTGCGTCGCCCGCACGGGACATCTAGCGCATTTCGATTTCTATGCGCTCAGCGACACCGGCGATTGGGAAGCCGTCGTAGATGAGGAAGTGGCGTGGGCGAAAACCTGCAAAGCCGTCGACGGCTTCGGAAAAATTTTCTACCGTCACCGGAAAAACAATATCAAGCGCAAGAGCGGCAACATCGCGGATTTTCTCCGCCGCTGGGGCGCGGACTACGATCATATGATCGTTCTCGACGCCGACAGTCTGATGGCCGGCGCGACGATGGTGCGGCTCGTTCGGCTTATGGAGCGCAGCCCGCGCGCCGGTATTATCCAATCCGTCCCGGCGACGGTTAACCGCGAATCGCTCTTCGCCCGTGCGCAGCAGTTCGCGGGGCGGGTGTACGGTCCGATGCTCGCGGCCGGTCTCCATTACTGGCAGCTCGGCGAAAGCGCCTATTGGGGGCACAACGCGATCTTGCGCGTCGAGGCTTTCGTTAAAAACTGCGGACTCCGGCGTTTGCCCGGCAGGCCGCCGCTCGGCGGCGAGATCTTGAGCCACGATTTCGTCGAGGCTGCGTTGATGGGGCGCGCCGGCTGGGAAGTCTGGCTCGCGCGCGACTTGGAGGGCAGCTACGAGGAAACGCCGCCGACGCTTCTCGACGAGCTCAAGCGCGACCGCCGCTGGTGCCAGGGAAATATGCAGCACCTGCGCCTCGTATTGGCGAACGGCATCCGCGGCGGACACCGCGCGCTCTTTTCAATGGGAATCATGGCGTACGCTTCCGCTCTGTTCTGGGCGGCGTTCCTCGCTCTCAGTACGATGCAGCTAGCAACTGAATCGATCTACACGCCGAATTATTTTCCGACGGGGCCGAGCCTATTCCCGCTCTGGCCGCATTGGCATCCGGAGTGGGCGCTCGCGCTTTTGAGCACGACAGCGGCGCTGCTTTTCGCGCCGAAGTTTTTAAGCTTGCTGGTAATTCTCATTCACCGCAGGAGGCTGAGCTTCGGAGGGATACTGCGGCTGACGTTGAGCGTGATACTGGAGATCGGTCTTTCGGCGCTTCTCGCGCCGATCCGCATGTGGTTTCACGCGCAATTCGTCCTACTGACGCTAATCGGCCGACCGATCAAATGGGGGCCGCAGCCGCGCAGCGATGCGGAGACCGACTGGTCGCAGGCGATCCGCGCCCATGGCGCGTCCATCGTCTTCGCCGCCTGCTGGATCTTGGCGGCGTTTTGGGTAAATCCGGCGTCGTCGTGGTGGGTCCTACCCGTGGCGGTACCGCTGCTCTTCTCAGCGCCGATTTCGGTTTACACGAGCAAAGTGCCGCTCGGCCGCGCCTTCAAAAAGATCGGGCTTTTTCTCATTCCCGAAGAGCGCGATCCGCCGGAAGTCGTCCAAGAATTGCGCGACGCGCTCGCCAAGCGGAAGGCAGAGCGGCTCACGGGGTTTATTCTCGCCGCCGTCGACCCGGAGGCGCTCGCGGTCCATGGCACCTTGATGCGCGGCAAAAGCCCGCGCTCCGCCGCCGCCGTGGAGCGCAACCGGGAGTTGCGCGAGAAAGCGCTCAGCGACGGCCCGAAAAGCCTATCCGCTTCGGAGCGGGCGCGCCTGTTGAACGACGCCGACAGTATGGCGGCGCTGTACGTCGCGCTATCGGAGCGTCGCGCCGCTGACGACGACACGCGCGCCGCCGCGGCTCACTGAAATCGCCCGGCCTTGACCCCTGAGCGATTTCCGTTAACCTGATGAGAATTCAACTGTAAGGTAATCATTTTCGATGATGCGAATGAAAACAGTTTTTTCGGTAATCCTTATCGCCGGGATGATTTTGCTGTTCCAGCCGCGCAGCGCGGCCGCCGGCGAGCCGACCGAGCAAATCCGCGCCGCCGTCAATCAAGGCGTCGAAGTTCTCAACAAAGCCAGGCTCGACAACGCCGCCGGCAAAGTCGAGACGATCGGGCGGCTCAAGAAAATCGTTTATCCGCTCTTCGACTTCGACGAGATGGCGCGCCGCTCTCTCGGCGCCCATTGGCGCCGTCTAGATCCCGCACAGCAGAAGGAGTTCGTCGCCGTTTTTACCGAGCTTTTGGAAAAGACGTACGCGAAAAACATCGACCTCTACGAC
>DASWZY010000286.1:0-11238 GCA_036407055.1 Binatia bacterium
CCTCAATTACCGGCCCGTCGCGCTCTACTCTATTACCTAATGAAACAGCACATAATCATGACAAAGGGGTTACGTTCAATAAACAAAGGGTCACAAAAATCGCTGCTTGATGTGACCTGAGCCCGGAGAAAAAAAGCCCCGATTTTGGAGCCTTTTTTGATCGTAATTTCGTGGAGTTACGGGCTTAATGCACGAGCGGCGCCTGGTCTGCGGGTCCATGCGCCTGCGGGTTACGGAGGCTGCAGAACTCCTCGTAATCGATGAGTTCGTGGATCGACGGCTGCTCGCCGCACATCGGGCAGGCTGGGTCGCGCTGCAGGTTGAGTGTATTGATCTCATTCGTCAAAGTATTGAAGCAGAGAAGTTTACCCACAAGCGTCTCGCCTTTGCCGAGGATCAGCTTGATCGCCTCCAACGCCTGGATCGTGCCGATGAGTCCCGGAAGAACTCCCAGGACGCCGGCCTCCGCGCATGACGGCGCCATGTCCGCGGGAGGAGGTTCGGGGTACAAGCAGCGATAGCAAGGGCCTTTGCCGGGATAAAAAACCGTCGCCTGGCCTTCGAACTGAAAGATGCTGCCGTGGACGTTGGGCTTGCCGGTGAGGACGCACGCGTCGTTTACGAGATAGCGCGTCGGGAAATTGTCGCAGCCGTCGACGATAATGTCGTAGTCCTTGATGATCTCCATGATGTTCTGCGACGTGAGCTTCTCCTGGTAGGGAATCACCTTAACGTCCGGATTCAGACCTTCGAGCGTGAGCTTCGCCGATTCGACCTTCGGCATGCCGACCCGGTTGTTGCTGTGCAGGATCTGCCGCTGGAGGTTGGAAAGATCGACGACGTCGTTGTCGATTATGCCAAGCGTCCCTACACCCGCCGCCGCGAGATAGTAAGCGGAAGGCGAGCCGAGACCGCCGGCGCCGACCATGAGTACTTTCGCCTTCAACAATTTCGCCTGGCCGACTTCGCCGACTTCGGGAAGCAAAAAGTGCCGGCTGTAGCGTGTCGTCTGCTCTTGCGTGAACTGGTGATCCTGGATCCATTTATAGCCGGCGGTCTTCCACGCGCCGTATCCGCCGGCCATCGAGACGACGTTCTGGTAGCCCATCTCTTTAAGAGCTTTGGCGGCGAGCAGCGAGCGGGTGCCTCCGGCGCAATAGGCGATGACCGGAGTCGACTTCTCGGGGACCGTCGTCTCGACTTTTATCTCCAGAAAGCCGCGCGGCAGCGACACGGCGCCTTCGAGATGACCTTCGCGGTACTCGTCTTTCTCACGAACGTCCAACAGAACATGGCCGTTCTTTTGGAGCAGATCCTTCGTCTCCTGGACGGAAACCTCTTTGATATCCTTACGGGCCTCGTCCATTAGCTGCTTGAAGCTTTTTGCCATTATGCCTCCACAAACATTCCTGGACCTTGTAGGTCTAAGTTACACACCGAAAGCGTGGAAGTCAACTTTTACGACTAATCCACTACCAAATATCAAATAATACCGGCGGCTTACCGCGGCACCCGTACTTCGATTTGCAGCCCGCTCGGGTCTTGGCAGAAGATCGTAGTCAGCTTGCCTGCGGCGTCGCGGTTCTCCCGCAGAATCTTGGTTCCCTTGGCTTGGAAATCCTTCGCCACGGCATCGATGTCGTCGGTGACGAAGCCGTAATGGTGCACGCCGACGGGGCCGTCAGTTTCCATCAGTTGGAGTGGGGCCTCGCCGTCGACTTTGAGAAAACAGAAACCATAGCCCGCCGCGCCTTTCCTAATGGGCGTCGGCTCGCCTCCGAAAAGCTTCTGGTAGAAGGAGATGGATTCTTGAAGGTTCTTGCAGAGAATGGCGACGTGCTCGAGTCGATAATTCATTTGAGGCTCCTTTGTGTGAGTGATCTGTGCAGAGGGTAGAGAAACCAGTCTCTGCGGTCAAGAGCGAGACTTGTCCTACGACTCGATGTTACTTCTTTTTGTAAACTTGGACGCGATCGACGAAGCGAGATAATTTCGCGTCAGAAGTTTCGGAGGACGTCCGCCGAGTGATTTTTTCACTGCTGACCGTCTCCGTCACCGTGAACGCCAGTAACAGAGCTGTCATGAGCGCGCACAGGCCGAAAAGGATAAAGCCGAAGCTGTAGCCCTGCCGCTCCGCGATCCAGGCGAATACGGCCGGACTGACCAACGAGCCGCCCTGGTTGATAAGCCGCCAAAAGCCGAAAAATCTTCCGCGCCCGGCCGCGGGCGCCATATCGGCGCCCAAGACCTGCATGCTTCCGGCCGTTATACTGCCGGTCGACTGGATCCAGAGGAAGCCCGCGATGAAGGTCGCGATACTCCAACCCATCGCCGCACCGGCAGCGAGATAAAAGATTCCCAGCGAGATCAGTATGAAGCCCGGCACCATCGTGACCTTGCGCCCGAAGCGGTCCATGAGATAGCCGGCGGCGAACGTGATGGGGATGCCGACGATAGTGCCGACGGTAGCGAGCCCGCCGAGTACCTGCGCGCCGGCGCCGTAGGCGAACGTCGCATACAGAAGCAAAGTGCCGCCCCAAAGCACGCCGCGCGTCGTCGAGGCGAAGAACTGCGCCGTGAAGAATCCTAGATAGCGCGGCGTCAGCATCGATTTCAAAAGCGCTCCGGTCGCCATCTGCGGCTCGCGGTCCTTCTTCGGCTTTTGCCATCCTGGGGACGATTCGCGGACGAGAAAAAAGCTCGGCACGATCGCAAGGAAGGCGAGCGTTCCGTAAGCGATAAAGGGCAGGCGGATGCTCGAGAGCGCGAAGAGACCTCCAATCGCCGGGCCGATAAGCCTGCCGGCCCGCTCGGTGCCGATCATGCCGCTCATCTGCCGCCCGCGCTCGCGGGTGCGGCTGGCGTCGGCGATCATGGCGAGTCGCGCCTGGCGCCACACTTCGCTGCCGAGCCCTTCGATGAAACGGTACGCGAGCAGTTCCGGAAACGAATGTGCGACCGCTATAAGGAACGACGCCGCCGCCGTGAGGAGCGGGCCCGCGAAGAGCATGGGCCGGCGGCCGAAGCGGTCGACTAGAAAGCCGGTCGGAACAGTCGCGATCATTTCACCGAAACCTTCCACGACTAACACGAGCGAAGCGACGGCGAAGCCGGTGTCGAAAGACTTCGCAAAGACAGGTACGGCGGGCATGGCTATGCTGTAGCCCAGCGCGAGAATGAACCCGGGTAAATAAAGCGTCAGAATCTGATAGGAGGAAAGGACCCCGTCAGTCTGGACCTTCCTCGCATTGAAAAGCTTGAACATGCGGCAAGAGGCGTCCGCATTTTTTAACACCGCGGCGCGATTGCGGTCAAGGCGATAGAAGGCGGCGGCTCAATACGCGTATTTACTTGTCGGGCGTTTTGAAAGGGAAAAGTAAGCTACTCTTGCCTTGATAATAAAAGCCGAAAGGGATCGGGACAAAAAGCGTGTGATCGTAAGTCGCCCACTCGCCGACCGTTGCGCCGCGCCGCGACCGAACCGACCAATAATAGTTCGTCGCGGGCTTCAGACTTTCCTGAAGTGTGTGCTCGCTGGTCGTAAGTCCCTCGCGATAATAGATGGCGTCGCTCGCCTGACCGGTGTCGAGGACTTCGAAGACTGCGAAGTCGTACCGCGAGTCCGGCTCGGTCAGCGGCTCCCACCGAAACGTCGGCGTGAGATTCGCCGTTATGATGGGAGAGTAATGACCGACCTCGGGTTCAATCGGCTTGATGCCGCGATGCGTCGAGCACGCGCCGGCGATTAGCAAAAGCGCGAGCAGCAGACCGGCGGCGGCTTTCATTATCGCTTCGTCGTTGGCCTTACCGAATGTTCAGTTCCTGATGCGCGCGCGCGAGATAGCTGAGATCGAGATATTTATCCGGCGTGGGATAAGGCGGCTGCTTGAAGAGCGTCGGGCCCATGAGATCGATGAGGCGCTGGAAGCCTTCGCGGTTGACCGAGCCGTCGCGGCTGATGATGCCTTGTGAAAGGTATTCATCGACGCTCGCGCGGGTGTACTTCAGCGGAATGCCGGTGCGCCGGCTGACCAGCTCGGCGGCATCTTCCTTGTGCGCGTGCGACCACTGCATCGCGCGGACCATCGCCTTCAAATAGCGCACGGTGAGAGCGGCGTTCGCCTCCGCCCAGCGGCTGTCGACGATGAAGCTGTGGAACTGGAGGTTCGGCACGTAGTCCTGCAAGCGCGCGAGCGTATTGTAGCCGAGCTCGCGGGCGCGCGGCAGGTCGCCGCCGAGAACCATTGTCGCCGAGGCGACGCAGCCTTTGAGGCTCGCCAGGCGCTGGGTCGTCGGGCCGCCCTGGATCATCGCGTAGTCGCGATTCGCCTCGAGTCCTTCGTGCTTGAGCATCTCTTTTAAGAAAATCGTGCTGCCGGAGACGAGGCTCACGACGCTGAGCGTCGTGCCTTTCAGCTCTTTGATGCTTTTGTATTTGGGGCAAGCGACGAGAGTATAAGCGGCGATCGGGACCGTGCCGCCGATGATTTTCAGGCGCGCGCCGCGCTCGACCGCGTTGATCGCCGGCGTCGGATCTACGATGGCGACGTTCACCTGCCCGGCGATGAGCGCCTGGATAAGCGTATCGGTCGAGCCGATGAGGACGACGTCGCCCTGAATCCCTTCTTGAGCGAAGAATCCTTTGTCGCTGGCTGCGTAGTTAGGGAGCTGCTCGACGGTGCGCGAGACATTGCCGATGATGACGCGGTCGGCGGCCGCTGCGCGCCCCGCCACGCAGGCGAAGATCGCGATTAGCGCGAGGTGAAGAACGTGCCGTGCCGAAATTATTTCACGGCTTACGGTAGTAGTGCGCGTAAAAATGATCGGCCACCTCCGCTCCGGTCGCTTTCCAAACGCCGTCATGGGCGCAGATGTACGCGAGCGCGTCGTCGAGATACTTGCTGCGGAAGGGGAGGCCGACGACGAAGGGATGCAGCGGCAAGGTCATGACGCGCGCCTGTTTCGCGCCTTCTTTGTACAGAACATCGAATTGATCGCAGACCATTTGAAACCAATCCTTTGGCCCGGTGCCGGTGTGGTGCATGACGCGGATGTCGTTCAATCCTTGTTGATAGGGGATGGCGACCATGCGGCCGGTCTTCACGCGGATCGCGACCGGCTGGTCGTCGATGCCCCAGTCGCATGTGTAGTCGAACCCTTCGGCCGCGAGGTGATCGAGCGTATCGAAGCTTTGATCGCCGCCGCCGGGGCCGAGCCAGCCGCGCGGCGGCTTGCCGGACGCGTTCGCGATCGTCTCCTTGATGCGCCGGATGACGGCGCGCTCTTCGTCCGCCGGATACTGGTTGATGCGGACGTTGTTCGTCACGCCGTGGCCGAGCCATTCCCAGCCGCGCCGGTTGCCTTCCTCGATGATCGCGGGATGGTGCGCGCACACGTCGGAGTTGAGCAGCACGGTGGCGCGAATGCCGTGCTTGTCCAGCACCTCCATCATGCGAAAGACGCCGACGCGCGAGCCGTAATCGCGCAGCGAATAATTCGTCACGTCCGGCAGCGGCGAATTGACGCCGGGTACCGGTATGTCGATATGAAACGATTCGATATTGGGCGCGACGATGAGCGCGACGCGGGCCTTGTTGGGCCATTCGAGCGGCGCGCGGGAGATGATCGGCGAGTAGTCGTAGCGGTCGGTTTTCATGGGCAAACGCTACGACAACGGAATCGGCGCGTCAAGGAGCTGGTGGGCGGAGGCGCGCCAATAACTTTACACTCGCGCTATTATTTTTTGACACCCGCCAGGCGCTCGACGTCCGCGATCGTCGGCCCGTCGAGGCCGAAAGCGCGGTGCGCGCGCCATTCGAAGACTTCCATACGCCGCGAGCCGTTCGCGTGGTGCGGGTCGGACGCCGCGAGCTGCCGCGCTTCGTCGAGGCTCCTCGCGAGCATGACGTAGGCGCCGCCGCCGCCGTCGGTCGTCGGGCCGGAGAAGAGCAGCCGCCCGCCGCGATGCTGGTCTTCCAGCCATTGCCGGTGCGCGGCGACGCTGTCTTTGAGCTCCGACTCTTTGCCTTTCACGTTGCGCGTAAGGACGAGGTACCACATGCCGGCTGCTTACCACGCCGCGAGCGGGCGCCGCAACTTGACAACGCGCGAGGCGATACAGTACCAAGAAAACGTCGTCGTAAAGGAGGCGACATGATTGTTGGGCAAATCGCTGCCGCGCTCGCGATACTTTTTCTCTTTCTCCAACCTTCGTCCGCCGCCGAGTGGCAGTCCGATTGGGACCGGACGCTGAACGCGGCGCAGCAGGAAGGCGAGATCGTCGTCTACAGCACGAACAGCACCGAGCCGGTTTTCCGCGAGGTCTTCCAAAAGAAGTTCCCCAAAATAAAAGTCACGACCGTGACCGGCCGCGGTTTTCAGCTCGGCCAGAAAGTGCTCGCCGAGCGGCGCGCGGGAAAATTCATTCCCGATATTTTCGTGCAGGGCTCGACGACGCCGACGACGGCGCTTTACCCCGCGAAGGCGCTCGATCCGCTGAAGCCGCTGCTCATCCTGCCCGACGTCGTCGATCAATCGAAGTGGTGGCAGAAAAAGCATCAGTACGTCGACAACGAGGGGCAGTACATCCTCATGTTCGAGGGCAGCCCCGGGGGCGAGGTGCTTTACAATAAAAACCTCGTCAACCCCGACGAGATGAAATCCTACTGGGACCTGCTCAATCCCAAATGGAAAGGCAAGATCGTCGCGATCGATCCGCGCGTTGCGGGCCCGGCGAGCCAGACGATTATTTTCTATTATCACAGTCCGGATCTCGGCCCCGAATTCCTGCGCCGGCTTTTCACGGAGATGGGCGTCCGCATCATGCGCGAGGACGAGCGGCTGATCGACTGGGTCGCGCTGGAAAAGTACGCGCTGGGATTGTTCCCGCGCGGCACCGAGGTGGGCGGCGCCGAGAAGGCCGGACTGCCGATCAAGCAATTCACGTCCGGCCAGTTCAAGGAAGGCGGCTTCATCAGCCCGACGGGTCTCACGGTCAGCTTCTTGAATCGCGCTCCGCATCCCAACGCGGCCAAGATCGCGCTCAATTGGTTTTTGTCGCGCGAAGGGCAGCTCGCCTGGCTCGAGTACGTGATTAAAAACAACGACGATCAAGACTCACTGCGAGAAGACATTCCCGACGACCGGCGCAACGCGAAGGCGCGCCGCCGGCCGCAGGTGAAATATTTTCTGACGAACAAATACGATCTGCTCACCGACCCGCGGCCGGCGGAGCTGGTGAAGAAAAGCATCGAAGCGGCAAAATAACGCGGAGGAAGACATGCCGATGCCCGATGAAAATGAAATTCTAGTCCGCACGAATCGCGGAACGCCGGCAGGCCAATGGATGCGGCGCTACTGGCAGCCGGTGGCTTTGAGCGAGGAGCTGCCCGAGAACGGCGCGCCGCTCCCCGTGAAAATCCTCAACGAAGATCTCGTGCTCTTCCGCAGCGAGAGCGGAGCCGTCGGTCTGCTCGGCCGCCGCTGCTCGCACCGCGGCGCGGACTTAAGCCTCGGCCGGCTCGAAGACGGCGGGCTGCGCTGCTTGTACCACGGCTGGCTCTACGGCGTGGACGGACGATGCCTCGAGCAGCCGGCCGAGCCCGAGGGCAGCGACTTCAAGAGCAAAATCCGCCATGCTTCGTATCCCTGCAAGGAGCTGGGCGGAATTATTTTCACTTACATGGGACCCGGCGAGCCGCCGGTCTTTCCGCTCTACGAGCCGCTGATCGCGCCCGAGAATCATCGCTATGCGTACAAAGTTTTGCACGAGTGCAATTACCTCCAGGCGCACGAAGGCGAGATCGACCCGGCGCATCTGTCCTATCTGCATCGCCGGACCAACCAGCCTGCGTGGCGCCAGCGCGCGATCAAAGGGTCCGACGGCGTCCAGCCGATGGCGATGTACCGCAAGGACGCCGCGCCGCGCATCGAGGTCGAGGAGACCGACTTCGGCGTGCGCGTCTATTCCATCAGGCGCGCCGACGACGAGAAGATTTATCTGCGGCTGACGAATTCCATTTTTCCGAACGTCAGCACGATCATCGGCCCCATGGCCGGCGACGGCTACGACATCAACTGGCACGTGCCGATCGACGACTATCATCACTGGAAGTACGTCGTGATCTTCCGCCGCAGCGGCCCACTGGAAGCGCGCGATTGGAAAAACATCCACTCGCTGCGGCCGGAGTTGACGCCGAACTATCGCCTCGTGCGCACCGCCGCGAATAATTATCTCCAGGACCGCGAGTCGATGAAGAATGGAAATTTCAGCGGACTGGGAACCAACAACCTGCCGCAGGACGCCGCGATGGTGCAAAGCCCGGGCGCGATTCAGAACCGCGACGAAGAGCATCTCGGCACGACGGACAAGGCGATCATCGCCAACCGCCGCGCGTTTTTAAAAGCGATCAAGCAGGTCGAAGCGGGAGGGGAGGCGCCGCACGTCATCCGCGATCCCGCGAAGGCGCGCGTGCCGGAGATCGCGGTGATCTCGGAGATCGTCGGCGGCTCGGAGGACTGGCGCAGCTACTGGAAGAAGAGCAAGCGTATCGACGACGAGAGCTATTCGAGCGCCCACCACTAAGGCGCGATCGCGACGCCCTTAACGCCGTTTCTCTCCAGCGCCTGCGCGACGAGGCCCGATGCCTTGGCGTCGGCGATGAACTCGCGCAGGTACTTCAAACCTTCCGCGCGGCCTTTGACGATTCCCACTGCCTGGCCAATCGCCATGAAGCGCCCGTCGAGCACGCGCGAGCCGGCGAGTTTCGCGGCGTTCGTGATCAGCGTCTGCTTGACGCCGGCGAGCGCTTCGACTTTTCCATCGACGAGCAAAGCGAACGCCTCCGGCGGCGTCGCGGTCTTTACGGTTTTCGCGTGCTTCAAATTGCGGCTCAGGAATAATTCATAAGCCGCGCCTGCCGAGAGCGCGATGCGCACGCCGTCGCGATCGACGTCCGCGACGGATTTCAGCGGCGAGCCCGCCGGAACGAGGTAAGTGCCTTCGATCTCGATGTACGGCGGCGTGAAGTCGATCTCGCCGCGGCCGGGATCGACCGCGAGGAACGCCACGTCCCATTCGTTCTTTTTAAGTCCCTCGACCATCTTGCCCGCCGCGTCGTACTGCACGAATGCGACGGGCAGACCCGTGCGCCGTTCGATCTCGCGCGAGAGATCGACGACGACGCCGCCGAGCGCGCCGGTTGTCGGATCCCTTTTCGCCAGAACCGGGTTCGCATGATTGACGCCGATGCGGATTTTTCCGGTCGGCGCGAGGTCGGAGCGTACAGCAGGGGAGATCGCCATGAGAGCCTCCTTGGACGCGGCTGCAAATTATTTATCGTATGGCGGCCGGCGCGTAAAGCCGAAGCGATCAAATACTATGCGACCGGCTCCTCGTCATCGTCGTTTTCTTCCGGCCCGATTGCGAACGTATTTTTCTCGTCCTCTTCTCTGCGGCCGGCGATCTCCTCGGCGTCTTCGCCCGCGAGCACGGCCGCGACGTCGTTCATCACATCGGGTTCGTCGCGGTAACCCGAATGTTCGTAAATCAGCGTCGTGCAGTCGACCTGATAGGCCGACGCCGGAACGCGCGCCGGATGCGCGGCGCCGTCGAGTCCCAGTCGAGGGCCATGATTGAAGAGCTCGGAGACTGCGAGGACTTTGTCGTTGCGCGAAAAATAGGTCGTGAGCCGGCGCGCCTCGCCGGCGGCGATATTGCCGTCCTCGCCTTTCTCCAAAATGTCGCCGTCGACATCCGGCGCGAACAACGTGATTTCGTCGAGAATCACGCCGCCGGGACCCATGGCGGGTATCGCTGTGAGCGCCGAATACGACGCAAGCCCTTTGATCGTCAGATGCGCGCCCATGCTGTGCGCGTTAACGTGGAGTTTTCGGCCGTCAAGCCGCTGCCGGTAGTCGAGGAGGAAATTCAAAAAGCCGAAAGCCGCGTACTCCGCCTGCTCGCGGTCGCCGAGATATTCCGACCATACACCGAAGCTCGGCCAGGTAAAGCCGACGACGTTGCCGTCGAATCCCGCCTTGGCGATTTTTTTCTCGAACTCGATGTACGCCGCCGAGACGCGGTCGAAATCGTTGTTGAAGCCGTGCACGAGCAGCAGCGCGTCGTCGTCGACGGGAATATCCGCGAGCGATCGCTCCTTCGCCTCTTTGCCTTTCGACTGCTTCGTAATCTCGTAGACGGTATAGGCGCCTTTGGCGATCCGCTCATGCGCGAAGGTGCCGTCGGGATTCCGCTTGCGGGTGTTGACGAGGAACATGGAAATATTTGCAGCGTAGAATTCTCATCGCATGGTGTCAAGGAATTCGGTTGACTCCGGATGTCGGAACTGTCACTTTCGAGCCTGCAACTTAGATTTCCGCAACGAGAAATTTTTCCGCGATGCTGTTCCACCATACGTTCCGGGCCTTTCGTCACCGCGATTACCGCGTTTTCTGGATCGGGCTGTTTTTGAGCCAGACCGGCACGCTCATCCAGTCGACAGCGCAGGCGTGGCTCATCTACGAGCTCACGAACTCCACTTTTTATCTCGGTCTCGACGGGCTGTGCCTCGGCGTGCCGCGCGTGCTTTTCTCCGCCTTCGGCGGCGCGGTCGTGGACCGGGCCGACCGCCGGCTGCTTTTTCTCCTCGATCAAGGCGCGTTCGTGATCATGGCGTTCGTTCTCGGATTGCTCACGTCCACCGGCAACGTGCGCGTGTGGCACATCCTTACCGTCTCCGCGCTCACCGGCGTGCTACTCTCTTTCGAGCAGCCGATCCGTCAAACCGTGCTCGCGTCGACGGTGACGCGAGAGGATCTGCTGAATGCGACCAGTCTGTATAATCTCGTGTTTCACGGCGCGGTGCTCTTCGGCCCGGCGCTCGGCGGCTTGCTCATTCCGCTGATCGGCTCCGCCGGCTGCTTCTACCTGAATTCCGTTAGTTACATCGCCGTGCTCGTGACGATCGTCATGATCCATATTCCTAAAACACCGGCGGGGACGACGGAAAAGAAATCCGTCCTCCACGATACCCTCGACGTGATCGGAATCGTCTGGCGGCAGCCCGTCTTCCGATCGTTGCTGATCACGCTCACGATCATCAGCCTGTTCACGAAATCCTACACGCAGTTCATGCCGGCATTCGCGAAGATTCTCGGCGTCGGGGCTCCGGGTCTCGGCGTGCTGCTCATGGCGCCCGGGGCGGGCGCGATCGTCGGCGGCATCGCGCTCGCTTCGCT
>DASWZY010000287.1:0-4341 GCA_036407055.1 Binatia bacterium
CAGATCCGTAGTCTGGTGCTCTGTCCAATTGAGCTACGGGCGCGAAAACTGGCGGAGAGAGAGGGATTCGAACCCTCGGTACCCTTTTGAGGTACACACGCTTAGCAGGCGTGCGCCTTCGACCACTCGGCCATCTCTCCGCAACTGCAAAGAAGCCTTCAGCAATCAGCTTTCAGCGGGGATTTTCCAATCCGTCTGCTGATCGTCGATAGCTGACCGCTATTCTAGCTATTTTTGGCGGAGGGGGCGAGATTCGAACTCGCGGACCACGAAGTGGTCGCCGGTTTTCAAGACCGGTGCTTTAAACCGCTCAGCCACCCCTCCGTAAGGCGGATTACGTCGGTTGTCGTCCGCTGCCGCTCCGTCAAGTCTCTCATGTTGCCATTCAGGCGCTGATTTTTCAATCCAAGATTGACCATAAATTCTCAGCAATGTCGCCAGGCTGTCAGCCGAAACAACGCTCGAAGCCGCTCTTTCGCGCTGGGAGGTTGACCGCTTACCCGCGACAGAATATCCTGCGCGCGAAGCAGCGCTCTGAAAAGAGCGTCGCAAATGCCTTGCAAGGAGTTCTCATGGCGACGATACCAGAGGGCGCGAGAATCGACGTAGAGATATGGACCGACACCCAGCGTATTCACGGGAAGGTGTTCGTTCCCAACGAAAAACGGCTCTCCGACTGTCTCAACGACGAGACCCGGTTCCTGTCCGTAACGGACGTGAAAATTCTCTCGCTGGATGCGATCGACACGCTCTGGGAGGGAGCCTATCTCGCCGTCAACAAAAGCGCCGTGAACGTCATCCGCCTGCTCGGCGACCATGACGTCGAAAAGCCCACCTTCGAAGTGGGCTGACGCACCCGCATTGGGTGTCCCTCAGGCGATTTTTTCCATGCCGCCCATGTAAGGCCGCAGCGCTTCCGGCACGACGACCGTCCCGTCCTTCTGCTGATAATTCTCCAGCACGGCGACGAGCGTGCGGCCGACGGCCAAGGCCGAGCCGTTCAGGGTATGCACGTAATCGCTGCGCGATTTTCCCGGCACGCGATAGCGAATGCCGCCGCGCCGCGCCTGAAACGCTTCGAAGTTCGAGCACGAGGAAATTTCCTTGTAGCCGTTCTGCCCCGGCAGCCACACTTCGATGTCGTAGGTCTTGGCCGCGCCGAAGCCCAGGTCGCCGGTACAGAGCGTCACGACGCGATACGGCAGACCGAGCTTTTGCAGAATCGATTCCGCGTCGCGCGTGAGCGATTCGAGCTCATCGTAGCTCGTCTCGGGATGCACAAACTTCACCAGCTCGACTTTCTGAAACTGATGCAGCCGGATGATGCCGCGGGTGTCTTTGCCGTAGCTGCCCGCCTCGGAGCGGAAATTCGCCGACCATGCACAATGTTTCAGCGGCAGACGCTCCGCGTCGAACGTCTCGTCGCGATATAAGTTCGTCACCTGAACTTCCGCCGTCGGGCTCAGCCAAAAATCCGTGCCCTGCAGCTTGAACAAGTCGTCGGCAAATTTCGGCAGCTGGCCGGTGCCGGTGAGCGACGCGGTGTTGACGATGAACGGCGGAAAGACCTCGGCATAGCCGTTCTCGCGCGTGTGCGTTGCGAGCATGAAGGCGGCGAGCGCCCGCTCGAGCAGAGCGCCCTGCTTGTGGTAGACGACGAAGCGCGCGCCAGCGATCTTCGCCGCGCGGTCGAAATCGAGGATGCCGAGCTCCTCGCCGATGTCCCAGTGCGGCTTCGGCGTAAAGTCGAACTCCCGCGGCGTCCCCCACTGGCGCACGACCGGGTTGTCCTCGGCGCCTTTCCCGAACGGGACGCTCTCGTGCGGAACGTTCGGAACGCTCAGCATGAATTCATCGAAGCGCGCCTCGATCTCCGGCAGCGGCACTTCCGCTTTGCGGATCGCCTCGGTGACCGCTTCGACTTCTTTCATCAGCGGCGCCGCATCGCCGCCGGATTTCTTGAGCTTGCCGATCTCGCCCGACAGGCGGTTCTTCCGCTCTTTCAAGCGCTCCGATTCGACCAGCGCTTCGCGCCGCTCACGGTCGAGCGCGGCAAAGCGGTCCCAGTCGATGCTGCCGCCGCGCGCGGCGAGACGCTCTTTGACGCGATCGAGATTCTCGCGCAGGAATTTGATGTCGTGCATAAATAGCGGGGAAGCGATCAGCTGTCGGTTATCAGCAGAGACAAGATAGCCGAAAAGCTTTTCAGCAGTCATCCACCAGCCTAAAAACTTTACAGCCGGGAGCTGACAGCTTTTTAGCTTTTAGCTTTCTTATCCCACTTCGAACGCATTCTCAATGTGTTCGATCATGGGCTCGTCGCCGTTGAAAGAAATGCCGATGACATCGAAGCGGGCGTCGCGGTTCTGGAGCTTATGCTGGCTGATAAAGTATTGCGCGGCTCCGATCATCTTTTTTTGCTTGCGCGGGTGGACCGACTCGAGCGGCGGCCCAAAGCTATCGTCGACGCGGGTCTTGACCTCGATAAAAACGACCACGCGGCGGTCGAGCGCGATCAAATCCAGCTCCCCGAGTGGGCAGCGGTAATTTCGCTCGACCAGGCGGTAGCCTTTCTTCGCGAGATAATTCTCGGCGATGCGCTCGCCGTCGCGTCCCAGGATTTGCCGAGGGGTGGGACCGGTCATTCGTCGAACAGCGGCGCCGGAGCCGCCTCAGCGGACCTTTGGAAGGCGCGCCACACCGGGCTGAAGCTGCGCCGGTGAATCGGCGACGGGCCGAAGCGATCCAGCGCTTCGGCATGCGCTTCGGAGCCGTAGCCTTTATGCTTTGCGAAGCCGTACTGCGGGTAGCGCTCGTCCAGCTCGGACATGATCTGGTCGCGCGCGACCTTGGCGACGATGGAAGCCGCGGCGATCGAGTGGCAGACGGCGTCGCCTTTGACGATCGCCGTCTGTCGCGGCAGGCCCGTCGGCGACGGAGCGAAAATTCGCGGCCGGCGGCTTTGCCGCCGTATCGAGCCGCCCTCGTCGTCGTTTTGCTGCTCGATGAGAAATGGAACCGGTATCGTGTGGGAGCCGTCGATCAAAAGCAGGTCGGGCCGCGGCTCCAGGCGGCCGAAGGCGACGCTCATCGCCATCAAGCTGGCGCGCAGGATGTTGAGGCGGTCGATCTCTTCGGATGCGATCACGCCGAGCGCCCAGGCGATCGCTTCCCGCTTGATCCACTGCGCGAGCTCTTCGCGCTTTGCGGCGGGCAGCTGCTTCGAATCGCGAATCTCCGGGTGCGTAACTCTCAATGGCAGGATCACCGCGGCGGCGACCACCGGTCCCGCCCACGGACCACGCCCGACTTCGTCCAGCCCCGCAACGTTTTTGAAGCCGCGGCGGTAGCCGCGCTCCTCGAACATGGTGTCGGGACGCGACGGCGGCGCGAAGTCGTCCGCGAGCCACGCCTGCGGCCGTTTCATCGGCCGCCATTGTTAGCTAAAAGAAGGACGGAGCGCAATAAAAAAATCACTTTCAGCGATCCGCTTTTAGCTTGATCCGGGAAAAGATCGCGATGCGCGGTCGCGGCAGGCGAATTGTCATTCCGAGGCTCCGTATGCTAAAACTTCTTCATAAGCTCACTGTTGACGGCTGACAGCTATTCCCCATGAAAATCACCCGTGAAGAGGTCCGGCGCGTCGCGCTTCTCGCCCGGCTCGCGTTGTCCGACGAGGAAGAAGCCCGGCTCACCGAGCAGCTCGATAAAATCTTGCAGTACATGGAGAAGCTCGAGAGCCTCGAGACATCCGGCATTGATCCGATGGCCCACGCCGTCGATGTCGTCAATGCTTTTCGCGACGACCGGGTCACGAACGACCCGCAGCCCGAAGCGCTCTTGTCGAACGCTCCCGATCGCGAGAAGACTTTCCTCAAGGTGCCGAAAATCATCGAATGAGCCTTCATGACCTCACGATCCACGAGCTCGGCGCGCGGCTTAAAAAGCGCGAGATTTCTTCCGTCGAGTTGACCGAGTCGGTTTTCGCGCGCATCGCGGCGACCGAGGAGCGCGTCGGGTCTTACGTTACGCTTGCCCGCGACACCGCTCTGGAAGAGGCGCGCCGCGCCGACGCGCGGCTCAAGACCAACGGCGGCGCCGCTCCCCTTCTCGGCATTCCGATCGCGCTCAAGGATATTTTCATCACCAAGGGAATCCGGACGACGTGCTGCTCGAAGATCCTAGACAACTTCGTCCCGCCCTACGACGGCACGGCGGTTGCGAAGCTGAAAGCCGCCGGCGCCGTGATCGTCGGCAAGACCAACATGGACGAGTTCGCGATGGGCTCGTCGACGGAAAACTCCGCCTTCGGCGTCACGCGCAATCCCTGGAGCGTCGAGC
>DASWZY010000288.1:0-6191 GCA_036407055.1 Binatia bacterium
CGTTCATCGCCGTCCACGAAGTCGTACGTAACCCCGGCGGCGACAGCGAAGACGTCGATCAGCCGCGCGCGCTGCCGCTCTATGTCTCGAATGTCGCGGTAAAAGCGGTGCCCGAACCCGGAATGATGCTGCTCGTGGCGATTACCCTTGTCCTTTTCTCGGCGGTGATGCTGCGACGCAAACGGCTGCTGAACTTCGCGCGGCGGCGGCGATGAGCGCAGGCCGGAGCTCATAGCCGTGAGACTGCCCCGCCGCGAAGCGATGAAATCCGCGCTCAAGACGATCCGCTTCTACGCGCTTCGCACCGCCGCATATCTGCTGCCGGCGCTCGGCTTGGCCGTGATGATCAAATATCATTACAGCCGCGCCGGCAGCGAAGACCTCCGGTGGATCTTGTCGCCGACGACGCGCGTCGTGGAGCTTTTCAGCGGAATCCGTTTCGTTGAAGAGCTCCACGCGGGCTTTATCAGCCGCGGCCACGGGATTGTCATCGCGCCCGCGTGCGCGGGCGTCAATTTCCTCATCGTCGCCTTCGGCGTCGCCATCGTCTCCGGCCTGCGGCACATCAAGACCATAGCGCTTCGGATGGCCTGGCTTCCTGCGGCGCTCGCCTGCGCCTACGTTATGACAATATTCGTCAACGCGATCCGAATCGTCGTGTCGATCTATTCCTATGAAGCACGGCTCTTTTCATCTTGGATCGACCCGGCGCGGCTACATCTCATTGAAGGCGTGGTGATTTATTCCTTTTTCCTCATCGTGTTTTATAGGATAATCGAGGCCGGCCTTTGCCGCGCCGAGCGAAGAGCGCCGGCTATATCGGACGAAAAACAGAGCGCGTCAGCGGGGATGACAGCGACGTTACCTTTGTTTTGTTATTTGACCGTGACGCTCCTGATCCCGTTCCTTAAAGGCGCGGCGAGCCGCGACGCGCGCGTCGCCGAATACGGCGCAATCGTGCTGGCCGCGTCCTGCGTCGTTGAACTATTTTTTTGCCCGCGCGTTGCCTGGAGATGGTTGAGCGACAGAGTTAAGCGCCGAACCTCGGATGAAAAGTAAAAAGCCACGAATCCTCGTCGTCGAAGACGAGCCGGCCATCATGGAAACGATTCAGTACACGCTAGAGACCGACGGGTTCGAGACCGTCTGCGTTGCGACGGGAAAACCCGTACTGTCGCTTTTGGAAGAGCAGCCGATCGATCTAATCGTTCTGGACATCGGCCTCCCCGACGTCAGCGGCGTCGAGCTCTGTAAAGAGCTGCGCGAGAGTCATCACGTGCCGGTCATTTTCCTCACGGCGCGAAACGATGAGATTGATCGCGTTGTCGGGCTGGAGATCGGCGCCGACGACTATGTCGTCAAGCCGTTCAGCCCGCGCGAGCTTTCCGCGCGCATCCGCGCGGTGTTGCGGCGCGTGCAGAAACAGCCGGCGGCTTCACCGCCGGAGCCGGCGCGCGGCTTCCGCATCGATGACTCGCGGCGCCGCATCACCTACTGCGGCGCGCCGCTCGAACTCTCGCGCTATGAATACAATCTGCTGAAGGTGCTCGTGCTCCGGCCGGGGCATGTATTCTCGCGCGACCAGCTGATGGATCTCGCGTGGGAAGTGCCCGAGGCGAGCATGGATCGCACGGTCGACGCGCATATCAAAAATATCCGCATCAAACTGAAGGCGGTGACTCCGGAAATCGATCCCATCATCACGCACCGCGGCATCGGGTACTCGTTGAGAGAGGATCTATGAGACTCGGAACGCGCATATTTCTCTGCTGCCTGT
Source organism: Binatia bacterium (assembly GCA_036407055.1). Classification (GTDB taxonomy): domain Bacteria; phylum Desulfobacterota; class Binatia; order UBA9968; family UBA9968; genus JAJPJQ01. Next base: position 1,778 of record DASWZY010000288.1, read on the forward strand.
TCATTTTCGCTGTTTGCTTTTCCTATCCGATCAAATGGACGCTCGACAATTTGCGCACGCGCTATCTCGAAGGCGTGGAGGAGCCGCTGGTCGATCAGGCGAATATCCTCGCCGCGGTCGTCGCGCGCGAAATGGAAGCGGGAACCTTCGACCGCGAAAAATGGTATCACGCGTTCGAGGGCGCCCGCTCGCGGCATTTGTCCGCGCGCATCTACAACCTCGTAAAGACCGACGTTGACGTGAAAATGTACGTCACCGACGCGTCGGGGCGGATCATCTTCGATTCCGAGGACAGGCAGAACCTCGGCACCGACTATAGCGCGTGGCAAGACGTCAGTCTGACGCTCGAGGGGAAATACGGCGCGCGCAGCAGCGCGGCGGCGAGCGCCGATCCGACGGTCAAGGTTCTACACGTCGCTGCGCCAGTGATCGTGCACGGGAAGATCGCCGGTGTTTTAACCGTCGCGAAACCCACGACGAACATCAATCAGTTTCTCAAGAGCGCCAAGCCCCAGCTCTTCAAGGTCGGCGCGTTCGCCGGACTGGCTGCTGTCCTTTTAACCTACATCGCTTCCATCTGGCTCACGCGCCCGATCAAACGGCTGACCGCCTACGCGAACGCTGTCGGTGAAGGCAAACGCATGGATTTTCCCGGGCTCGATCGCAGTGAGATCGGCGAAATGGGAAACGCGTTCGCGAAGATGCAGGAAACGCTCGAGGGGAAGAAATACGTCGAGGAATACGTTCAGAAGCTCACCCACGAGGTGAAAAGCCCGCTGTCGGCGATCCGCGGAGCCGCGGAGCTTCTGGAAGAGAAGATGGAGCCGGAGCAGCGGAGCCGATTTCTCTCGAACATACGAAACGAGACGAGTCGCATTCAGGAGATCGTTGACCGCATGTTGGAGTTGGCGTCGCTCGAGAACCGGAAGATGCTCGAAAAGCGGGAGCGGCTGAATTTTTCAGAGCTGCTCGAATCCGTCGTCGATGCCAAGCGTCCGGCCTTGGCGCAACGCCGTTTGTGGGTTTCCAACGACGTGCCGGAGAATATCGTTATCGAAGGCGACGGTTTCCTCCTGCATCAGGCGCTCTCGAATTTGCTTCAGAACGCGATCGATTTCAGCCCCGACGGCGCGGAAATCCGCTTAAGCGGCGGCGTCGAGGGTGGACGATTCACGTTCGTCGTCGAAGACAACGGCAGCGGCATTCCGGAATTCGCGGTCGATAAAGTCTTTGACAAATTCTTCTCTCTACAGCGGCCGGATACGGGGAAAAAGAGCACCGGGCTGGGATTGAGCTTCGTAAAAGAAGTGATCGACCTCCACCAGGGCGCAGTCACGCTGCAAAACCGGCCGGAGGGCGGAGCCCGCGCGATAGTGCAAATTCCAGCCCACGTCGAGACGGCTGCAGCGACGCCTCAAGCGGCAGCTATTTAGGCTCCCACCGCAGCGGTTTGGAAGACGCGGGCTATGGTTTCTTCGAATGGAGCGCCTTGAGAAGATCGTTCACCTGCTTTCTCAGACGTGACTCGATTTCTCTTCTTTCGGATGCCTTCATGCAATAATCGGCCAGTGAATTCCCAATGGCGACAAGCCGGCCTGGCTTTGATTCCTCTGGAGGACTCCATATCTTTCCTGCATAGATTCCCCCATATTGAGTAACCCGCATTGAAAAATGATAGTCAGCGCCATCAAGACCTAGACGCGGGTCCGGCGAGTACCGTGTCTCGAGAAGCATAAGCGACCAGACATCTCGAAGGCCTCTGGCAATGGATTCATCAAGCGGCGCGCTGCATTTATCGATGGGCACCTCACGATAGTCGCTCGGGTACTCGTTGTTTATTCTTTCGATATCCTCGTTTGTCTTTACATGCCCTGATTCCGACACATGAGTGATTTGTCCGGTTTCCATTAATTGCTTGGTTTTGTAAGCCCACAGCTGTTTTCTTGGCGCGAGTCTCAGTACGCTGTAAACGCCAGCGGATTCGCGTATGCCTACGGCGAATTCTGGATGAAACGATGGGAACGCGACCATGCGGAGCAGGATGTCTTTGCCATAAATTTCCCGAAAAAAGTCTAGGACCATCTTGGTGTAGTCTTCGAGAAAAACACCGCTGAAGGCGGAATCCTCCGGCTCCAAAGTCTCGCTTGCCAGCGACAGAGATGTAGTGAACAGCAAAAGGGCCAGAAGTGAGCTAACTAGCGCGGCTCTCATAATAGATCGATCGAGGTTCCTATTCTGCGATCCGTTTATTTATATCCCGGCGTCTGCGTGAGGTGCTGCGCTCTGATTCCCTTCGCGTAATTCGCCTTGCCGACGACGAATTCTTCTTCCGGCGCGGCGACGGCATCGATGCCGATCTTCTTGTAGCATTCGCGGATCGCCTTGCGCCCTTCCGCGTCGAGCACGGCATCCTCGCCAGGGTCCTTCCCGCCGCGCGGCAACCCGCCGTTACCGCCGACGCACCAGTGATAGTAATTGATGTGCGCCCACGGATGGCTGCCTTTCAGCAGAAAAGCCTCCTGGAGATTGTGAACGTATTTGTAGGCCGGCATCATGCGCCAGAAAAGCGGCATCGCCTCGTCGAGGCGGCGGCGATTCACCAAGTCCATGAGCTCGACCAGGTAAGGCTTCTCCGGCGACTGCAGCGACTCGACGACCCACTGGCCCGTCCATTGAATGTTGTAGTGCCGCGCGAGAATCGGGATCAGCTCAAGATTCGCCGGACCGAGCAGAATGCGGTCGCTCAGCCGCTCGCATAGCTCATACGCGGCGCCGACGTTGATCGGCTGCGTGAGCTTCATACCGATGACGTTCGGAACGTCGGCGAGACGGTCGAAAACGTCGAGCGGCATGCCGTTCGGATACAAGTGGCGGAGCGCGGGGCAATTATAGCCGTAGAGGATCATCGGTAGGCGCGTCGCGTCGATCAATCGCCGCAGATATTTGTAGACATCCTCTGCCGACTCCGCGCGCAGGCTGCGCGGATATTCGATGAACGCGTGCGTGCAGCCGACCTTCTCACCGTGGACGAGCAGGTCGAGACACTCGTCTGGATTTTTCAGCGCGGCGTTGACGCCGACGAGAATGCGGCCGCGGCTCTCGTCGCAGACGAGCTCGAGAAAGCGTTTCTTCTCGTCGAGCGTCGTGTCGGTGCTTGAGCACATCGCAGAGAAAAATCCCTGCCGGATGCTCTCGCGCACGTCGTGGCGCACGCCGTCCTCGTCGAGCTCTTCGAAATCGGGCGAGAAGGCGGTCTTTAGCGAGTCCTCGACGCCGCGATATTTTTCCCGCGCCCAGTCTTTTTGCTCGGACATATACTTACTTGAGATATCCTGGCGCTGTCTCCGGCAGCGGAGCCTCGTCGAGCCACATGAGCTTCGCCGGGTTATCTTGAAGCATTACTTTAACTTCCTGCTCTTTGATGCCGAATCCCAAAAGCGCGCGGATGAAGACGCGCATGCCATCCACCGCGTCCAGATGCAGCACTTGGCCGAAGTCGCTGCCGATGATGCAGCGGTCGGGCCCGATCTGCTTGATCGTGCGGATCGTCTCCATCGGGTCGGCGACCGGCTGATAGAGGCTCGGGATCATCGGCTGGCAGTAGGTGCCGACGTAAACGCCCAGGTCGCGAAGCTGCTTCATCTCGTCGAGCAGCAACTTATTGAGTTCGAGCAGCGGATGATCGAGCGTCGCGCGCACACCGATCTCCTTTGCGAGCTTGCCGAGCGGCAGCAGTTCTTGAAAGTCCGTGTGGCCGAAGCCGATGCCGACTTTTCTCTCGGCGGCCAGCTCCATAATCTGCTTCACTTCCGGCAGCACCTTGCCGTCTTCCGCGACGAGGCGCACGCCGCCTTTCTCCGGCTGGCCTGCGCCGCGCCAGAAACCGAGCGAAGTGAACGTCGGGAACCAGATCATCTTGAAGTTCGGATATTGCAGTCCGACGCGGATGTACTCCGGCCGCATGCCGTGGCACGTCCCGGCGCCGCCCAGGACGAGAACGCGATTCGTGAGCTCGCCGCGCTTGATCATGTCGTCGATGTAGCGCTGCGTCAGATAGGCGGAGGTCGCGCTCACGTTCCAGTGATCCTTGAAGGCGATCGCGCGCATGCCGCACTTGGACGCCTCGACGGCGATCTGAATCATGTCCTGCGAGCGGTGCACGAAATCGGGATAAGCGTGGATATGGCAGTCAATCGCGCCCTTGAGCAATTCATTCTCGACGCCCGGAGAAATCTTCAGCATCTCCGGGTTGTCCTTCAGCATCTGGTAGAAATAGTCCTTGGCGTTTAGCTGCTTCACCCGCTCGACGCTCAGCGTCCGCCCCACCATCAAGCTCTCGGCCGCCGCCGCGTCTGCCGCGAAATCACACATGAGAAAATCTCCCTTCCGTCGATTAAAGTTAAAGTTGTAGTTT
>DASWZY010000289.1:0-7707 GCA_036407055.1 Binatia bacterium
GCTCAAGATAATGCCGAAAGTCGTCGGCACGAGACCGATCTCGAAAACCGACCTTCCCTGATCGACCCAAAACGGCTTCACCATCGGGCCGATCGCGAATTCACCCAGCTTGTAGGTCAACACGAAGAGCACGAGCGGCACGGCGCGCCAATTGCCGATCCATTGGGCGAAGCCGGCGAGCCATTGCGTCCGCGCCTCGGCCGGCAAATCGAGGCGGGGCGCGGTAAATGCCAAGAACGCAAGGACCGCAAAAATCGTCGCGGCGGCGCCGAATAATACGTCCCAAGGCAGCAGCGCCGCGAGAAACACCGTGCCGCCGCCGATCATGACGAGCGCGACACGATAAGCCGACGCGCGAACGCCGTTGGCCGGGCCTTCTTCGTCGCGCGCGACGAGTCCCACCGTGTAGGAGTCGATCGCGACGTCCTGCGTCGCCGACAGCGTCGTAAGCGCCAGCAGAGCCAGCAATAACAGCCAGCTCACGCGCGCCGCGTCGATCACCGGGAGCAAGCCGACGACGACGGCGATCCCCGCCATACAGCCGAAAATCCACCAGCGCCGGTCCCCGTAGCGGTGTACCGCCGGCGACCAGAACACTTTCAGAGAATAAGGGAGCTCCAGCAGCCGCAATCCGCCGATCGCAGCGAGCGAAATGCCTTGCAGCCTCAGATACACGGGAAGAATTTCCCAGAGAATCGCGAGCGGGCTCCCCTGGATGAAATAGAGGAGCGACACGATCGCGAGTTTTTTTCGCGACGGCTCCGGCAGCCGCTCCGCGCCGAGAAATTTCCAGAACAGCATTCTCATACCGCCCGGAGTAGCAGATCGCGGGGCGGACATAAAGAAAAAAGATCGTTCACGGAAAATTTCGCAGTTCGTCATCTCCCGTTCATTTCGCGTCGGTAATGACAGTTTCATGAAGGGACACGCGGCAAAAACAACCCTGCAGGAGCTTGCCGCTCGAAAAGATTGATCGCATTCTGTTCACCGGAACATCATCCAGGTTTTACCGCGCGCTAACATGCGTTCGATATCCTCGAGATATCAAACCTCGAGGAGGACAATATGAAACGTCTACAAAGAATTCTGGCTCCGGTCGACATGACGGAGCCATCCCGCTCCGGTCTGAAGCTGGCTATGGCGCTTGCCGTCGAAAACGGAGCCGATCTGCTCGCGCTTCACGTCGCGAACGAGTTTCAAGCCTGGCAGATGCTCGACGAAACCGGATTTCCGAGCGATAGAATCTATCGCTGGGAGGTCGATCGCGTCGTACGCGAGGCGCTCCTTGATCTCAATCGATATCTGGAGCCGGCGATGACGGACATACGCCACTTGCCGGCCTTCCGACGCCGTGTCGTTTTGGGCGACGCCGCGCTACGCATCGTCGAAATGGCACGCGATGAGGAGAGCGACCTCATCGTACTTTCGCCGCGCCCGCACAGCGCGCTACGGCGCTTGTTTTGCGGCAGCGTCACCGATAAAGTCACCAGATTCGCTCCGTGTCCTGTCCTTTCGATTTCACAGACCGAACGATCGCAGCGGCGACAAGGGAAATCGGTTCCTGTCGTTGGCGGGCTGCTTCAAGCTCTGCAAGTGTCATAGTCACATAAAGAGGAGTAGCGATGAGGCGAAGAAAATCATTCGGAAGATCGATCATCTTGGCGGGCTTCGGCGTGGCGGCGGCGTTTTTGTCTGAAGCGCTGCCGGCCGCGGGACCGGAGGTAAAGGCGAAGTATGTCCTTTCAGACGTACATCTCGCGGACTTTCAGAAGAAAACCGCGGGTGCGATTACGAACGACCGAAAGATTCTCCTCGGCTCGATCGGAAGCGACCTCTGGCATGGGCCGGGTGACGCGCCGGGCGAGTTCTGGATGCTGACCGACCGCGGCCCGAACGGGCAGATCAAAGTGAACGGCGAGAACCGCCGCACCTTCCCCGTGCCGGAATTCAACCCGACGATCTTGAAGGTCAGGACCGAAAACGGCGCGATTCGAATCGTCGAGACGATTCCGATGCTCACGCGCTCCGGCAAGCCGGTTACCGGCATGCCCAACACGAAGGGCCGCGACGAGACACCCTACAATTACGCGGCGGAGAGAACTTTCGCATTCAACCCGAACGGCGTCGACACCGAAGGATTGGTACGCAGCTCGGCGGGGGATTTCTGGGTCGCCGAAGAATACGGGCCTTCCCTGCTCAAGATCGACCGCACGGGAAAAGTCCTGCGTCGTTACGTTCCCAAAGGTGTGCGCCTCGACGGCGCCGACTACGACGTAGTCGAGGCGCTGCCGGAGATTTTTGCCAAACGGAAGATCAATCGGGGATTCGAAGGGCTCGCCATGAGCCGTGACGAGAAAAAACTGTACCTGGCCTTGCAAAGCCCGCTTCTAAATCCGGATAAAAAGACCGGCGACGTCTCGCGCCAGACGCGAATCCTGGTGTTCGACGTCGCGAACGAAAAAACCGTCGCCGAATACGCCTACAGCTTCGACGCTTCGAAAGAGTTCGATCCGGCCCACAGCGCGCCGGACGAGATGAAGGTCTCCGCCATCGCAGCAATCGGCGCCGATGTATTGCTGGTCGACGAACGCACCGACTGGGTTGCCAAGCTCTACCGCGTCGATTTGAAGGCGGCGACGAATATTCTAGGGAGCCGCTGGGACGATGCCAAAACATCGCCGGCGCTGGAAGCCTTGAACGATCTTAGCGGCGCCGGGTTCAAGCCGCTGGAGAAAGCGCTCGTCGTCGATCTCGGCGGCATTCCGGGCATCCCGGAGAAAATAGAAGGCATCGCCGTCGTCGACCAGAATACGGTCGCAATCTGCAACGATAACGACTTCGACATCGGCGACTTCGACGCGCAGGGCAATAATGTCGGTAAAGGAATTAAAAACAGTATTCTGTTCATCCAACTGCCGCAGCCGCTCCAGCTGACCGACAACGAGGCGGTGCGAATGTCGGGGCGTTCAGATGCCAAATGAAGACCCGATGAATATGGTGATGCGCCGTCAAGACGAGCCATATGACCGGCTCGCCGAGGCGCAGCACAGGCTCGGCACCGAGCTGGGGGTCATTTTCGCGTGCTGCTACAAGCTTCGTCAGGGTACGGAAAAACCGTTGTCGCCGGAAGCGGCCGCCTTGTTGCACAGAATCCAACGCAGCGCCGAAAGCATCCGCGATCTTCGGATTCAGTTGATCAACAGCGCCAACGACTGATAGAGTCATTGTGTAAAATATTATTCGCGTAACGGACGCCGTTGACTTATGCACAGCCGGCGCCGGGCCGGATGTCTTTCCGAACTTCACAGAAAGTTAATCAAAGTTTAACTTTACTCCGCTCTCTGCACATATTATGGAGTTGCCTGGATCTCAGCCCCCGCAGGAACATCTTCAATGGCAGAATATTTTGCAGTCGCAGACGTAGGCAGCAACGCGCTTCGTTTCCAGCTTGCCGCGATCGAACAGCCGGGTTCTTATCGCATCATCGACCAAGACCGCCGCCCGATAAGGCTCGGGCGTGAAGTTTTTCGTACCGGAAAATTGAGCCGGCCGGTGGTCGAGGCGGCACTGGAAGCGCTCGGCGACTTCAAGGCCGCGGCGGACCGCTATCATGTGAAATCCTTTCGCGCGGTCGCGACGGCGGCGCTCCGCGAAGCGACGGATGCGTCCTCCATTATCGCCGGCGCCAAGACTCTCGGCGTGCCGCTCGAGGTCATCTCGGCCGAAGAGGAAGCACGCCTCATCAGCTTGGGCGTGATGAGCGGCCTCCGCTTCAATCTTCCGCTGGGTCTTTTCCTCGACATCGGCGGCGGCAGCGTCGAGGCGGCGATCGCCAACAGCACGAACACCTTTTGTCTCTTCAGCCTGCCCCTCGGCGCAGTGCGCTTGACGGAAAGATTTCTCAAAAACGACCCGCCGGCCGAAAAGGAAATGAAAGAGCTGCGCCGCTTCGCCAAGCGGCAGATCGGCCCGATGGCGCAGCGCATCGGGCGGGAAAAATTCACGATGGCCTTCGGCACCGGCGGGAGCATCACGACGCTGGCGGATACCGACGCGAAGCTCAGCGGCGAGGCGCGTGCGGGATCGCTCAGCGTCCTCAGACGATCCCGTCTCGAAGCGCTGCTCGCGATGCTCGAGCAGCGGCCGTTGTCTTATCGCGCCGCGGCGATCGCCGGCGACCCCAAGCGCGCCGACATCATACTCGCGGGCGCGGCGGTCCTGCTTTCTCTGATGAAGCAGGTCGGACTCGATTACATCTTCGTGTCGAACCGCGGCCTCCGCGACGGACTGATGATCGATCTTCTGCGGAACGAATTTCCCGAGGCCGAAACCTCCTGGCGCGAGGACGACGGCAAGCCGGAGACATTGGAGCAGATCGGCGAGAAATACCACTACGACGCGCCGCACGCGTACCAGGTGAGCCAGTTGGCGCTCACCCTGTTTTACCAGCTTGAGACTCTGCACAAGCTGCCGGAAAAATTCGCCGCCGTGCTTCATGCCGCGGCACTGCTGCATGACGTGGGTTTATTCATCGCGTATCGTAAGCACCACAAGCACTCGTATTACATCATCACAAGCTCCGGTCCGGTCACGCTCAGCAAGTCCGATTGGGAGCTCGCGGCGAATATCGCTCGCTATCATCGGAAAGCCCACCCAAGCCCGAAGCACCTCCCCTTCGGGCACCTCTCACCGTCGCAGCAGGAGGTCGTCCGCAAGCTCAGCGCTATTTTGCGAATTGCCGATGGGCTCGACCGCAGGCACGAGTCGCGTGTCAAAGAAATCGTCTGCGCGGTGCAAAAGAAAAAGTCCGTCGAGATCAAAATATCGGGACCCGCGGATCTCACGGTCGAGATCGACGGCGCGCTCGACAAGGCGCGGCTTTTGAACGAAGTGTTCAACGTCGAGCTGACAATTCAGCAAATGAACGATTGATAAAATGAGGAGAGGGGTTATGAGTCGTAGAAAAAGCCTGGAGCGAAACATTCTTTTCCTGGGGATGGATCAATCCTGCAGCGGCCAGATGGCCGAAGCGATTGCAAAGCGGCTCGCGCCGCCCGACACGCGGATATTCAGCGCGGCCATGGTGCCCCGCGAGGTGCCGCCGGCGGCGATCGAGGTTATGAGAGAAGTGGAGGTCGAGATGCCGCTCGAGCGCGCGAAACCGCTCGACAGTATTCCGATGGATCACATCGATCTCGTCGTGGCGCTCGGCGAGGCGGACGGAGTATGGCCGTCGCTCCCACCGAGGACCCGTCTCATGCACTGGGCAATTCCCGGCGCGCAGCGCATCACGGGCAGCGAAGCGCCGCTCCGCGCGGTGCTTCGTTTCATGCGCGACGAAATCGACAAGGAAGTCGCGGCTCTGTTTCTCGATCATTGGCGCAACGTGACCCATTGAAAACCCACTGGAGGATAAAATCATGAATGTCTATTTCATGCGGCACGGCATCGCCCAGGCGAAGAACGATCCCAAAGTCGAGTCCGACGAAGAGCGGGAGCTGACGAAGAAAGGCGCCAAACGCGCCCGCAAGGCGGCCAAAGGCCTGCGGGCGTTGAAGATACCTTTCGATCGCATCGTTACGAGCCCCCTTCCCCGCGCGCGCGAGACGGCGGACATCGTCGCGAAGATTTTCGATATGAAGGAGCAGGTGGAGGAAGCCGAGGAGCTGAAGCCGGAATCTTCGGTCGAACGTCTGGCGGCGCGCCTGCTCGAATACCGCGATTGCCGGGAGCTGCTGCTCGTCGGCCACCAGCCGTTTTTGGGCAAAGCGGCCTCGCTCCTCCTCTGCCGCAGCGAATCGGCGGAGATCGATCTTAAAAAAGGCGGTGTGTGCTGCATCGAGCTGAACGAGCTCGATATGAAAAAGCCGGGCGTGTTCCGCTGGATGCTCACGCCGAGCCAGCTGAGAAAGCTACGCTACAGCTAAAAAGACGACGCGCCGGCGGCAGCGAAGGGGCGGTCAAGACCGCTGCCGCGCATTCAACGAATGATATAGGCGGCGAGGACATCGTGCGCCCCGGGCGTGAGCGTGTGCGTCGCTTGACGCGTGCTCTTCCCCGCGTCTTGGACGCCGATGATCCAAAGGCCGTTCATCACGCGCGCGTAGCAGCACGCCGGCTCGAAGAGTATCTCGCCGCCGCTTTCCCGGGATCAAAGCCGAAGAAGATCAAAAAATTCCGCCGAGTGGTGCGGAAGGTACGACGCGACCTCGGCAAGTGGCGCAACTGCGACGTTGTCCTTTCGCTAATCGCAAAAAAGGGACAGCGCGCCCGCGATGAAGCGCCGCAACCCGCCTGGCATTTGGTGGAGAGCTTTATCGAGAAGGAGCGGCTGCGCGAAATCAAGCGCGCCCGCCGCAGGCTTGACGATCTCGACATCGAGGCGCTCGGCGACCAACTGGAAGCATGGGTCGAAGCCGATGAGCCGAACTCTGAAGCTCTACAAGCGAGTCTCGATGCCGCGGCTGAAAAATGGCACTCCGCACTCACGGCCGCGGAGCAAAACCGCTCGGCGGGCGAAGTCCACGAATTTCGCATCGCGACGAAGAAACTGCGCTATCGCCTCGAGCTTGTCTGCGAACTTCGCGCCGACGCACCGCCGCTGCTGGAGGATCTCAAGCGCCTACAGCGGGCGCTCGGCAAGTGGCACGATATAGAGATCGCCGATCACATGATCGCCGAGACGCTGGCGCGGCCGAAAGTCTTACTGCACGAAATCCCATCGGCGCGCATGCTGCTGGATGAACTAGAGCAGGACAACCTGCGCCAGAGCACCGCGGCCGAGGAGATCCTTCGCTCCGCCCGCACGGCATCCGGACCAGCCGAGTCGAGGGAGCGCCCGCCTCTACTTCTTGCTTTTTCCCGCCCCTAAGGCGCGTTCCGGCTCGACGACTCGCGCAATCCTCTGCTTCAAATCCTCGAAGACCTCCTCGATGCTGCCGGAAGCGTCCACGACTTCGAAGCCGTACGCTTCGACCATGCTGTCGAATTGCGCCAGCAGACGGCGCTGGTACTCGACGAAGCTGTCGTAGCGGTCGGCGCCGAGGTGCAGGTCCATGCCGGATTCCCAGTAGTCGAATCCTTTCGTCTGGATCACGCGCGTGACGAGATCGTCGATGTTGAGGCGAAGGTACAAGACGGCGTCGGGCTTGAGCGCGAAGCTGCACACGTTGGCGATCCATTCGGGGTCGGCGCCGCGCACGATCGAGCGCGCCATCAGCGAGTAAATATAGCGGTCGGTGAGGACGACGAAGCCGGCGCGCAGCGCCGGGATCATTTCGTTTTCGAGCCGGTCGGCGAAATCGGTCGTGTAAAAGAGGCTCATCGGGATGCCGCCGAGCGTGTGCCCTTCCTTCGCCTGGCGGAGCCGCTTGCCGGCGAGCGCCGAGCGGGTCATGCCGGTGTCCAGCACCGCATGGCCGGTGTTTTCCAGCCATTGCTTCAGCAGGCTCACATGCGTGGAGCGGCCGACGCCGTCGGTCCCCTCCAGGACGACCATTTTCCCTTTTAGCTCTTCTAACTCTATTCCTGGGGGGCCTTCCCCAAAGAAGCTAAATCGAGCCATCGCCGTACCCTCGTCTTTTTCGTGCCGGTCAACGCGTCGGTTACGATGCGCCGCATTTCAGCCTGCTGCTCTTCGATCGACAGTGTGGCGTCAATGACCACCAACCCGAATTCCTCCACCATCTTCTCGTATTCCTCGATGAT
>DASWZY010000290.1:0-2562 GCA_036407055.1 Binatia bacterium
CGATCTGGACGCGCGGCGCCATGCTGCCGCGGTGGAAAAAGACGTCGTCGCTGCCGTCGTCCGGCGTAATGAAGCCGAAGCCCTTCTGCCGCATCACCTTCTTGACCGTCCCGGTCATAAAACGGCCTCCTTAGTTGGTCGAAGTTGAGGGTTAAGTAGCGTGTTTTGGACGGGTGCGCAAGACGGAGGACGGGAATTCGGGACTTAGGCTTATCTTCTTCCCCGGTAAATCTTCTTGGCGGTCCAGAGGTGCCTGAACGCCTCGGTGCGGTTGCCTTCGGCTTCGTAGATGAGGGCGAGGTTATAGTGCGCGTCGGCGAAGGCGGGATCGAACTCCAGCGCTTTGCGATAGGCTGCGGCCGCTTCTTTCGGGCGTAGGGCGTCTTCAAGCAACACGCCGAGATTGAAATGCGCGAGCGCATACTCGGGGTCTTTCTCGATCGCGGCGCGATAGTGGCCTTCGGCGCGCTCGTACTTTCCTTCTTCGTGGTAAAGCCGCCCGAGGTTGACGTGCGCCTCGGCTAACCCGGGATCTAAATTCAGCGCTTCTTCGTAGCCGCGCATCGCCTCTTTCGGCTCGCTGCCCTCAATCTCGCTCGCGAAATCGAACCAGTCATCCGCGCTGCGCGCCGGCGGCGGCATTTTTTTCTTTACCGGCAGGCGCATCTTTTTCGCCAGCTCGCGCGCGGCGAAATTGAAAAGGAACTGGCCGGAGTCCGGCTGCCAGCGCGCGTCGCCGTTCTTCACGACCACGCGCTTGCCGTCGGCGTAGACGCTCACGTTCCAGAGATTTTTATCTTCGGGGAGCTGCTTCTTGAGCGACTGAAGAATACGGCGGATTTTCTGGAGCGGCACGCGCGCGTTGAGAAGACCTTTGGTGGTTCGGAGCAGCAGGAGATCTTGAAAGCTGAAGACGGTTCGCTTATCGGGTCCGCGCTCCGGCGCGAGAAAGCCGGCGCGGACGCAGGAGCGGATGCGCCATTCGGGAAGGGATAATATCTTCGCCACCTCGCGGGTGGTGAAGTGTTGCTTCATTTACGGCTGGCTCGGGCCTTTTTTGCCGGCGTCGCCGCCGGCTCGGCGCGGCGCGCGCGGGCGGCTTTTTTCGCCGGCGTCTCCGCGCTGAGGCTCTGCTTGAGCGCCTCCATCAGATCGATCACCTGTCCGCGCGCGGGCGCGGCCGGCGGCCGCACGACTTTCCTGCCCTCGAGCTTCTGGTTTACCAGCTCCATCACCCGTTCGCGGTACTGATCGTGGTACTGCTCGGGGTGAAACTCTTTGTTCGTCAGCTGGTCGATCAAGTGGATCGCGAGCTTGAGCTCCGCTTCCTTCACCGCCGCCTTGTTGCCCTTGTCGACCTCGCCAAAATCGCGAATCTCATCCGCGTAGCGCATGACGTGGAGCATCAGGCCGTCGCCCGCCGGGCGGATCAGCACCAGGTTCTCCTTGCCGCGCATAACGTACTTCGCCAGCGCGACGCGGTCGGTCTTCGCCATCGCATCTGCGAGCAGCCGGTAGGGCTTCTCGCCGGCCTTGTCGGGGCCGAGGTAATAGGTGTTCTCGAAATAGATCGGGTCGACCTTCGGCAACGGCACGAACTCGGCGATATCGATGACCTTGGACGATTCCTCTTCCATCGCCGCGAGCTCGTCCTCGGTGATCTGCACGTATTCGCCCTTCGCGTGTTGATAGCCGCGCACGAGGTCGCTGCGCTCGACGACGAGGTTGCACGTCGGGCAGAAATTCTGCTGCTTGATGCGCGAGCCGCATTTCGCGTGGAGAAGATTGAACGAGACGCGCTGCGACGAGGTGGCGGTGTAGAGCTCGACCGGAATCGAGACCAGCCCGAAGGAAATCGTCGCCGCTCCGATGGACCTGAGCGCCATGCCATTAATATAGCAAATCCACGGCTTTTTGGAAAATAGGGCTGCTTGACAGCCAGACGGGGTTCATCCAAACTGCAAATATGCCGGTAAAACAGGTGATCGTCGCCGAGCCGCGCGGCTTCTGCGCCGGCGTCGAGATGGCGATCGAGACGGTCGAGCGCGCGCTCAAGAAATACGGCGCGCCGGTTTACGTCTTTCATGAGATCGTCCACAACCGCCACGTGGTCGAAGACTTCACGCGCCGCGGCGTTGTCTTCGTCAACTCGGTCGAGGAGGTGCCCGCCGGCGCGCGGCTGGTTTTCAGCGCGCACGGCGTCGCGCCGGAAGTCTGGCGCAAGGCGCGCGAGCGCGGCCTCCAGGTCGTCATCGACGCGACCTGCCCGCTGGTCGAGAAGGTCCACCGCGAAGTCAAAAAATTCGCCGAGAAGGGCTACTGGATCGTGCTCGTCGGCCACGAGACGCACGACGAGATCGTCGGCACGAGCGGCGAGGCGCCCGAGCGCATCAAAGTCGTCGATAGCGTCGCCGAGGCGGAAAAGGTCGCGATTCCCGATCCGGAAAAGGTCGCCGTCTTGACACAGACGACGCTCAGCGTCGACGATACCAAGGAAATCATCGATGCGCTCAAGCGGCGCTTCCCGAAAATCGTCGCGCCGGCGAAAGAGGACATCTGCTA
>DASWZY010000291.1:0-3396 GCA_036407055.1 Binatia bacterium
AGCCCTTCTTCGCCTCGATCACCCGGTTCTCGATGATGAAGCGGAAGCTCACTCTTTTTTCAGGTGCGTGAAGACGTGCATGCGCGTCGAGTTCCACCAGACGAAGAACGGCTTGCCGTCCTTGTGCGCCTTGTCGATGAACTTGAGGCTCGCGTCGAGAAATTCCTCGTCGACGGTCTCCATGCGCTTGGTCGTGAGCGGGCCGGTGTTCTCGATCTTCTGCGTGCCGTCGGGATTGGCGAAGCTGTGGAGCACGCCGCGCGGCCCGAACTTCTTCTTGAACTCGGGGTTCTTCGGATAATCCGGGTTCTCCGGCTCCTGTTCGGCGTTCAGGTGATAGAGGTTGCCGAAGAATTCGTCGAAGCCGTGCACGGTCGGCAAAAACTCGTCGCGGTCGCCGAGATGATTCTTGCCGAACTGCCCCGTGACGTAGCCGAGCGGTTTCAGCAGCTCGGCGATCGTCGGGTCCTCCGGTCGCAAGCCGAGATCGGCGCCGGGCAGCCCCACTTTGGTGAGGCCGGTGCGGATCGGCGACTGTCCGGTGATGAACGCGGCGCGGCCGGCGGTGCAGCTCTGCTGGCCGTACCAGTCGGTGAACATCGCGCCTTCCTTCGCGACGCGGTCGATGTTAGGCGTCTGGTATCCCATGATGCCGTGGTTGTAGCAGCTCACGTTGAACCAGCCGATGTCGTCGCCCCAGATGATGAGGATATTGGGCTTGTCGGTCTTCTTTGTCTCAGCCATCGCAAAAACTCCTTCCGATTTGAGATTTTTGATGCCTAAGTTTCGGAGCGCTGCCCGTCGTCGGCGATCCGTGCGTCTCCGACGATCCGCGCTGCCCGAGCCGACGAGTGGCGGCTCGCGGCGTTTCGTGTATTCGTTTACGAATATTTCATGAAATCGTGTTCGTGGCGCTTGGCGCCTCCTTGTCAAGTTTTGTCAAGTTATTGGCGCGCCCGCGCGATGCAGCGAAAGCCGAGGTGGCATGTGGAGGTGTCCACCGGCTGCGCCATCCGCGCCGCTGGCCGGTAGCGCCGGCAATAGTTCGGCGCGCACAGATACGATCCGCCTTTCATGACCTTCCGCGGAATGCTGCCGCCGGCGGCGGTCGCATCGTAGCTTTGGTCGCGGTCGCCGCCGCGCGGGTTGACGCTTCCGCAGCAGGAGTGCACGGCTTGCGCGTGCGGCTGGTACCAATCCGTCGTCCATTCCCAGACGTTGCCGGCCATGTCGTAAAGCCCGTAGCCGTTGGGAGCGAAACTGCCGACGGGCGCCGCACCTTCGAAACCGTCGTTCTTGAGATTCTCCCATGGGAAGCGGCCTTGCCACGTGTTCGCCATGTACTTGCCGCCCGGCGCGAACTCGTCGCCCCAGACGAATTCCGCTCCCTCGAGGCCGCCGCGCGCGGCGAATTCCCATTCCGCTTCGGTCGGCAGCTCCTTGCCGATCCATTCGGCGTAGGCGACGGCGTCTTCGAAGGCGACGTGCACCACGGGATGGCGCGAGCGATCTTTGAGCGAGCTTGCGGGTCCCTCGGGGTGGCGCCAGGTGGCGCCGGGAACATAGCTCCACCATTGGAAGCAGTCCCGTAGATCGACCGGTCCCGACGGTTTTTGAAAGACGACCGACGCGGGCACCAGCAGTTCGGGCTTTGCGCCGGGATAATCCGCAGGATCCGGCGGGCGCTCGGCCACCGTGATGTAGCCTGTCGCCTCGACGAAGTGGCGGAAATCGTCGTTGGTGACGGTGTACTGGTCGATCCAAAAGCCGTCGACGCTGACGCTGTGCGCCGGCGCTTCTTCGGCGTAGTGCCGGTTCGATCCCATGAGAAAAGTTCCGCCGGGAACCCAAACCATGTTGGCGAAGGGCGATTTCGACGGGCTTACCGCTACCGAGACATTCATTGTTGATCGCATAAGCTCTCCTGGGCGCGCATGAGCAGCTATGAAGGATCTCTAGCCGGCAGCGCCGTTGATCCGGTCGATGTGTTAGCACCACAGTAAAGAAACGCGTCGCGCGGCGGAATCGGGCGGCGCCTGATTTATTATTGCTAAAATCCTTAGGGTGCGCGTCTGCTGCGGCGGCAGGGAAATTGTCTCATCCGGCTTTGTCGAATTTTTCCGGGGCGGGCTCGGAGAAGGGCTTCGATTTCTCCGCGTCGGTGGAGTGCTTGGGCTCGCTCTCGCCGTGCGGCGGCGGTTCTTTCTTCTCTTTGCGCAGCGCCATGAATAAAGCCAAGATGTTCTCGGCGCTTTGATCGTGAGGCCGAACTTGCGGCGACGCGGGCGGGGAAACCGGCGACGGCTTGTCGCAGGCTGTCGCGACGATCGACGCCGCGACTGCGAAAGTTAATAGTGCGATTCTGAACGGCATCGGCGCGCTAGAGTGAAATGAGTCCTTCGCGAATGCAGTACTTCGTCAACCCGGCTACGGTTCGTATGCCGAGCTTGTCCATGATCTGTTTGCGGTGCGTTTCCACCGTTTTAACGCTGATTTCGAGTTTAGCGGCGATTTCTTTCGTCGGTATTCCGTTTCCGATCAACTGCAAAACTTCCAATTCGCGTTTCGTCAGACGATGGCTCGTCGTAAGATTGTCGACCAGAGAACCGGCGATCTCCGCTCCAAGGCCCGCCGATTTGGCGACTTCGGCGCTGACGTAAACGCCGCCCCGCGCGACGACTTTC
Organism: Binatia bacterium; assembly: GCA_036407055.1. Taxonomy (GTDB): domain Bacteria; phylum Desulfobacterota; class Binatia; order UBA9968; family UBA9968; genus JAJPJQ01. Next base: position 2,685 of record DASWZY010000291.1, read on the forward strand.
AGCGCCGTCAACAGCTCTTCGAAGGCCGCGTCTTTCAGCAGGTATGCGGTCGCGCCGGCTTGAAGTGCCTGTGTGACGTGAGCTCTCGGAGCATGAAAGGACAAAATGACGACGGCGGTTTTCGGCAGCTCCGATTTGATCTGCGCCGTCGCCTCGATCCCGTTCAGCTTCGGCATCATGAGATCCATAATGACGATATCGGGTTGCATCTCCTTCGCGGCTTCCACGGCCTGAGATCCATCGTCGACTTCCGCGACGCATGTAAACGCGCGGTTTTTCGCGAGCAGCGAGCGCAAAGCTTCTCGCATGATTTTGTGATCGTCCGCGATGAGAACACTCTTCACCATAGGTTCCCGCGAAAACACTTCTTCGCAATGCTTCCGCCCTGACTATGGCGGCGGGGGATTCGGCGCGCATCCATAGCATATAGCGGATACACGGGAGCCTCCCTATCGGAGTAAGCCTGATTGTAGTTTCGTTTTTCCTGAGACGGGATCAGAGCGAAGTTATGCCTTCTCGGACGGCATACTTCGTCAGCTCGGCGACGCTGTGGACATTGAGCTTGTCCATAATCTGCTTGCGGTGAGTCTCGACGGTTTTGACGCTGATAAAAAGCACCGCAGCGATTTCGCGAGTAGGTCTTCCTTCGGCGACGAGCTGAAGGACCTCCCTTTCTCTGCCCGAAATCGAGCAGCACTTCTCCATGTCGGCC
>DASWZY010000292.1:0-2809 GCA_036407055.1 Binatia bacterium
GGCGGCGAGCTCTCGCGCCTCATGCTCGCGATCAAATCGCTCGCGCTCGCGCGCGGCGAGATCCCGACGCTGCTCTTCGACGAGGTCGACGCCGGCATCGGCGGCCGCGTGGCGGAGATCGTCGGGCAGAAATTAAAGAAAGTCGCCGCCGCGCACCAGGTGATCTGTGTGACGCACCTGCCGCAGATCGCCGCTCTCGCCGATGCGCACTACGCCGTCGAGAAGGAAGTCGCCCGCGGGCGGACGTTCACGCGCGTAAATCGCCTCGGCGAGCGCGAGCGCGTCGCCGAAGTCGCGCGCATGCTCGCCGGCGTCAAAGTCACCGACAAGGCGCTGCGCCATGCCGAAGAAATGGTGAAAGCGAGCCGGCAGTAGCCGTCCGCGTCTTCACCGCGTGGTCGGCGCGGTCGTCGTCGGCGCTGCGGTCAGCGTCGCGCAGAAATCGTCGCCTTGGCTCGCGTGCGGCCTCGCGCCCGGGGGAACCTGGATGCTGAGCGCGCCGGTGAGCCCCGTCGGCGCCGCGCCTTCCCCGGAGACGCTGATCAAGTCGTCGACGCCCGGCGCTCCTCCCGCCGCATGCGAAAAGCTGAACGATGTGTGGGCCGGAATTTGATAGCGCGCTACGTCCTGGCCGTCCGCGTACCGAACATCGAGGATCTTGAGCTCGTCGCTCCAGTTCGAGACCGTCACGTAATAGGTGAAGCCGGCGGAGTTTTTCGACGAGCCCAGCGTCGCGCCGCATTGCGCGCCGACTTCCTGACCGCTCGCGTCCGTGCCGTCGAACAGGGCGAAGTCCGCCCGCTGCCCGCCCGCCGCGGGCGCACCCTTGCGCGTCGACGTTTGGTTATCGGTCATTCCGGATGCGTTCGGCGAACCCTGCGTGCTCGGCGCGGGCGGTTGCGTCGGCTGGGCGCCGAATGCGGCTCCGCTGAGAAAAAGGAACGTAATCACAGTCAATTTTGCTCTCACGGCAAGTCTCCTTCCTCAAAACTCTCAAGCTAGCATCTGAGATTTCTCAGACAACCTTTGGTTTGACTTTTGCGCGCCGCTTCCCTAACCTGTTCAAAAGATTCGCGGGGCCGTAGCTCAGTTGGGAGAGCGCTTGAATGGCATTCAAGAGGTCGAGGGTTCGATTCCCTTCGGCTCCACCAATCCAACTTAGAAACTCCCTTTTTCATGGGCGTATGCCGCTGGAAAAGGGAGTTTTTGCGTAACGGCAGCATGTAATCCGGAGACCTGGAGTCCCGCAATCCAGGCGGAGACCTTCGATGATCGCTAGAATAGCCGCGTTCTTGGTCGTCGCTTCGTTGCACGTTCTTTTCCTACCCATTCACACCGCGCGCGGCGCAAGCGTCGACGATGCGCTAAAGACGTTGAGAGGCATGGCTCCGGCAGAGCGGCTGGCGCGCGTCGAAGGCGAGGCGCGGAAAGAGGGCAGGGTACGCTGGGCCTCCTCAACGCCGCAAGCCTGGGCCGAGCCGTCGCTCCAGATTTTCCGCAAGCGCTATCCCACAATCGAAGTCGAATATGTCCGCCAGAGCGGCAGAGTGCTCGCGGAAAGAATTCTCCGCGAGCATCGCGCCGGCAAGGACGACATCGATATCATCGGCACGAGCGCCGTGACGTTCGCGGGCATGAAAGACGCAGGCGTGATCATTCCGTATCTCTCGCCCGAGGCCGCCCAGATTAAAGCGAACATGAAAGACCCGTCCGGCTGGTGGGTCGCGTACTTCGGTAATATTCAGGCGATTATCTGCAATAAAGCGCGGGTGAAGGCGGCTCCGGCCGATTGGAAGGACTTTTTGGACCCGAAATGGAAGCGGGAGTTTTCCATCGACGATACCCGCTACGAATGGTTTTACGCGCTGCAGCAGAATTACGGCCGCGAAGAAGCGGCGAGGCTGATTGCGGGCTTCAGGCAAAACGACGTCTTCCTCCGTCGTGGGAGCACGCTGCGCGCGCAGCTCGTCGCCGCGGGCGAGGAATTGTGCGGTCTCGGCGTTTACCTGAACAACGTCAAGGACCTGCTGGATCTGAACGCGCCGGTCGTTTATTCCGTGCCGGAGCCGGCGATCGTCGTCCCGGTCATCAACATGATGCCGAAAGTCGCGCCGCATCCGTACGCGGCGATATTGCTGTACGATTTTATTCTAAGCGCGGAGTCGACCGGCCAGTATACGCGCGCCAACGCGATGGCGCCGGCGCGCGATAATCTTCCGCTCGTCAAGGAAGTCGCCGCGCTCCAGGGGAAGCGCAGCTATGTCGTGGATGTCGAGGCTTCGGGCCGCGATTACGACAAGACAGTCAAGGAATACAACGCGCTGCTGAAATAGACTTTCGATTTTCTAGGCGTTTATTCTTAACGAACCGTCTCCGCCGCTTTCAGCGCGGGCGTGAAGTCGAAGATGCGCTCCGGCGGCACGGCCGGCGGCGGCTTCAGGCGCCGCGCCGCGGTCGCGATCATCTCGCGCTGGAGATTTTCATCGACCGCGCCGCTCGCGAGATATCCCTGCGCCGCCGCTTCGTAGATCCGCTCGACGAACCGGTCGCGCTCTTTACCGAGCTCCAGGTACGGGCCTTTCATGAAATCGAGCGCGTACTTCCGGTCGCTCTTGATCAGCCGCACGGCGCGCAGCACGGCGCGAATCATCCGGACGGCAAGCTCCGGCCGCTCCGAAAGCACCGCGCGCGTCGTCGTGAGCCCGCCCTGCACGACGCGGTAATAGTCCGCGCCGGCGGCGAGCTTGCGATAGCCTTCGTCCTGCGCGAGAAACGTCGGCGGGATCTGCAGCATGGCGGCGTCGATGAC
>DASWZY010000293.1:0-16145 GCA_036407055.1 Binatia bacterium
CCTCGCACCACGTCTTGTAGCGGGCATAGTCGGCGACCTTGTGCGGCGCGAGACGTCGCGGATGTGGTCGGTCAGGCCGCCGTTCTCGTGGATGACGATCACCGCGGGGTGCTTGCCGCCGGCTTTCGGCTGGGTCAGATAAGCGGACACCGTTCCGCCGGGACCCTTAAACTCCACGTCTTTGGACGTCAGAGCGGGGTCTTTCGGATCGACCTGCGCGGCGTAGGACGTGCCGAGCGTATCGATCAGGGTCGTCGCGGCGACGAGGCTGCCGGTCAGGACCACGGCCTTTTGAATGAACTCGCGCCGGCTGAGCTTCCCGCCGCGGTACTCTTCGACCAGTTGTTTGATTTCTTCCGGCATCTTGCCCTCCGTTATTTGATCATGTCGATGCGCGTAAGCGTCGTCTGCTGCCCGACGCCCGGCGAGTTAGTCATGTGATAGGCGGTGTACTGCTCGAAATAGAGGTTTTCGGCGGACATGCCGTCCACCGGAATGACGACCTTGATGCCGCGGAAAGCCGCCTGGCTGCCGGTGTTGAGCACGGCGCCTTGCGCGGCCGTGCCGGTGACGATCACAGTCTTGATGCCTTTTTCTTTGAGAATCTTTTCGAGATCGGTGCCGTGAAACTTATCGGCGGCGGCCTTGACGATGGGCTCGCCGTCCTGCGGCGCGACTTCTTTCAGAATATCGGCGGGCGTGGAGGCGCTCGTGATGCTGTGGATCACGGTGAGCTTCTTCGCCCGCGCCTGCTTGAGCAATCCTTCGACCCGCGGGATCGTCGACAGGCAGCGCGGCCGGCGCTCGTTGTTGCAGGTCTGCTTGACGAAATCGAGCGAGAGAACCGCGGTGCTGGAATCGAGCGTCACGGGCTTCAGCTCCGGCGGCTTCGGCGCCTGGACGTTGGCCCACTCCTCGATCACGTCTTTGTACTGCGCGTGGAGCGGCGCCGCCGACAGCATCGCCAAACATAAAATCGCGCCGGCGAGATGCGCTTGCTTCATCTTCTGCCCCTCCCCTTACTCTGGTTACAGACCCAAAATCTGCGACAGCTTGTCCGGATCGAAGCCGACGACAGCCTGGCCGTCGATCAGCGTCACCGGGGTACTCTGATATCCCAATCCCAACAGCTCTTTCAATGCCTCGGGATCCTCGCGCACGTTCTTGTCAACGAAAGCTACGCCCTTTTGAGAAAGAAACTCTTTCTCTCGATGACATGGCCCTCAGCCGGGCTGGGTGAAAACCACCACCGATTTAGCCATTCTGTTTCTCCTTATTGAATGCCGGTGCGTCCGGCGGCCGTGCCAAAGACTAACCAGCCGCGACGGCCGAGTCAATCCCCATATCCGCCATGGTCGGCGGCGAGCGCGCTCGAACTTTACCCGCTTAAATCGATCTGCTAACTTCGAGCACAGCGCATGAAAAAAGCCCGCACGGCCCATTCCATGGCGGTTTTCGCCGCCGGGATCTTTCTTACATTCGTCTTCAGCCTGTTAAGCTCCGCGAACGATGTACCGCAGGCGCCGAGCCCGATTGCGGCGGAGCTCACGCGCCACGTCCAGACGCTGGCCGACGACGATATGATGGGCCGCGGCGTCGAAACGCCTGGAATCGATATGGCGCGCGATTACATCGCCGCGCAATTCAAAAAATACGGCCTCGCGCCCGGCGGGACGGCCGGCTACTTCCAGCGCCTGGAAGTAACCACCGGAGTCGAAGCGGTCGGCCGGAACGAAGCCCAACTCGGCGCTGCCGATCTTGTGCTTTCGCGGGATTGGACTCCGCTTGCCTTTTCCGCCTCCACCGCGGCCGAAGGAGAAGTCGTCTTCGCCGGCTACGGCATCACGGCGGAAAATCACGCCTTCGACGATTATGCCGGCATCGATGCGAAGGGAAAAATCGTCCTCGTGCTCCGCTACGAGCCGCCGCCCAAAGATGACAAGAGCCCATTCGGCAAACATCCCCGCTCCTCGCGCTACGCAACGCTGAACTTCAAGGTGGCGAACGCCCGTGCCCACGGCGCGGCCGGCCTCATTTTGGTCGATTTAAGCTCGCCGCGCGACGAGCTTATGACGCTCGGGCGCAGCATGGGCCACGGGCAAGGCGATCTCGTGGCCGCGCAGATTCGACGCGAAACGGCCGAGACCATCGTCGCCGCGACCGGTGTTTCGCTGAGCGATCTCAAGGCCGCGATCGATCGCGAGGAAAAACCCCACTCGGCGGCGCTCGGCGGCCTTAAGGCGCGGCTCGCGGTCAATTTAAAAAAGACCGTGCGGCCGACTGACAATGTCGTCGCGGTCCTGCCGGGCTCCGACCCGAAGCTGAAAGACGAGAACATCGTCATCGGCGCGCATTACGATCATCTTGGCCTCGGTCATTATGGGACGATGGATCCCAACGCCGAGGGCCAGATCCATAACGGCGCCGACGACAACGCCTCCGGCGTCGCCGTCATGCTGAGCGTCGCGCAGCGCTTCGCCGCCGGCAGGCCGCCGCCGCGGACGCTCGTCTTCGTCGCTTTTACCGGCGAGGAGCTGGGGCTCTACGGCTCGCGCTATTTCGTCGATCATCCGCCCTTTCCCCTTACAGCGACGAAGGCGATGATCAACCTCGATATGGTCGGGCGCATGAAGGACAATAAGCTGATGGTCAACACAGCAGACACGGCAAAGGAATTCCGCGCCATGATCGGGCGCGCCGCGGGCGGCCTGGAGGTGGAGATGAAAGCGACCGGCGGAGGCAGCGACCACGCTTCGTTCTATGCCAAAGGCGTCCCGGCGGTACACCTTTACACCGGCATGCACAGCGACTATCACCGCCCTACCGACGATTGGGAGAAGTTGAACATCGCAGGCATGGTTAAAGTGAGCGATGTTGTATTCACGCTGGCGTCCGAGCTCGCGGCGAGTCACGAGCCCCTCGCATTCGTCAAACCGCCATCCCGCCGCGGCGGTTAACCTCGCGAAAAACCCTACGAATCGCCTTTTTTATATGGCAGGTGGAGCGCACCTGTGATATGTCTGGATCAGACCAACTCCGCCTAAGGAGGCTCTCGGCCCATGATGAAGCTTTACCACTCGCCCGCATCCACCAATTCGCGCAAGGTGAGGATTGCGCTCATCGAGAAAGGGCTCGAGTTCGAGCGTATCCCCATCGATCTCGCAAAGAAAGAGCAGAAGACTCCGGAATATTTAAAAATCCACCCATTCGGCCAGGTGCCCGCACTCGACGACGAAGGCTTCATCGTCTACGACTCCACGGTCATCAACGAATATCTGGAGGACGAATATCCCTATCCGCCCCTCATGCCCAAAGACTCCGACGGCCGCGCGCGCGCGCGGCTGATGGAAGATTTTCGCGACAACCACTTCAACATCGCCTGCATCCGGATTTTTCGCGAACTCCGAGGGAAGCCCGAGGGCGAGCGCGACCCCAAGGCGATCGATGCCGCGAAGGCGGAGATCGCCGCCTGCTTCGATCGGCTAGATAAAGAATTGCAGGGCAAAGAGTATCTCGCCGGCGAGTTCAGTCTCGCGGACATCGCTTTCATGGCGAACCTGGATGTGCTCGAAAAATTCGACATTCAAGTCGATCCCAAGAATAAGAATGTCGTCGCATGGATCGCCCGCCTGAAAGCCCGGCCGAGTTTCGCCGCGTCGGCGCAATAAACGGGAATTGGGGATGGGGAATTGGGAATCGGCACAAATCCCCAAATCCTAATTCCTAATCCCTAATGCCTGTCCTTGTCGCCTGGCTCGTTCACGCCTACACGGCTACCGGGGTTTTGCTCGGATTTTTCTCCGTGCTGCTGATCGAACACGGCGAATACCGCTCCGCGTTGTGGCTGAACGCGCTGGCGGTCTGCGTCGACGCGAGTGACGGCACGCTGGCGCGCGCCGCGCGCGTCAAAGAGCGCATCCCGTGGTTCGACGGCGCGCGTCTTGAAGACATCATCGACTACCTGAACTACGTTCTCGTACCGAGCCTGATCCTGTATCACGCGGAGCTTCTGCCGGCTGGCAGCGCCCATTGGATCGCCGCCGTGCCGATGCTGGCGAGCGCCTACGGCTTCTGCCAAAAGGAAGCGAAAACATCGGACAATTATTTCCTCGGCTTTCCGTCGTATTGGAACATCGTCGTCCTCTATCTCCTGGCACTTCGGACACCTGCGTGGCTCAACACCGCGATCGTTCTGGCGCTCGCTGTCATGGTCTTCGTTCCGATCAAATACATCTACCCGAGCCGCACCGCCGTGTTTCAGCGCGTTACCATCGCGCTGAACATTGTGTGGGGCGTGCTCGTCTTTCTGACGCTTTATTACCTGCCGGATCCCCCGCGCGCGATCGTGTACGCATCGCTATTCTTTCCCCTCTATTACGCGCTTCTGTCGTTCTTCCTTTCCGCGCAAACACAGCCGGGGCGAGGGAAAGTTTGACGGTTTGCAGGCAGATCGGGTATTATAGGGCCCGGCAAAGCCGCCGCAGTCAATCGGGACTGGCGCCGGCAAGAGGACGAGAGCACACATGAAGGCAGAAGGGACACGCGCCACAGCATCCAAACCGAAAATCGGCGAGCTGCTGGTGCAGGACGGCATGATCACTCCCGCGCAGCTCGACGAGGCGCTCGCGGCGCAGAAGAAGCATCCCGTGTACATGCCCCTGGGCGAGATCTGCGTCGACCTCAAGTTCATCACCCGCGACCAGCTCAAAGCGCTGTTAACCAAACATCACAAGCGCATTCCGCTCGGCGAGCTTCTGACCAACCTCGCGCTCGTGACTCCCGCGCAGGTTCAGGAATGCCTGAACGAGCAGAAAAAAAACCCTAAGAAAAAGCTCGGCGATCTCCTCATTCAAAAAGGCTACCTCAACGAAAACGCGTTGATCAGCGCCCTGAACATGCAGCTCGGCGTGCCGAAAATGGCGCCGCACGCAAGCTTGATCGACCGCAACCTTTTGAAGGAGATCAACGAGGCTTTTTTACGCAAGACCAACGCCATACCGGCCTTCAAGCGCGGCAACGAGCTGACCGTCATCATGGCCGATCCGCTCGACGAGGCCACGCTCCGCGACATGGCTAAGTTCTTCAAATGCGAGATCCATCCCGCAATCGCATCGACCAGCGACATTCAGAACGCGATCAACCAGTGCCTCCATCCAGATTTTCGCGGCGGCAACACCGAGGCGAACAAGGACCTGGTCATCAATACGACCAACAAAGATGTCACCCCCGACGCCAGGGACCCTGCGGCGGTCGACATTGTCAACTACATCATCCCCGACGCCGTCCGCGACGGCGCCAGCGACATCCATATCGAGATTCAGGAGAACGGCGTGCGCGTCCGCTATCGGATCGACGGCGTGCTGCACCATAAGACCGATCTCCCGGCCTTTTTGGCTCCCAGCGTGACCTCGCGCATCAAAGTCCTTTCCGGCCTCGATATCGCCGAAAAACGCCGACACCAGGACGGCCGCATCCAAGCGCAGGTGTTGAATCGCAATATCGATCTTCGCGTCTCGACCTACGTCTCGGTATACGGCGAAAGTATCGTCATCCGGCTCCTCGACCGCGGCACGAAGCTCGCGGACATCAATTCCCTCGGGCTCAATCCGGCGAACCGGGCTAAATACGAGGAGCTTCTCTCTTTTCCGACCGGCGTCATGCTCGCCACGGGGCCGACCGGAAGCGGCAAATCGACGACACTCTACGCCTCGCTCAATTATTTGAACAACATCTTCCGGAAGATCATCACCGTCGAAGACCCCGTCGAGCTCACGATCGAGGGCATCGTTCAGGGGCAGTTCGAGCCCAAGATGAACCTGTCGTACTCGGATTTCATCAAATCCATGATGCGCCAGGATCCGGATGTCCTCATGGTCGGCGAGATTCGCGATCAGGTGGCCGCCGAGGCCGTCATTCAAGCCGCTCTTACCGGCCACAAAGTCCTGAGCACCTTGCACACCGACGACAGCACGGGCGCGCTGATGCGTCTCGTCGAAATGGGCATCGATCCTTACCTGGTTACCTCGACCGTGCTCGGCGTACTCTCGCAGCGGCTCTTGCGCGTTCTCTGCCAGAATTGCCGGCAGCCCTACACGCCGCCCCGCGACCTCTTCACCACCTTCCATGTCGACCCTGAGGGCACCGACGGCCTGACTTTCTATCAAGCGAAAGGCTGCGCCGCGTGCAACGGCACGGGCTTCAAGGGCCGCACGGGTATTCATGAGCTTCTCATCGTGAACGACGCGATCCGCGAAGGCGTCTTGAGCCATAAGACTTCGACACAGCTACGCGCGATCGCTCGGCAGCAGGCGGGCATGATCTCGATGCGCGAGGACGGTTTCTACAAAGCCACACAAGGAGTCACGACTCTCGAGGAAATCATCCGCGTCTGCTTCCACAACGAAAGCGACGAGCTGGAAGCGCGCTCGGCGAAAAGCGTTATCGATATGTGCGACGGTCGCGGTGTCCAGCCGGTGAAGGCGTCGATGCCCGCCGCTCCGCGCGCGGCGATGCAGCAAGCATGGCCGGCCATCGATACACGCGACACGGCGCCGCCTGAAGGAGAGACGTACCGCGTCCGTTTCGATGTCAACACGATCGAATCCGAGACCGAGCGCATCGCAGACTTTTTTCGCGAGTACCAGCGTGTTAAGCAGATGCTCGGCGAGCCCGTCGGTGCCGACCTTATGGGTGACTTCGTGGATTTTGTCGTCGATACCGCGCGCCGCTTGAAGACCACGGAAGGCGCGGACTTCGCGGAATTCTCGCTCTACGTCCGCGATAAACGCGACCGGCTTTTCGTCGAGACGATCGTGTCGCACACACCGCGCACGCGCGAATCTGCCTTACGTCAGGTTGGGTATTTGAAGTAAAAACGATGGCGACTAAACACACGACGAAGGGACCGTTCAGTCCCGCGAAGGATCATCCGGAGCGCAAGGTCGAAGAGCTTTCTTTCGCGGAATATTTAACACACAAGAAGACCCGCAAGCACATCGAGGAGCTCGCCGTCGACGATTTCATCGAGCGCCAAAACGCGTCCGAGACGAGTTAATTTCTCCATTTCGCCTCCTCCGTCCGTCTTGCCTCATGCATCGTGTTCGTAACCCGTTCGCTCGACGCGCCATGTTGATCCCTCGCGCGCTGATGCACTGTATCGTCGCCCTTGCGCTGGCGCTCGCCTTTGCGGCCAGGGCGGACGCCGAGGACGCGCCGAAATATATTTTTATCTTCCTTGCCGACGGCGGCAGCGCCGGCGGCATGGAGATCGCCCGCTCGTTCAACCGCGTCGTTCACGGGGAAGGCTTCACGATTACCGATAAGATCATGCGCGAGGGGTCGCTCGGCCTGCTGACGACATACGCCGCCGATTCGCTCACGACCGATTCGGCCGCCGCGGCGACGGCGCTCTCGGCCGGCTGTAAGGCCAACATCGGCGCGCTCGGCATCTGCGCCGACGGCCGCACACCCAAGACCGTAATGGAACGCGCCCGGGAAAAAGGCATGCGCGCGGCGCTCGTGACGACTTCGACCGTCTACGATGCGAGCCCCGCGGCCTTCCAATCGCACGTGTCGAATCGAAAAGATTTCGAGTCCATCCTCGATCAGTATCTCCGCGCCGCGCCCGATCTTATTCTAGGCGGAGGGCGCGAGCAGTTTCTGCCGGCCGGCCGGCCCGAAAGCGCGCGCAAGGACGGCAAAGACCGCCTCGCGGAATTCACCGCGCGCGGCTACGCTTACGCGTCGGATAAAGCCGGCCTCGCGAAAGCTTCCGGCGCCAAGCTGCTGGGGCTTTTCACCCCGGGCGAAATGAACTTCGATCTCGACCGCGTCGCCGACAAGGAGCCTTCGCTCGTCGAGATGACGCGCGCCGCGATCCGGTTTCTCGCTCGCGACGACCGCGGCTTCATGGCGTTCATCGAGAACGAAAACACCGACAGCGCCGGCCATTTGACCGATGTCGCCTCGCTGGTTCAGGCCTATCGCGATTTCGACCGCGCCGTGGCGCTCGCATACGAATTTTATCTCAGCCACCGCCGCGAAACGCTCATTCTCGTGACCTCCGACCACGACTCAGGCGGCGTCGGATTCACGCTGGCGCTGCAGGACCTCCGTCTCGACGCGAAGCGCGTGGCGGCGAATGAGGACGATCTCAAGAAAATCGCTTCGATTCCCATCTCGCTGCGAAAGGCCGCGGCTCTGCTCGGCCCGCGCCCGACGGGCGATGCCGTCGATCGCATGATGCACGACGTTTTCAAGGGCTTCACCCTCGCCCCGGATCTGAAGAAGATGCTGCTCGCAGGCCAGCCGCCCGCGCGCAACTTCTACACCGATCCCGTCGCCAACACCCTCGGCCTCATGGTCGCCAATAACACGCAGGTGTACTGGGCCTCCGGCGGCCACACGCATCAGCCGGTCTTCGTCGCCGCGCTCGGCGTCGGCGCCGAGCGCTTCCGCGGCTACCAGGACAATACGGATTTCGCCAAGCATCTCTTTTCCATTCTCGGCACTCCGAACTCAAAGTAGCCTCGTAACACGCTCGAAATGAGCGCGCCGCCGCCCGGATTTCTATCATTAAGAATCATTGCTCGTCTTGACTGGTCCGGCATGCCCTGTAGGATGATTACCTACAGCAACGTCGCTGTGCGTGAAGCTATGAGCACTCCAGAGAGCGACGGACCCGAAAGAATCGGCGTTCTGGCCGGCGGCGGACCGGCGCCCGGCATCAATGGCGTCATCAGCGCGCTCACCCTCGAAGCGCGCAATCGCGGGCGCCAGGTCGTCGGCATCTTCGACGGCTTTCAGTGGCTCATGGCGGGCGACGCGGAGAAGGTGAAACTCCTGGATCACGACGCGGTGTCGCGCATCCACTTCCAGGGCGGCTCGATTCTCAACACTTCGCGCGCCAATCCGACCAAGAAAGCCGAGCATCTCGATACCGTCCTGGCGACCCTGGCGAAGCTTAAGATCGGCTATCTCGCCACCATCGGCGGCGACGACACGATGTTCGCCGCGAGCCGTTTAGCCGAGCGCGCTGCGGGGCGGCTGCGTGTGTGTCACGTGCCGAAGACGATCGACAACGACCTGCCGCTCCCCGGCGACATTCCGACGTTCGGTTTCGAGACCGCGCGCCACCTGGGCTTCGCACTTGTGCACAATTTAATGGAAGACTCGCGCGCGACGCAACGCTGGTATTTCGTCGTGGTCATGGGCCGAACCGCCGGCCACCTGGCGCTCGGTATCGGCAAGGCGGCCGGCGCAACGCTCACCGTCATTCCGGAGGAGTTCGAAGGTCCGGTCCGGCTGGAAACTTTATGCGATCTACTCGAAGGCGCGATCCTCAAGCGCAAAGCGCTGTGGGGCCGGCTCGACGGCGTCGCGCTGATCGCCGAGGGTTTGCTCGAGCGCCTGACGCCGGAGGAGATGACGTCGATCGAGGGGGTGCGCATCACGCGCGACGACTACGGCCACCTGCGTCTCGCCGATATGGATCTGGCGTTCATCCTGAAAACACAGGTGGAGCGCCGTTTCGCCGAGCGCGCTGAGCGTATCGGCATCACGCACAAGAACATCGGCTACGAGGTGCGCTGCGCCGATCCGCTCGCCTTCGATTGCGAATACGTGCGTGCGCTCGGCTACGGCGCGACGGATTTTCTCCTGCGGCCCGACGCCGAGGCGGCGCGCTATCACGGCGCGCTGGTCTGCCTGGACAACGGCAAGCTTCGGTATCTCAATTTCGAGGATCTCATCGACCCCGCCACGGGCCGGACCAAAATCCGGCTGGTGGACGTGACCAAGCCGTCGTACAGGATCGCGCGCGAATACATGATCCGGCTCGAGCGCGAGGACTTCGACGACGGCGAGCGGCTCGCGGCCCTGGCGCGCACCGCGGCGAACGGCGCCGGCGTATCCAGTCCGGAAGAGTTCAAAAAAAGGTTCGGCTATCTCGTAACGGAAATTCGAGGAGGAATCTGACATGGCTATGCGCGTCGGCATCAACGGCTTCGGGCGGATCGGCAGGCTGTGTTTCCGCGCCATGATGCAGCGCCACCGAGAGGACCTTGCCGTCGTCGCCGTCAACGACATGGCCGACCCGGAAACCAACGCCCACTTGCTGCAATACGACACGAATTACGGGCAATTTCCCGAAAAGATCGAAGCCGGCGAGGGCAAGATCCGCGTCAACGGCTTCGAGATGAGCGTTTTTTCGCAGAAAGATCCCGCGCGCCTGCCGTGGAAAAATCTCGGCGTCGATCTGGTCATCGAATCGACCGGGGTTTTCACCGACGGCCATCAGGTGCGCGCGCATCTCGAGGCCGGAGCGAAGAAGGCGATCATCACGGCGCCCGCCAAGAACGAGGACGTCACGCTCGTTCTGGGCGTGAACGATTCGCAATACGAGCCGAAGAAACACCACATCGTCTCGAATGCGTCGTGCACGACGAACTGCCTCGCCCCGGTCGCCAAGACGCTGCACGAGGTGTTCGGAATCGAGCGCGGCCTGATGACGACGACGCACGCCTATACCAACGACCAGCGGATTCTCGACTTGATGCACAAAGATCTCCGGCGCGCGCGCGCGGCCGCGATGAACATCGTCCCGACCTCGACGGGCGCGGCCAAAGCGATCGGGCTCGTCATCCCCGAGCTCAACGGCAAGCTTCACGGCCTGTCGCTGCGTGTGCCGACTTCCACGGTGTCGATCGTGGATCTCGTCGTCGATCTCAAGAAATCCGCGAGCGAGAAAGAGGTGAACGCCGCGCTCAAGAACGCCGCCGATAATCACCTCAAGGGCATCATGGAATACTGCGAGAAGCCGCTCGTCTCGAGCGACTTCCGCGGCAATCCCGCCTCGTCGATCGTCGACGCGCTCTCCACGACCGTCCTCGACGGGAAAATGGCGAAGGTGCTCGCCTGGTACGATAACGAATGGGGCTACAGCTGCAGAGTCGCAGACCTTGCCGCCTTCATGGCCAAGGCCGCCTGAACAACGGAAGGAGGAGCGGATGACAGCCAGAGACATCATGACGAGGAAGGTGATCACCGTCGACGCGGACACGCCGGTCCAGGAGCTGGCGCAACGACTCCTGGTAAACGGCGTCAGCGGCGTGCCGGTCGTCGACCGCAGCGGCAAAATCCTCGGCGTCGTTTCCGAGGCCGATCTCCTCGCGAAGCAAGGCACGCTCGCGAGGGACATCATGAGCGCCAAGATTTTCACCGTGCGCGAAGATGCCTCGGTCGAAGACATCGCGGCGCTGATGAACACCGAGAAAATCAAGCGCGTGCTAGTCGTCGGCGAGAAGGAGCTCGCGGGCATCGTCAGCCGGGCCGACATCGTTCGCGCGATCGCGCTCGGCGACTACGTGCCGCTGCGGACGCCGGTGTACGATTTATAGATGGAGAAACGAGGATAGGGCGCTAGAGGGATAGCTCTTTCCTCATGCGCTCGTATTCTTCGCGGTCGATCTCACCCCGGGCGTAGCGCTGCTTGAGGATCGCAAGCGCGTCGGTGCTTTTGCGGTCGCGCCCGAGCGAGAGTATCAGGCGCACGACGAGCGTCACGCCGCCGATCAGAATCCCCCAGAAGAGGATCATCGCGATCAGCAGGACGAGCAGGCCCCACCTGCCGGACCACGCGACGTGCCATTCCCATGGACGCCGCTCCGGGCCCGGCCACCATTGCATCCCTACATCGATCAGATAGAAAAGCTGCGCCACCGGGTCTGAATATACGAAAATGGCGCCGTTAATGGTAGAGGCGCCGCCAAAGGAGCGACGCGCGAAAAAAAGACGGAGAAGCAAAAGCCTCTCCGTCTTCGATAGGACAGGTTTCCTGGATTACAAAAGTGAGCGAAATTAATAGACCTCGACTCCCGCGCCCAGCGGAGCGACTCCGGCACCGACGCCGTGGCCGCCGACATCTACGCCGGCGGAAATACAGCCGTTCAGCGACAAGAGCCCTGCGACGAGCGATGCTATCACAATGTATTTAACGCGTTTCATAGTTCTTCACCCCCTCAAATATTCTCGCCCGACGACATACCATATCAATGCCGGTGAATACCCGAGCATCGCCATGGCGATTCCGCATAACCGCGCTAAATCGATCTGAAGCACTACACAGCCAGAGATGACGTCGTTGATTTTTATTACATTTTAGTGTACATTATATTGTACATATGGACAGATTTCTTACAGCCAGCGAAGCGCGGCAGCAGTTCTTAAAACTACTGAGCGAGGTCGAAGACGGCGAGCGCGTCATCATTACGCGCCGCGGCAAGCCTTCCGCCGTCGTTATCGATTTCGAGCAGCATCAGCTTCTCGCCGATTTGGCGCGCCTTTGGCAAAACCCGCAAACGTTAAGTCAGGTCCGTACAGCCCATGAAGAGGCGCGCGCCGGGCGAGTCTTCTCTCTGAAAGGCATCCCGACCGTCGAGCGCCTGGTAAAATTGGCCCGCTCCAAGCGGGTGGTAAAGAAACGGCGTGGCTGATCCGGCTTTTACCGGCTCTTTCCTACGCCGCATTGTCGAATTGGAAAAACTGGCCACGCGGGCGGAGTTGCAGCTACTCGACACGACATTAGCAAGAATCGTGAACGATCCTCACCTCTCTGGACGATTTGCCACGTTCTACGATCCGGCGCTGCCCACCTTCTTCCTCCGAGCCGCGCCGTTTCTCATCGAATTTGCCGTCGAAGAGCGCAGCGACAGGGTAACATTCATCAGTCTTTTCTATCAGCCCTGAACGCTATCGTCGCAACTCAAGAATAATCTCATAATCCATCCTCCTGGGCGGGAAAGATTTGAGGTGGGTATATTTGAACGAACGAGCCTCCGCAAGCGCGCCTTGCGGTCGTCCCGCCGAAAAATTTTTCTCGCCGCATGTTAGGCAACCGCAGTACGGGTCACACCGTGATTTGCAGGTTACGGCCTGCGCGGCGCGGAAAACCCTCCAAGTATTTAGTTGTAGAGGATTTTTACTCGCGACCCGGCCGTTGAGCTCAGAATAGACGGTGGGGAATCGTTTTCGATTATGTCTTCGAGAGCGAGGCTCGCCAGTAAGTACGCGAGATGCTTGTCTTTACAGACTTCAAGCGCCGCGCCGCTCACGGCGGCGATCAGATCGCCGATAGTCGTATTCAGCTTGTGTTTTCCGCCCTTCTTCATCGCTCCTCCTCTGCGCGTCGATGCACTCGCTGAAAGGATGAGCAATGTTCGTGCCGCGACGGCGGCGAAAACCGTGCGCGTTTATTCCACGGTAAATCGGAACGCGCGCTCTTTCACGCCCGCGACATTTTGTATGATCACCTCCACGCCTCGCATGTTGACGCGCGGAAAAACGACCGTCATTTCGCGGTGCCGGCCGTCGCCCTTGTTCTCCACGGTCGTCGGCGCATAGGTTTTTTCCCCGGCGCGGAGGACAACAGACGATCTGAGATCATACTTATCGAGGTTCGCCGAGGAGGTATCGAGGGTGATTTCGAATCTAAGCTGATCGGCGGGATCGGGGCTGCGATGCGTGACCTTGACAGTGACGCCGCCGGAAGACTGTGTTGAAGTCGAAATCGACGACGCCGCGCCGTGCGCGACGGCGGCGGTCAAAACAACGGCGGCGATTGCAACGGCAAGCGATTTGAAACGAACCATCGATGATGTCCTCCTTGCTTCCACTCGTTTCCGCTCAGCCGATCGAAACGCCGAGCAGCGCGCCGACGCCGTACGTGATCGCCGACGCCGCTAGACCGATGGCGAGCATTCTGAATCCGCTCGCGAACGGTCCGCGCGCGGTGAACAGCGACAGCACGGCGCCGATGCCGAAGAGCGCGAGCGAGCTCGCGACGCCGCTCGCGACGAGCGCGTTCTTGCCGTCGATGAAGAAGAACGGCGCCACCGGAACGATCGCGCCGACGACGAAGGCGAGAAACGAGCTCGACGCCGCGGCCCAGCCCGAGCCGAGTTCCGACGGGTCGAGCCCGAGCTCTTCGCGCGCCAAAGCGTCGAGCGCCGTTTCCGGCCTCGCGATCATCCGCCGCGCGAGATCCGCCGCCTCTCCTTTGGGAATACCCTTGGCTTGATATAAGAGCGCCAGCTCCTCCTCTTCTTCTTTGGGGTCAGCTATGAGCTCCTCTTTTTCGAGCGCGATCTGCTTCTCGAACAGCTCCCTTTGCGCCGACATCGAGACGAATTCGCCCGCGGCCATCGAAAACGCGCCGGCGAGCAATCCGGCGATCCCGGCGAGCAGAATGTAGCCGGAGCTCGCGACGGCGCCCGCGAAGCCCATTACGAGACTGAAGTTAGAGACCAAGCCGTCGTTGATGCCGAAAACCGCTGCGCGGAGCGTGCCGCCGCGGCCCGTGCGGTGCCACGCTTCGCGGTGCATGATCGCCTGCGCGCCGGTGCCGCGCTGTAAATTCTCGAGCGTCTGGCGATGCGCCTTTTCCTCTTCCGGCAGGCCGACCGCCTCCGGCTGTCCGACGTAGCGGTTCTCGTCGCGGCTCTCGATGCCGCTCACGATCGGCAGCACGCGCTCGGTGCCGAACAGCCGCGCGAAGAAACCCAGCATCTTAATGCGCGCGCTCGTAGCGTACACCGGAACGGGTGCGCCGGACGATTTCAAAAGCCCGGCCCAGCGTTTGGCGTGGCGCTCCTCGGCGCGCGCAAGCTGCTCGAAGACAGCGGCGCGCTTGCCGTCCTTCTCGACCGTCGCCAACATTCGATAAAGCGCGATGCCGTCCATTTCCGCCAGATAATTGTTCCGGTACCGTGTAACCTTGTCGGCTGATGTTTGATTCTCCTGCATTTCGCCGCACCCCGCTTCAAGAAACAGACCCCAAAGATGATTGTACAATTCTCGCACATCACGGCGACCGGCTGTAGGGGATTCCCTCAGAAACGTAGGGGTTTCCCCACAAACAGGTCACATCTATTAACGAAAAAAACGGCTTCAGGCGAGAAAATGCCAAGAATTACAGGCTTTTTTCGTGCAAAGAGGCCGTCCTTTTTGACTGCCCTCAGGTATACTTTTTGCGAGCTGTTCCTCCCTGAAAGGAGGAATGGTGAACCCGACAACTCTTAAAAGATACGAACAAACGCTCCTTAAGCGCAGGCACGAGATCCTGCCTGTCTTGAGACACCTAGCGTCCGAGAGTCGCAGCGCGTCGCGCGCGGCCGTCGACAATGGCTTGAACTGTGCCGAAGTCTTCCTGACGGATCGTCTGGCGGCCGTTTACGAGCGCGAGCTGGGCGACATCGAGACGGCGCTGGACCGCATCCGCACAGGCACATTCGGATACTGCCGCGCGTGTCATCAGGCGATCGAGCCGCCACGCCTCGAGCGTTTCCCGCGTGCCGAGTTCTGCCAGCGCTGCAAAGAGCAATAAGGCGGTCGATAGCCTTCACTCCAACACGGCTCGTTCGTTCCTAAAACCTATTTGCGGGTCGAACGGAAGCGGATTAGTTTAACGATGTGGTGCAAAACTCCGCATCCGCCGTCCGCCGACTGCTGACAAAGAGCCCCTCCCCGGCCACCGCGCGCGCCCATTTAGGCCGTCTGCTCGACACGGCTGGGCCGGATAGTGTCGCGCAGCTTGCGGCCGAAGATTTGCCGCTGCTCGCGCGGCTTCTCGGCGCAAGCGGTTTCCTTAGCGACGTGTTGATTCGCCAAGGAGATGCTTGGCCGGAAGTCTTCCATCGGCAGATCAACATCGCGCGAAAGACCGCGGCCGAGCATACCGCGGAGATCGCCGTGGCCCTCGATGGCGACGCCGAACTCGGCAGCGTCGCCGGCGCGCTGCGCCGCCACAAGCAGATCGAATACCTCCGCATCGGCGCGCGCGACCTGCGCGCGGAACAAGTGGAAGAAACGATGTGCGAGCTTTCGGCGCTCGCGGACGGATCGTTGGACATCGCGTATCGCTTCGGCCGCGCCGCCGTGGAGCGCGATTTCGGCCGCCTCGAAATCGCGGGACGGCCGCCGCAATTCGTCGTCATTGGGATGGGAAAGCTCGGCGGCGGCGAGCTCAACTTCAGCTCGGATATCGATCTCATCTACCTATACGAGGATGACGAAGGCGAGAGCTCCGGCGGCCCAAGAGGAAAGCTCGCAGCGCGCGATTTTTTTTCGCGCGTGGCCGAGGCGATCACGCG
>DASWZY010000294.1:0-2064 GCA_036407055.1 Binatia bacterium
GTTTTGGATTTCCTACAAGACGACTGTCGTCCGGAAAAGCGGCCTGGCTTATTCCGAGGGCTCACGAGTCATGCTGCATTGACCGAGGTGCCGCTGCGTGACGCATTCGAGGCACAGGCTTCCCTGAAGATGGTGCTCGAAGGTCTCGAGCTCGATGTAATCGCGCGCCGGCCAAGTGCTGCAATTGGCGCAAAAGTGCCACTTCTCGCTGCCGTTCCTGCGGCGGTACGTTATTCCCATAACGGCGGGCCGGCGTTGTAGGCTCTTCAGTCGACGCGGTTCCACACCTGGCTGCGGCCGATGAGCGAGAAACCGATGAAGCCGCGCACGTTGAGCTTCTTGCCGCCGTCCTCGAGCTTCATCCGCGCGCGGTAGATCTTGCCGCTCCGCGGATCGAGAATCTCGCCGCCGGAAAACTCGTCGCCCTCCTTGGTGAGCCCCCACATGAAGTTCAGTCCGACGACCGGCTGATTTTTCCGCTCGCCGTCGCAGTAAACGCATTTCGGGTTGGAGTGTTCGTCGGAGTCGGGAAAGATTTTCTCGATCCATCCTTTATATTGGCCGTCGACCTGCTCGATGCGGATGATGCCGCCCGGCTTGCCGGACTTGTCGTCGATCGTCATCCACTTGCCCACCGGCGTGGAAAGATCGGAGGCGTAGAGCGGAAATGAAAAAGTCAGAAAAAATATTTCTACAAAAAGAGCGAACGCCTTCATGCAGCGAGACCCCCGAAGACAAAGTAAGTCCTCCAATATACATTTTGCGCGAGCGATTTCTAGTTTCGAAAATCCGGCTATGCCCGCTTCGCCGCCATGTGCTCGGCCCAGCCGCGCCAGGCCGCGGAGAGCTTGGGCACGGCGAGGAGCTTCGGAATCTCGCCGCGGTCGCGCGTGTAGATGCGGAAGACGTCGCGGATCGCAACGTCGTGCCGCGGCTTTTCGACGACGCGAATCGCGTCGCCCATGCCGAGCTCGCCCTCGCGCACGATGCGGAGGTACGCGCCCGGGCGCATCGCGTCGGTGAAGCGGCGGATGAAATGCTGGTCGTCCATGCGCACGCCGAGGCGCCAGCACGGGATGCGCGGCTCGGAGACTTCGAGGAGGACGCCGCCGACTTCCCAGCGCTCGCCGACGAGCGCGTCGTTGACGTCGATCCCTTCGGTCGTGAGATTCTCGCCGAAGCCGCCGTAGGGGATGGCGCGCGCTTCCTCGCGCTCGAACCAGCGGAGGTCCTCCAGCGCGTAGGCGTAAACCGCCTTGTCGTAGCCGCCGTGGGCCTTGCGGTCCGCCTGATCGTCGCCGTCGAGGTTGACGCCGTGCGCGCCGACGCGCCCCTCGACGGGAGATTTCCAGATCGCGCTCCTGGCCGGCTTGCCGTTGAACTCGAACTCGCGCGGCCGGCCGACATTGACCGAGACGATTCGCGCCGCGACATGATCGGGCATGGCTCCTCCTTTGCGCCGGCGGCGGGGCTCATTTAGGCCCGATTGCAACTGTGCGACCATCGGCGCTATGGAACATTTATATGTCTAGCACCGCGTCGACGCTGCCGGAACTCCTGCGCGTCCGCGCCTCCGCGCATCCCGAGCGGCTGCTCGCGATTCACGGCGCGCGCCGCATGACCTACGGCGAGCTCGCCGACGCCGCAGCTCGCGCCGCCGGCGCGTTCGCGCGCCTCGGCGTCAAGAAGGGCGACAAAATTGCGCTGCTGCTGAATAACCGGCCCGAGTTTCTCGCCGCGGTCTTCGCCGCGGCGGAGATCGGCGCGGTCTTCGTGCCGGTCAACACCGCCTTCGCGGCGGACGAGGTCGGCTACGTGCTCGACCATTCCGAGGCGAAGTATCTGCTCACGAGCGCGGAGCATCTGCCGCTCGTGGAAAAGGCGCGCGCCGGCGCGCCGCGGCTTGAGCGCGTGATCGCGCTCGGCGCCGAGACGAGCGGCGACTGTCTCGGCTGGGAGGAATTTCTCCGCGGCGCCGCCGCCGCGCCGTATATAGATCTCCGCCCCGGCGACATCGCCTCGATCACCTACACCTCCGGCACGACCGACCGCCCGAAGGGCGTG
>DASWZY010000295.1:0-4455 GCA_036407055.1 Binatia bacterium
TGGCGAGCTCGAAGCGGCCGATCTTCTGCGCGATCGCGCCGGTAAAAGCGCCGCGCTCGTGGCCGAACAGCTCGCTTTCGAGCAGCCCGAGCGGGATCGCGGCGCAATTGACTTTGACGAACGGCTGCTCGCGCCGCCTACTGAGATTGTGGATCGCGCGCGCGATGACCTCTTTGCCGGTGCCCGTCTCGCCGAGGATGAGAACGGTCGAATCCGTCGGAGCGACGGTCTCGACCTGGCGCAGCGCCTCCTTCAGCGCCGCGCTTTCGCCGATGATCTCCTCGAAGTTGTGCTCGGTACGGATCTCCTCTTGGAGATACAGCGTCTGGTTCGCGAGACGCTCCTTCACTTCCGTCACCTCGCGATGCTCCAGAGCGTTCTCGACCGCAATCGCGACCTGCGTCGAGAGCTGCGTCAGGAAATCGACATCCTCCTGCGCGAACGGCGGCGGCTGCTTGCGCCCCATGACCAGCACGCCGAGCCCACGGCCGCGGCTGATGAGCGGCACCATGCTGGCGAATTGAAAACCGTCGGCGAGCAGCGGCGATCTGAGCGAGTGATAGGGCTCGATGCCGTCGGCGATTCTTCCGTGCCAGGATTTTCCTTCGCGGAAGACTTTGCCCGATATCGACTGGTGCATCGGAACGCTGAATTCCTCGCGCAGCATGCTGTTGCCGTCCCTCGGGGAATCCAGCGCGAAGATGCGCATGCGATCGTTCGCGATATCGGGCAGCGTCACGCCGACCATATCGCAGTCCATCACGCGGCGGATGCTCGCCGAGATCGCGCGCAAGACGGCGCGCAAGTCCAGGTTCGAGACCATGTTGTTGTTCAGATCCAGCAACAGCCGCAGGCGGTCGCGCTCGTGCTGAAGCTCGGCCTGAAGCCGCTGCGCGTCCTGCCGCCGCAGCGCGTTGTCGACGGCGACGGCGACCTGCTTGGCCACCTGTTCAAGAAACTGGAGGTCGGCGCAGTTGTAGTCGTTGTATCGCTGGCTGCCGAAAATGATCGCGCCGAGACGCCGGTAGGGCGTCGTCAGCGGCACGACCGAGCACGCCTTTATATTGTTGCGGCTCAGCACCGCAGCGCCTTGTGGCGCGCGCGTGTCTTTATCCGTATCGAACACGACGATCGACTGCTGCTCGCGCCAGGCGATGCCGCTGAGGGCCTGGTCGATCGGCAGATCGACGACGGGAATCTCCCGCTCGAATTTCGAATCGCCGCGCGTCGTCTCCATCAGGTGAAGCCGCACGGTGTCCGTCGCCGGATTGTGTAGAACGAGTCCGATCGAGTCGAAGCTCACGATGCGGGGCAGTCGAACGGCGAGATCGTGGAACAGCGCCTGCAGGTCGCCGTGCAGCGCGATCGCTTCCGACACCTCCAAGAGCGCCTTATAGCGCGCCGCCAGCGCCTCGGCGCTTTCCTCGGCGCACGGCTGATTTTCCATCAACTCCGCCATAACGAAACCAAGCCCCGACTATATCAAAGCCGCCGCGGTACCGAAACGCGCCAGGTTGTTCGTCAAGGCGGGCGATCAGGTGCGCAGTGCGAGGGCTGGACCGGCTAAGATACAAACTGTCAATCGATTGGCATCGAATGTCAAGACGCGGCCACACCGCGATGGTTATATGCCGCTGCATGATAACTGTGAATGGCTGATGTCACCGGCGCTGCCACATCGAACCCGCCCCGCCAAGACGCTCCAGCAAATCACCATTCCGCATTGAAATGTCGCTTCGGTTCGCCAAGGGGCGGAACTGCGACGCTGTCTTATGGAAGCTAAGAGGGCCTTCATGTCAGTGGATTTGGAGATCCGGCTCGTCTGGTCGGACGGTGAAAAATTATATATCCGCGCGACGGCGCGCGGACAGCTAGAGATCGCGGACTTCTACGGAATTCTCCGCCGGCTTGCCGGCGCATTCCCGGCTGTGAGCGAGCCCGCGGTCCTTGATCTGCGCGAAGCGACTTGGAACGCGGACGCTTCCGGCACCGGGGCGATCCTCAAGGGGCTGCTAGAAAGCCGCCTCGGCGTCGAGCAAAAAATCGCGCTCGTCTGCGGCCGCGACATCGATCAATACGGCCAGCTGATGGTCGTCGCCTCGGCCGCCTCGAATCAGGGCGTGAAGACCCGCGCGTTTTACGATTTCAACGCCGCCCTGAACTGGCTGTCGAGAGAATGGAGCTTCTGACAGACAATCCCGTCCGCCGGTTTCGTCGATCCACCGTTTCCCCAGATTAGCGCCTTGCCGCGATGCTCGAATTGGAGTAGAGAGGTCGACAAGCGGCCACATCGAGCGTAAGTCGAAGATGCTCAGCACCTAGAGAACCCTAGGAGGATGAGCAGTGATAGAAGCCCTTATAAGTCCCGCCTTTTCAGCGTGCTCGCGCGCCGCCCTCGGCTTGCGCTGGCACTCAACGGCTCGCTGCTTTACCTGCCCTGCGTACGACCGCTTATCCGTTCAAGAGAATAGGAGGCATTCATGCGCCGAGGATTCGACACGAAGGTAGTCGCGGTTCTTGCCGTCGCACAGGCCGCCTTCGGAGTTTTGCGCGCGATGGGCTGGTTCCAGATCGGCAGCGATCTATTCGGCAAAGGGCTTTTGCTTCTGCCCGTCGTCGGGATGGTGGCGTTCGCCAGAGGCGCGCTGGTTGCGGCCATCGCCGCGCTCTACGTGCTCTTTGCCTTCGGCTTGTGGAACGGACGCTCCTGGTCGCGCGGGTTCGGATGGAGCGCCGCCGTCCTCAACCTGCTGCTCGCGGCGAGTGCCTTGATCCAGGGAGAATTCATCGGGCGGGCGTTGATTGGGATGATCGTGCCGTTGATCGTCGTCTGGCATTTGCTCACGCCGGGAAAATGGTTCTCCGGCAGCGGGCGTGCGGTGGAGCGCTCCGCGAGCTGACGGAGCGCCGCCGGGCCGAACCCGCCTATTTTCTCCCATATTTTTCTGATCGCACGCCGCCGGTTCCGCGGAATCCCGACCGCTGAGTTCCAGGGAATTTAACAAAAACGATCAGGGAATCCCCGATACCCTTTCTCGGCGCTTCCAAGTTACTCTCTTGAAGGCGATCGCGCGGCCGTATTTCTGCCCCTCGCGCTTTTCGCTCCCTGCATCGAGGCGAAGCCGGAGGACGAAGCGATGGAACAGGAAACGTTGAGACTGCGACAGACACGCGAGCTCCGGATTCCGTGGAAGAAATGGGGTCCCTATTTGAGCGAGCGGCAGTGGGGGACCGTGCGCGAGGATTACAGCGAAGCCGGCGACGCGTGGAATTACTTTCCGCACGATCAGTCCCGCTCGCGCGCATACCGATGGGGCGAAGACGGACTCGCCGGGATTTCCGACGATCGGCAGCGGCTGTGTTTCGCCCTCGCGCTATGGAACGGCAAAGACCCGATTCTAAAAGAGCGTCTCTTCGGCCTCACCAACAGCGAAAGCAATCACGGCGAGGACGTAAAAGAATATTACTTTTATCTCGATTCGACGCCGACGCATTCGTACATGAAGTATCTCTACAAGTATCCCCAGCGGGCTTATCCCTACGACGATCTCGTTCAGACCAGCCGCCGCCGGAGCCGCCGCGACTTCGAGTACGAGCTGCTCGACACCGGTGTCTTCGATGAGAATCGCTACTTCGATGTGTTCGTCGAATACGCCAAAGCGTCGCCGGAAGACATCCTGATTCAGATCAGCGTTTACAACCGCGGTGCATCGCCCGCGCCGCTCGATCTCCTGCCCACGCTTTGGTTCCGCAATCTATGGTCTTGGCAGAGCACGTCCGAGCGACCGAGGCTCGAGCAACTCGCCCAGACCAATGGATGGAGCGTCGTCCGGGCCGTCGATGCGAAACTCGGGGAGCGCTATTTTTACTGCGACGGCCAATCGGTGTTGCTGTTTACCGAAAACGAAACCAACACCAAGCGCATCTACGGCACAGACAATCGGACCCCTTACGTCAAAGACGGCATCAATGACTTTATCGTCCACGCGCAAAAAGACGCCGTAAATCCCGAAAACAAGGGAACCAAAGTCGCGGCGCATTATCATTTGACCATAGAGCCTGGCGCGCACGCAGTGGTTCGCCTGCGGCTGAGCGACGCCGCGCCGGACGGCGTGCCGCCGTTCGGCAAAGATTTCGACGAAGCGCTGCGCGCCCGCCGCAACGAAGCCGACGAGTTTTATGCGGCGCTCATTCCTGACGTTCTCAGCGCTGACGAAGCGAACGTGATGCGCCAGGCGCTCGCGGGCATGTTGTGGTCGAAGCAGTTCTATCACTACGACGTCAATATGTGGCTCGACGAGCGCGGCTGCGACCCCTTCAAGGCGACGCGCAAGGCGGCGCCGCGAAACGACAACTGGCACCACATGTACAACGGCGACGTGATCTCGATGCCGGACAAATGGGAATACCCCTGGTATGCGGCCTGGGATCTCGCGTTCCACGTCATCGCCCTGA
>DASWZY010000296.1:0-5472 GCA_036407055.1 Binatia bacterium
AGCGGGTTGATCACCGTGCCGACGTCGTGCGCCGTGATCATTCTTTTGACTTCCGTCTTGCCGGTCTCGCAGTCGACGTGGACCTCGGCGATCTGCGCGACGAAGGCGGCGACGGGGGAGCGGCCGGCGACCTCGTAGCTCTTGCGCACGCGCACGGCGCCGTTCCCGCCGGAAGCGCGGCGGCAGACCTCGGCGAAGCCGACCGATTTTTTTCCGTTGGAAAATTTCCCTTTCGCGAGCTTCAGGTCATCGGCCGGGCAGCCGAGCAGCGCGGCGGCGGTCGCAGTCAATTGCCCCCGCAGCGCCTCCGCCGCCAGCAGCACGGCGTGGCCGCTCATGTTCGTGATCTTGCTTCCGCCGGGCGCGGCGTCGTTCTCGAACGTCTCGGTATCGCCGATCTCCGCGCGGATATCCGCAGCGGGAATCGTCAGAATCTCGGCGGCGATCTGCGCGAGCAGCGTATGCGTTCCGGTGCCGATGTCCGGCACGGCGGTGAGGATCGTGAGCTTGCCGTCCGGCGCGGCGGCGATCTCGGCGTTCGCGAGCCCCGATCCCCCGACGTGGCGGAACGAGACTCCAATGCCCAGCCCGGTGCCGTCGGCGCGCCGCTTGCCCCAGCCGGCTTTTTTCGCCGCCGCGAGCAGCGTCTCGCGGCAGCGCACCTTGTCCACGGCGCGGCCGCCGGGCAGCTTGTGCCCGTCGCCGATAAGATTCTTCAGACGGAAGTCGAGCGGGTCGAGGCCGAGCGCCTTGGCGAGCAGATCGGTGTGCGATTCGCACGCGAACACGGTCTGCGGCTGGCCCGGCGCGCGGTAATAGCCGCACGGCACGCCGTTCGTGTAAACGCCGTAGGAGCGGATCGCGTAATTCGGAATCCGGTAGACGCCGGTCGCGTGCGTGCCGCCGCCCAGGTTCGGAACCTCGCCGGGCTTGAACGAGGCGTAGGCGCCGCTGTTGAAGATGACGTCCGCGCTGCGCGCGACGAGCGTGCCGTCTTTTTTGACGCCGCTCTTGATGCGGATCACCGAGGCGTGCCGAGGATCGCCGGCGGTCAATTCCTCGTTGTAGGTCATGACCATCTTCACTGGCCGCTCAGACGCCTTGGCGAGGTGATAGCAGATCGGGATATCCATCAGCGCGCCCTTGCCGCCGAAGTCGCCCCCGACGGCGACGACGTGGACGCGGATGCGGTCTTTGGGAATCTCGAGCTGCCGCGACAAATGGGATTTGACGCGGAACGGCGCCTTGCACGACGCCCAGATATCTACCGACCCGCTACCGCTGACCGACACAATGACCGAATGCGGCTCGATGTAGGCTTGATGGGCGAGGCCGGTTTTGAACGTATGCTCGATGACGACGTCGGCTTGCTTGAAACCGGCCTCGACGTCGCCCGCGGTCCAGTTCTGAACCGCGAAGACATTGGGCAGCGTCTCGGGCGGCGCGTGAAAGCCTTTGTACGAAGGCAGATCCTCGTGCACGAGCGGCGCGCCCGGCTGCATCGCTTTCATCGGATCGAATACCGCAGGCAGTTCTTCGTATTCGGCTTCGATTAGCGACAGCGCCTCGTCGGCGGCTTCGAGGCTATCCGCTGCGACGGCGGCGACCTTCTCGCCGATGAAGCGGACTTTTCCCTGTGCCAGCACCGGCGTGTCCTGAAGGCTCAAGCCAACGCGGTTCGGCGGCAGGTCGGCGCCGGTCAGGACGGCATGGACGCCTTTTACTTTCCTCGCCCTATCGGTATTCACGCGCACGATGCGCGCGTGGACGTAGGGGCTGCGCAGGCAGCGGCCCCACAGCATGCCGGGCAGATTCACGTCCGCCGTGTAGACTGTCTTGCCGCCGACCTTCTCCGCCCCTTCGATGCGCGGCGCCGGCGCGCCGACCACGTTGAACTTCATGCTAAATTCCTTTCATCAGAGCTAAGACAGTTTCGAGTTGCGGGTTTCAAGTTTCGAGACAGATCGCAGTGACTTACTCGAAACCCGAAACTAGAAACTCGAAACTTTTTAAACCACCCATTCCCTAAGCCGCGAGCTGCCGTAATCGACGAGCATGACCAGAACGATCAGGACGACGACGATCGCGGCCGCCTCCTGGTACTGAAACGTGCGAAAGCTCGTGTTCATCAGATAGCCGATGCCGCCCGCGCCGATCAAGCCCAGCACCGACGCCGAGCGGATGTTGGTCTCGAAGCGATAGAGCGTAAACGAGATCAGGTCCGGCAGGATCTGCGGCACGACGGCGAAGGCGAGCACCTGCGAGTAGCCGGCGCCGGTCGCGCGGATCGCCTCGACGACGCCCTCGTCGATATTCTCGACCGATTCCGACAGCAGCTTCCCGAGGACGGTGGCAGTATGAATAAAGAGCGCCATCGTCCCGGCGAACGCGCCGAGCCCCACCGCCGCGACGAAGAGCAGCCCGAGCGCGAGGTCGGGAATGGTGCGGATGAAATTGAGCATGCCGCGCACCGCCGAGTAGACCAGCGGGTGCGGCGTCGTATTGCGCGCGGCGAGGAACGCGAGCGGAAACGCCACGATGAGCGCGAGAAAAGTCCCGGCGAGCGCCATCTGGATCGTCTCCAGCGTCGCGCCGACGATCGTCTGCGGGAATGTCGCCTCCCACCAGCGCCGCTTGATGCGCTGCTCCTCGGCCGACATCGGCAGCGGCAGCAGCAGCTTCGATAATGTGAGTCCTTCGGGGAGATAATAACTCTGCGCGTCCGTCACCCTGGAAAAATCGGGCGGCAGCATGCGGTTGATCGTGTCGACGATCTGCGGCACGCCGCGCACCAGCTCGGCGGGACGGATTTTGGCGCCCTGAAAAGACCAGAAGAGCAGGAGCGCGAGCGCCGCGGCGCCGAGAATAAATCGCGCACCGCGCCGCGGCTCGGGCGGCGCTTCGGAAAAAATGTCGTTATCGGCTCGCGCGGATTGTGCCACGTACGCCTCCGGAATATTAGTTGACGGCGTGAGCTTACTTGCTGTCCACGCGCCGGATTCTTCCCTCTTCCTTGGCACTCACGGGACCGTTCTCCAGCGCCTCGGAGAAGAGATCGCGCAGCGGCGTCTGGAAATCCACCCGGCCGCGCGCTGCGGGAAACATGGTGTAGCCGTCGCCGCCGTCGGCGACGAAGCGGTTGACGACGACGGTGTACTCGCGCCCGGATTCGAGCGGCGCGTCTTTGAAGCGAATCTCCTTGACGCGCGACCCGAGCGCCGCGGCGGGGTTGAAGCGGAGCTCAAGCCCCGCGAGCTGCAGGAAGCGGCCCGACTCGGGAATCCGGCTCACGCTGTTTTCCATCGCCTGCCTGAGCTCGCCGCCTTTCACTTTGAGAGAAATGAGCGGATCGTTATAGGGCAGCGTGCGCATTATTTGCTTCAGCGTCACCGGGCCGGCCGGAATCGTGCCGCGGATCGCGCCGCCGTTGATGAGCGCGATCTCCGCGCCGGACTGCCGAAGCGCGAGATCGGCGAGCAAGTTGCCGAAATTGGTCTCGCGCGAGCGCACGTCGGCGCTCTCGCCTTGTAAATCCACCGCGGCCGATCCTACGACGCGGCCGGTTTCGGCATCGAGGCGCTGCGCGTAGTCGCGCACCAGCGCTGCGAGGCGCGGATCCTCGGCGAGCGTCGAATCGACGAAAATATTTTGCGCTTCGGCGGTCCGATTGCTTTTCGCGACGACGAGGTCGAGGCGTCCGAGCGTCCGCGCCCACTGGTGGCTCTTGACGAAAATCGGCGCGCGCAGCCGCACCGCGACGCGCCCGCCCTGCGGCCTCCCGGCGCCGGCGACAATGAGCCCGTCGAAGCCCGGCGTATGGCCGCCGACGATGACGTCGATCTCCGGCACGGCCTGCGCGAGCTCCAGGTCCTCGTCGGTCTCTTCGTGCGTCAGCGCGACGATCAGGTCGGCGTGGCCTTTTAGCTCCGCGATCGCGCTCCTGGCGGCCTCGAAGGGATGGCGGAACTGCATGTCTTTCGTCACGGCCGGCGCGAATAGATCGGGAAAGACCCTCCGGCCGATCAAGCCGAGCACTCCAACGCGCAAACCGCTAACTTTTTTAACGATGAAACGCTCGCAAATGCCGCTCTGCTTTGGCGTCACGTTAGTGCAAAGAAAGGGAAATTGCGACTTAGTTTTTAGCTCTCGAAGATGGGCAAGGCCGAAGTCGAAGTCGTGATTCCCGAGACCCAGCGCGTCGTAGCCCATGAGATTCATCGCCTCGATGTCCGGCGCGCCGCGAAAGACCGACGACATCGCGGTGCCGATCACGAGGTCGCCGCTGTCGACCAAAAGAACGTTTTTGACTTCCGATTTGATCTTTTCGATCAGCGCCGCGCGCCGCGCAACGCCGCCGAGACCCTTATAAGGCCCCTCTTCGATCGGCTGGAGCGTGCCGTGGTGCTCGCTCGTATGGAGAATCGTGAGCTCTTCGGCGCGGACAGTCGCGCAGTAGAATACGGCGATTATGAGCGCGATCAGGAGGCGCAACTTCATGGGTTCTCGAAGAAAAATGCATACTCCAACAGCGGGGCAATGTCCATCGAAGAGCCGGTCAACGACGTTGACCAAAACTTCCGCCTGGGCTAGTCTCGCTGGCAACCGGACTCGATGAAAAGAATCGCTCTCCATCTTTCCTTCATCGCCCTGCTTTTCGCGGCCGCCGGCGCCGTCGCCGCCCCTGCGCCGCGCCCCTGGAAAATCGCGATTTTGCTCGCGCAGTCGGGGCCGTCGGAGGACCAGACCACCCGCGGTCTGCGCGAGGGTCTGAAGGAGCTGGGCTACGCCGAGCGCAAGAACGTCGTCATCGAGATCACCGATCTCAAAGGCAAGAGCGCCGCGCTCGAGCCGGCGGCGGCGGAGCTCGCCCGCAAGGGCGGCGTCGATCTCATCTTCACCAACGGCACGCGCGCGACGCGCGCCGCGATGGCGGCGACCAAGACGATTCCGATCGTCTTCCGCCATCCCGCCGATCCCGTCGCGATGGGATTCATCAAATCGATGGAGCGGCCGGGTGGAAACGTCACGGGGATCGCGGCCTTCTCCGGCCGCACGGTCGAGGAGCGCGTGCTGATCTTAAAAACGTTCGCGCCGCGCGTGCGCCGCGTGCACATCTTCTACGACCCCAACAACGCTTTCGCGCGCGAGAATTTCGTCGCGGCGAAGCAGGCCGCCGAGCGAAACGGCCTCGAGGTTGGCGAGCATTCGATCAAGACTCCGGACGAGCTGAAAAACGCGCTCGGCTCGCTGACGAAAAGCGACGAGGATGCTATTTTTGAAGTCTCGGACGACCTCATCGAGAGCCAGGCGGAGCTTCTCTTCGACACGGCACGGCAGAACGCAATGCCGAGCATGTTCGAAGGCGCCGACTGGGCGATCAAGGGCAGCCTGCTGAGCTACGGCGCGAGTTACTACCAGATAGGCCGGCAGGCGGCGCGGATCGTCAACCGCATCTTTCGCGGCGAGAAGCCC
>DASWZY010000297.1:0-6781 GCA_036407055.1 Binatia bacterium
GGTTGTGCTCGCCACCAGCCCGCTTTACTACGCGCTCGGCCGTGTCGTGGCGGTCGACATGGCATTCACCTTTTTCTTAAGCGCTGGAATGCTTGCGTTTCTTCTCGGAACGCTGCGTCCGGCGGGTCCGGCTCGCCGCAAGCTCCTGTGGACATTTTATGTCGCCGCGGCGCTGGCGACGATGACGAAGGGATTTCTCGGCATTCTGCTGCCGGGACTTGTCATCGTCGTGTGGCTTGCGTTGCTGGGCGAATGGAAGATTCTCAAGCAGGTGCATCTTCTGTCCGGAGTCGCTCTTGTCGTGCTCATAACCGCGCCGTGGCACCTTCTCGTTGCGGCGCGCAACCCGGAGTTCACGCGGTTTTATTTCATCGAAGGACAGTTGGGCCGCTACGCGGAAGCGGATGAGGCGGCCGTCGAATGGTGGGTTTACGTTCCGGTGCTCTTGATCGGAATGTTTCCGTGGATCGCTTTCGCCGTTCAGGCTTGTCGCGAGGCGCTTGAGTTTCCCTGGAAGCGGCGCGGCGATCATCGCGTCGAGCTGTTTCTTTTCCTCTGGGCGCTCCTTACGTTTTTGTTTTTTTCGAGCGCCGCTTCGAAGCTGTTCACATATATGCTCCCGGTGCTGCCCCCGCTCGCGCTGCTTATCGCGCGCGGCTTCTCCCGATTATGGGAGACGGACAGCTCCCGCGGCATATTATACGGAGCGGCGGCTTCCGCCGTTGCTATGCTGCTTTTCGTCTGGTTGGATCTCGGCGGCGTGCAGTATGCGCTCGAGCGCTATACGAACTGGCCGAGTCTTGAGATGCCGAGCGACGACGCGACGGTTCCCGCGACCGCTTCGCCGACGCGCCTCGACCTCGCACGGCTCAGGCCGTATCTCTATGGACAGGCCGCGGTCTTGTTCCTGGGCGCCGTCGCGACGGGAATTCTCGCGCGCCGGCGAAACGTCCGCGGCGTCTTCATCGCGCTGGCGCTAACCGGCGGATTGTTTTTGACGGTCGTCGACGCTGGCTTTCCGCTCCTCGACGACCGCCGCTCCGTCAAGCACCTCGCGCTGGCGGTGAGACAGCGCCTGAATTCCGGCGATGAGGTCGCTTCCTACCGCGCGTATTATCAAGACCTGCCGGTTTATTTGGAACGGATCGTTACGGTCGTCGAATGGCGCGGCGAGCTCGATTTCGGCGCGCGCGCCGAGGACACCGGCCGCTGGATGATCGACGAGCCGGAGTTCCGCCGCCGGTGGTCTTCCGGCAGACGCGTGTACGCTTTTACGGACCGGGAGAATTACGAGAAGCTCAAAAAAGAGGCGGGCATGTCCGTCTACCTGATCGTCGGCAACGACTACAACGTCGTCGTGACGAATCACCCGCCCGCGGAGCGCGAGGCGGCTCAGACGCTCGATCTCGCGAGCAGATAAAAAATCGGCGCGACGGCGATCCGGTACCACGCGAACGGCGCCAAGGTCCAGCGGTTAAGCACGCGCAAGAACCACTTGATCGTGGTGATCGCGACGATAAACGCGACCGCGAATCCGATGGCGAATTGCGCCGTCTCCGCGCCCGAAAGCTTGTCGTGGATTTTCAGCAGATCGTAGCCCGCCGCCGCCGTCATGATCGGCACCGCGATTAAGAACGAAAACTCGGCGGCGCCTTTGCGGTCGAGGCCGAGCAGCATGCCGCCGACGATCGTCGCGGCGGAGCGCGACGTGCCGGGCCAAAGCGCCAGCGTTTGAAAGAGGCCGATGCCGAGCGCCTGACCGAGCGAAAGCGTGTCCACGGCGGACGTCGCGCGGCGGCGCACCGCGCGCTCGACCACGAGAATCGCGATGCCGCCGACGAAAAGCGCAGCGGCGACCGGCAGCGGGGCGAAAAGATACCGCTTGATAATATTGCGCACGAGAAATCCGACGATCAGCGCGGGCAACGTCGCGACGCCGATGCGAAGGAGCCCCGACCAGCCGTCGAGCGCCGAGCCGAGCGGGGAGTACGGCGCGCGGTAGCCGGGAAGCAGGCGCGTGAAGCGCTCGTGGTAGAGCACGACGACCGAGAGGATCGCGCCGAGTTGGATCGCGACCTCGAACGTCGAGGCCTTCTCGCCGACGAAGCCGAGCAGGTTGCCGACCACGATCAGATGGCCGGTAGAAGAGACGGGAATGAACTCCGTCAGCCCCTCGACGATTCCCAATATGACCGCGACGGCCCAGTTTCCCACGGCTCTACCTCGCGCGCTGTGTCCGCTTCATTTTTTCGATCGCGAATTTGATTATCGCCGGCAGCAGCGAGACGAAAATCACGACAACGATGACCAAGTGGATGCTTTCGCCGATGTTCGGGAACGTCTTGCCGAGAAAATAGCCGCCGAGCGTCGTCGTGAGGACCCACAGAATTCCGCCCCACACATTGTACGCGATAAAGCGGCGGTAATGCATCCCGGCGACGCCGGCGACGACCGGCGCGAAGGTGCGGATGATCGGGATGAAGCGCGCCACGACGATCGTAAAGCCGCCGTACTTTTCGTAGAACTCCTGCGCCGCCAGCAGGTGCTTGCGCCGAAAGAGGAGCGAGTCCTCGCGCTTGAAAATCTTGGGTCCGGTGCGGCGGCCGATCGCGTAGCCGACCGTGTCGCCGGCGACCGCGGCAATGCTGAGTACGATGGCCATCGTCACGATGTCGAGGTCGCCGCGCGCGGCGAAGATGCCGGCCGTCACGAGCAGCGAGTCGCCCGGCAGAAAAAAGCCGACGAGAAGGCCGGTCTCGACGAAGACAATCGCAGTTAGCGCAGCCAGGCCGCCGACACGGACGATCGTCTCGACGTCGTAGATCTTATGAAACAGGTCCCAGAGGGATTCCATGCAGGCGCGATCGAATCAGCGGGGATCGAGAATTCGTCGAATGTAAAGGATATCGACTGGCATGTCAAAGCTTCGTGAAAAAATACTGCAATCGTGTGAAATCTTGGGAATCGCGGTATGATGCTTTGCCATGCAGCTCGCACTGAAGGTGGATGTGGATACGCGGATCGGCCTGAGCGAAGGAGTGCCGCGCATGCTCGAGCTGTTTCGCCGCTACGGCATCCGCGCGAGTTTTTTCGTGAGCTTCGGCCCCGATCATTCGGGACGCGCGATCCGCAGGTTATGGCGGCCTTCGTTCATTTTGAAGATGCTGCGCACCAATCCCTTTCGTCTCTACGGCGTCAAAACCTTGCTGTCCGGCACGCTGCTGCCGTCGAAGCCGATCGGCGATGAAAACCCCGCGCCGCTGCGCGCCATCGTGGAGGCGGGCCACGAGCTGGGCATCCACGGCTACGATCACGTTTTCTGGCAGGATCGCCTGGAGCGGCTCGGCGAGGCGGACGTCCAGGCCGAGCTCGAGCGCAGCCTCAGCGCTTACGAGCGGATTCTCGGGAAGCGCCCGCGGGCGACCGCGGCGCCTGGCTGGCGCTGTACGCAGGCGAGCCTCGCCGTCCAGGACCGGCTCGGCTTCGATTACGCGAGCGATGTGCGCGGCGCGGCGCCGTTCTATCCATCGGCCGGTGGAAAAACGTTCAATACGCTGCAAATTCCAACGACGCTGCCGACGCTCGACGAGCTCATCGGGCGCGCGCCGCGGCTCAACGACGCGCTTCTAGCGTCGCTGCGCGACGGGTTTAACGTGCATACGGTTCACGCCGAAGTCGAAGGCCGGCCGTATCTGCCGCTGTTCGAAGAGTTCTTGCGCGAAGTCCACAAACGCTCGATTGACACGGTTTTGCTGCGGGACATCGCCGCTGCGTTTTGTGTGAAGAAAGCGCATCTGCCGACGCGCGCTGTCGCTCCCGGCAGGGTGCCCGGCCGGAGCGGCTGGGTGGCGTGCGAGGCGGAATAGCGGAATAAATGTTTCGGGTTTCGAGTTCCGAGTTTCTAGTTCGTAGGATGGTTTACGGCCATGATTGATAATTATCCAGCTCTTACTCGAAACTCGAAACTCGAAACTCGTGAAACGCATGCACCCCATTCGTAAAGACTTTCTGCCTCTTTCGCGGCCGACGATCGGCGAGGAGGAAATTCGCGAAGTTGTCGAGACGCTGCGCTCCGGCTGGATCACGACGGGCCCCAAAGTCGCGGCTTTCGAAGAGCGCTTTCGTCAGTATCTCGAAATACCCCACGCGGTCGCCGTCTCGTCCGGAACCGCGGCGCTCCACGTCGCGCTGCTCGGCGCCGGCCTTGTTCCGGGCGACGAAGTGATCACCTCGAGCATGACATTCGCCGCGACCGCCAATGCCGTCGTCCTCGCGGGCGCGCGGCCGGTTCTCGTCGATTGTGAAAGCGATACTTTAAATATCGGCGTCGCCGCCGTCGAGCGCTCGCTGACGAAAAAAACCAAGGCGATCATGCCGGTGCATTTCGCCGGGCAGCCGTGCGCGATGGACGAGATCATGGAAATCGCGCGGCGCCGCAGTCTCCTCGTGATCGAGGACGCGGCGCACGCTTTAGGCGCAGAATACAAAGGCCGGAAGATCGGCGCGGTTGGCGACGCGACGATCTACAGTTTTCATCCGATCAAGTCCATTACGACCGGAGAGGGCGGCATGATAGTGCTGCGCGACGGCGACTGGGCCGACCGCATGAAGCTCGCGCGCTTTCACGGCATCCGCACGAGCGCGTGGGAGCGCCAGGCGGGCGGAAAATCTCCGCTCTACGCGGTCGAGCTGCCGGGGCTCAAGTATACGATGATGGATATTCAGGCGGCGATCGGGATTCATCAGCTCGCGAAGCTCGACGATTTCATCGCGCGGCGCACGCGTCTGGCACAGCGCTATCGGGAAAAATTCAAGGACATTGAAGGTATCCGATTGCTCGGCAGCGTCCCGTACGCGCACAAACATGCGTGGCATCTGCTCGTCGTCCAAGTCGACACCGACAGGCTCGACATCGGCCGCGACGAATTCCTCGAAATTTTAAAAGAGTCGAACATCGGCGCCGGCGTGCATTTTCCGGCGCTGCATATGCAGCCGTACTATCAAAAGGCCTTCGGCTACCGGCCCGGCGATTTCCCCCACGCAAAGCGCGCGGCCGAGCGCATTCTGTCGCTACCGCTCTTTCCCGCGATGACCGAGCGCGACGTCGACGATGTCGCGGCCACCGTCGAGGCGATTCTCGCCGAGCATCGGCGTGTTTAAGGTCCCGTCCGAGCAGGTTTACTCACCCGCATTCGTCCAGTAGCATTTATAGCAGCATTACCTCGCGTCCATTCCGAAGGGGGAATCAATAATGCAGGGGCGTTCTTTAGTTTGCCTGTGTCTCGGTCTGTCTTTATCCGGCTGCGTGTCGTCGCAGATGATCACGAGCCGCGCGGTCGGCTACAACAAAGTCGTCGAGGATACCAATAATCAGATGCTGCTGCTCAACGTCGTGCGCGCGCGCTACCGCCACCCGATGTATTTTACCGGCTTCACGCTGATCCGCGGCTCGCAAAGCCTGCAGGTCGGCACCGGCAACGTCGCGATACCGTTCGGCGGCGGCTCGCCGCATGGTACGGCGAATCCCAGCGTCAACTTGAACATCAATCCGAGCTACGACGTCGCGGTGCTGGATACGAAGGAATTCATGAGCGGCATCACGACGCCGGTCGACATGAAGACGCTGAAATATTACTGGGACCAGGGCTGGTCGCGGCAGATGTTGCTGTTTCTCTTCGTGCGTAAGATAGAGCTGGGCAAACGCTGCTTTTTAAATGTCCCGTGGAACGCCGCCGACGAGGGCTGCGAGCCGGGCGTCCCACGCTTGAACGAATACCTCGACAAAAAGCTCGACATCGTCGAGGATCCCACGCCGCGCCGGACTCCGGTCGGGCCGCCGATCAGGTATGCCGCGGGGCAGGCGCCGGGCGTGGGCGACATCGTCAACGCTTACGTGAACAAGCTTACGCTCGCCAAGGCAGCGGATGCGGAGAAGGATAACGTGTATCAGCTCTATTCGGAGAGCAAGGGCTTCGTCTTCCAGTACTGCCCCGAGCAGCGCGAGTGCGACGCGGAAAACCGCCAGCACGTCGCCGTCGCCTCGGACTCCGATAACGCCGACGAAAAAAAGCCGAAAATTTATATCCGCTCGCCGGAGGCGACGTTGTTTTTCCTAGGCGAGCTGGCGCGGGAAGAATTGGAAGGACGCTCGCCGCCGCAAATGCTCGATTCCGGCAACGAAAAAATTCCGTTGTTCGTCATCCGCCGCTCCGCGACTCCTCCGCTCTCCGCCGCGCTCAGCGTGGAGTACGAAGGACAGTGGTATTACATTCCGTCCGGGCCCGAAGGCGGCCGCTCGATGCATGTGCTGTCGCTGGTCAATCAAATTTTGAGCCTGCACAAATCGCGCGGCGAATTGCCGACGACGAGCGCGGTCACGGTGGTGGGGAGATAAAAAGTTTCGAGTTTCGGATTACTAGTTTCGAGTGAGGAATTTAAGCGTTTCGTTTTTAGGGGTTGCAGTCTTCGACTCGCTGAGAGGACTCTCAAGCTCCTAACTCGGAACTCGAAACCCGAAACTTCTTCAGCGGGCGGGCGCCGGCGGCGCGTCGGCTTTCTTTGCTTCTTCCAATTGCTTGACGCTCGCGCCCGCGGCCTTGGCGATCGCGGCCAGCGTGCGGCGCGAGACGACCGAGCGGTTCTTCTTCGCCGTGACGTCGTCGGTCGACGCGGCGGCGTCGCGGTGCTTGATCAAGAGATACTGGCGGCTGCGCATGCGCACGAGCACCCATGAGCCGCGCAGCTTCTTTCCGTGGAGCTGGAACTTGAGATCGCCTTTCTC
>DASWZY010000298.1:0-13783 GCA_036407055.1 Binatia bacterium
CGCCGCGACGGATGCGCCGAGCAAGGAGACGAAAACCACCGACAGCAAAGACGCGAAAGACGGCAAATCCAAAGACGGGAAGTCCAAGGATTCCAAGTCGAAGGACTCGAAGTCGAAGGACTCGAAGTCCAAGGACGGCAAGTCAAAGGACTCCAAGTCGGCCGACGCCCCCAGCAAGTAGCCGCCATTCTCACAGCGAGAAAGGCGGCGCCCTCCTCCGCCTTTCTCGCTGCATTTTTTCAATCGACGATCAGCCCGCTCTTCCCCACAATTCTTTGCTCGCGATCCGTGCGCCCTCCGCCATCGCCTTGAACTTGGCCCATACGACGGTCGGATGAATTTCCGGCTCGGCGGTCGCCTGAGAGGAGAAGCCGCAGTCGCTGCCGCCCATTACGTTCTCGCGGCCGACAATCTTCGCGTATTTCACGAGGCGCTCGGCGACGACTTCGGGGTGCTCGACGATGTTCGTCGTATGGCTGATCACGCCCGGGATGAGAATTTTTCCCTCCGGCAGCTTGATGCTCTCCCAAACGCGCCATTCGTGCTCGTGGCGCGGATTGGCGCCCTCGAAAGAATACGCGCCGGCTTTCACGCGCAGCATGATATCGGCGATGTCTTTCAGCCCGAGGTCGTGAATCCGCGGCCCGATGTTGATGCCGTAGCAGGTGTGAAAGCGGATTTTCTCCGGCGGAATGTCGCGCAGCGCGTGATTCAACGCTTCGACGCGCAGGTCGGCCCATTGGCGGCTCTGCTCGACGGACTTGCTGGGATTGGCATTGTAATAAGACACCAGGCGCGGATCGTCGACCTGCAGCAGCAAGCCGGCCGCGACGATTGCCTTATATTCCTCGCGCATCGCGTCGGCGATCGCATAAATGTACGCCTCGTCGTTCGGATAGTGCTCGTTCTTCCTTTGCGCTTCGATGTTGCCGGGCGAGGTCGAAGGCATAAAGGCTTCTTCGACTTTCACGCCGTTCAAAGCGGCCTTGAAATTTTCGATATCGCGCTTGAGCGCCTCCTGGCCTTTGTACGTGATCGGCCCGGTGCAGAACAGGCCGCTGGTCGACGAAACGGACTCGCCGCGCCAGCGCGAGTACCACGCGTAATACTCGGGAAAGTCCGCGATCTCCCGCGAAGCGACCCATGGCCCGGCGCGCGGCGGCGCCGGGCGCTGCTCGAAGCCGGTAAGGCGCTCGCCGATATAGGTGACGAAGCCGGGTTTCCCCTGCTCGCCGTCGCTCACAACGTCGACTCCCGCCTCCGCCTGACGGCGCACGACGTCGTTCACGGCGCCGCGAATCTGCGCCTCGAAGGCCTGGCTGTCGTACGGCCGGCCGTTCTCCTTGGCCGTCATGGTTGCGATTAAATCCGCCGGCCGCGCCAAGCTGCCGACGAAGGTGGTAAGGATTCGATCGCTGCTCCGTTTCATTTTCAATCCTCTCCCGGCGAATTTTTCGCGCATGACTGTGCGCCGCCTTGACGCATAGTCCATCGGGCGATGTGGGTCAATATTCAAGCTTGCTTGACTGCGGCGTCTAAGGGGTAGTAGACGACGAATGCGCATGTCGGCTGAAAAGAGAATTCGATGAGTCATTACGGGTCGCGAGCGTTGGACGTAACGCGCACTTTTCAAGGCGCAGCGCGGCTCACCCGAGGTCTGCCGGCGTTTTTTCGCGCGCGCGTCACGCTCCAACAAGCCGAAGCGGCGATCGAGCGCGCCATGGGGGATCGGGAAAAACGGTTCGTGGAATCGGCGCGCGATTGGATTTACGGCAATCCCAAGAGCCCTTACCTCAAGCTCTTAAAGGCCGCCGGCTGTGAGCTCGCCGATCTCCGAGCCGAGGTCCAAAGCCGCGGCCTCGACGCGACGCTGGAGAATCTCGCGCGGGCCGGAGTCTATCTCACCGATGACGAGCTGAAGGGAAAGAAGGAAGTGGTGCGGAGCGGATGCTCGTTCCGCGTTCGTCCGACGGATCTCGAGCTGCCCAACTCCTCACCCGGCTTTGCCATTCAGAGCAGCGGCACCAGCAACCGTCCGGTTCCATCGCAGATCCGGCTCGACTACCTCGCCGCCCGCGCTTACATAACCGCCGTGTTCTTCGCGGCTCACGAACTCTTTGCCGCATCCCACGCCATGCACGACGCGATTTTGCCGGCCGGGGGTGGTATGAACAACCTCCTGGTTTACGCGCGTATCGGGATCAATACAGATCGCTGGTTCGCCCGCGCGGTCCCCGGCGATCGCCCTCTGGGCGACTGGTATCACTATCTCCTCACGCGTTGGATCGTGCTGAATGGCAACGTGTTCGGCCCGGGCTTTCCCGCGCCGATCTTCACGGAGATCGGCGAGTTCGAACGCATCGTCCGTTGGGTCGCGGAGCGACGGCGCGCAGGGCGGCGGTGCTGCATCACTACCGCCGCGAGCAACGCGGCCCGCATCGCGCGAACGGCTTGGGATATGGGCGAGTCGCTCGCAGGCCTTCGGTTCATCGTCGACGGCGAGCCGTTCACCGCAGCAAAGCGCGCGCTCGTCGAGCGCACCGGCGCATCGGCGACATCGCGCTACGCCTTCGGCGGCGGCGTCATGGTCGGCTACGGCTGCGCCGCGCCGGCCGTCGACGACGACATCCATGTCGACGAGACCAGGCTGGCGCTCATCGAGAATCCCGCGCCGCTCCCCGACACCGATCCCGTGATCCGTCCGCTGCTCTTGACCACGCTGCATGCTTCGGCGGGAGCCCGCTTCCTGCTCAACGCCGCGAACGGCGACTACGCCAATGTCGACAGAAGGACTTGCGGCTGCCCGCTGGAAAAGAGCGGCGTCAAACTCCACCTGAGCCGCATCCGCAGCTACGAGAAATTCACCAGCGAAGGCATGAACTACTTCTACGGCGATCTGTACGAATTTTTCGAGCAGACGCTGCCCGCCGCGTTCGGCGGCGCGGCCGGCGACTACCAGCTCGTCGAAGAGGAAGACGAGAGCGGTCAGACCCGGCTCACGCTGATCGTGCATCCGGAAGTCGGCGCGGTAGACGAGAAGAAAATGCTTCTCTTCCTTCAGCGCCGGCTTGCAGACGGCTCCTCCGGCAACCGCTTTCAGGCCGAAATCTGGCGCGCGGCCGGAACCTACCGGATTCGCAGAGAGGCGCCGCGCGCGAGCCCGCGCGGGAAGATGCTGCCGCTGCAATTCAGGCGCTGAGCCGCGCGTGTCAATTTGACACGGCGGTTTAAAAAACTTATACATAAATATCTTTAATGGCGATGGGGTTCGCCAGCTAAACCATTCGCCGCGGTCCGCGAATTG
The DNA here is from genome assembly GCA_036407055.1 of Binatia bacterium. GTDB lineage: Bacteria > Desulfobacterota > Binatia > UBA9968 > UBA9968 > JAJPJQ01. The sequence goes on from DASWZY010000298.1 coordinate 3,305, forward strand.
ATGACCCCTACTTCAAGGAATTGGAGTAGGGGTCTTTTTTTTTGGGGGGGTGAAAAATTATGGCCCAGATCGCAGCGGTAGGTGTAGGCGGTTTCCTTGGTTCGATACTGCGGTATCTTTTAAGCGGATGGGTTCATAAGACTCTGGCAAGCGATTGGTTCCCCTACGGGACGCTCGCGGTCAATGTCATCGGCTGTCTGCTCATCGGATTTTTAGCGGGAGTGGAAGAAAAACACTCCCTCTTTACGGCGGATGTTCGCCTGTTTATTTTCATCGGCATCGTAGGAGGTTTTACAACATTTTCAGCGTTCGCTTATGAAACCGTTCTTTTGGCGCGCAACGCTCAAATGTTGACGGCATTCGCGAACGTGTTTCTCGAGCTGACTGCGGGACTATTCGCGGTCAGCGTCGGTCATTGGCTGAGTCGATTCTAGACAGGAAATACCTGAAGGGCCATTTTGGGAATTCGTACCGTGGTCTAAGCGCTGCGCTTGACCCCGCCCCTTCGAGAATAGTAGACGAAAGCCATGCCCAAACTAACTTTGAGTTTCGCATCCGCCTACAACGAGCGCGTCGAACCGCTGATGGACGGCACGGTCGAGGTCGAAGGATTGGACTTTATCCCGACCCATTCGGGACCGAGCGAGACCTTCTATCGACAGCTAAAGTTCTTCGAGTTCGACGTGTCGGAGATGTCGCTGTCTTCGTATATCATCGCCCGCTCGCGGGGCGTCGATATGGTGGCGATTCCGGTCTTCCCGAGCCGGCGGTTGTTCCATACGGAAGTCGCCTACAACGCCGACTCCGGCGTCAAAGCGCCGGGCGATCTCGTCGGCAAGCGCATCGGCGTCGCGGAATACCAGCAGACCGCAGCGCTCTGGACGCGCGGCGTTTTGGACCACGACTTCGGCGTCTCGCAGTACAAGGTCCATTGGTACATGGAGCGCACCGAAGAGCTGAGCCACGGCGGCGCCACCGGCTTTCAGCCGCCGACCGGCATCTCGTTCCAGCGCATCCCGACGGACAAAAGTCTCGCGTCGATGCTGCTCGCCGGCGAGCTCGATGCGGCGGCCGTCGTCGGACCGTGGACCCGCGCGGAGAGCTTCGTCGACCGCTCGCGGCGCATCCCGGGCAGCGGCGACTGGAGCAAAATCAAGCTGCTGTTTCCGGATAAGATCGCCGAGACCAAGCGCTTCTTCCATACGCACGGCTTCCTGCCCGCGAACCACACCTACATTGTCCGCGGCTCAATCTATCGTCAAAATCCGTGGATCGCGATCAACCTCTTCAACGGCTTCGTCAAGGCCAAAGCTCTCGCCGCGGAGAAAATGATCGACCGCGTTCCGTCGGGGCTTTTCTTCGGCAAGGAATACGCCGCGATGACGCGCGAGGTCGTAGGCGACGACCCGTTCGCCTACGGCATCAAGGCGAACCGGAATATGCTCACGACGCTGATCGATTACTCGCACGAGCAGGGGTTGATCAAGGACAAGCCGAAGATCGAGGAGCTATTCGCTGAGAGCACGCGGGACTTGTAGGGGTTGCAGGGTTTAAGGGTTGAAGAGTTGAAGGGTTAAAAACCACAGCTAAGCGACATTTCCGTAATCTTATGGTTTTAACCCTTGAACCCTAAAACCTTTCAACCCTTCAATCTCTCTTAGAGCGTCCAGATATCGTACAGCAGCTCCATCCGTCTGAACGTGTGCTTGCGTGTTAGTTCTTGCAACTCGGGCGACGTGACGTATTTCACGGCGATCTCCTCGGCGAGGCTACCGTGGTCCTCGTCGGCCTCCGAATGCACTGTGAAAAACTTCACATCCTCCGGATCCATCTTATAATTTTTGATGAACCCGTTGCCGAGCGCCGCCGCCGCCGGGCCGAAGGTTCCTTCCGCGCCGATCTGGATCGCCATGACGACGAACCACGGCAGCGTGTGGATGATCAGCTCGACGTAGTAGAGATGCGCCGCCGTCGATGGCGTTAGCTCCGCGTTCTCAAGGTCGCTGCGCTTGAGACCGACCGATTCCGCGAAACGGATCGCGAGCTGATTGTGTCCCGCCGTGCCGGTGTCCATGCCGCGGGTCTCCTCCTCGACCACGCCCCACAGCTTTTGAGCGATCTCGGGATCGTTGCAGGCGAGATAGCGCAGCATCGCGATGCGCGGCACCGTGGCGCGGAACTGATAATCCTGGATCGCCCACGCGCGGATCTGCTCCATCGTCGCCGTGCCGTTGCAGACGGCCTTCAGGAACGGATGCTTGATGCGGATTTTCGGAAAAGCCTGGATATCTTTTTTCAATTGGCGCACAAACTCTGCCGATGAAAGCACCTGTGACATGATTCCTCCAAACGGTTTCAAGTTTCACGGACGGAGCACTCTGTGATTTTTCCTAAAACCTGAAACGTGAAACCTGAAACTCTCATTTGTTTTTTAGCCGGCTGACATAGTATTCCCAGCCGCGCTGCGGGAAGCGCTCGTCCGCGCTGTAGGTGTCCAGCTCCTCGGCCGTCATCCAGCGCGGCTCGCCGTGGAGCAGCGCGAGATGCGCGAGCTCGCCCAGCTTGGCGAGGCGGATCGTGCGCTGCAACGACTGCTCGATCGTCTCGCCGACGACGGCGTCGCCGTGCGCCCGCAGCAGCACCGCCGGGCCCTTCCCCAGCGCTTTGGCGAGCGCGTCGCCGCGCTCGATGGTGCGCACCAGACCCGCGGCCTCGTAGAGCGGCAGGCCGTCGGCGGAGAGAAACTTGCCGTAGTGGTGCAGCGGCTTGAGCTTGATCGGCAGCACGCTGAACAGCGTGCTCCATACCGAGTGCGTGTGACAGACGCTCATCACGTCCGGACGCGTCTTGAAGATGCAGCCGTGAATCGGCCATTCGTTCGGCGGCGTCTTTTCGCCGCCCAGATGATTGCCGGCGAAATCGAGCATGCAGAGCCGCTCGACGGTTGCGAGGCCCGGGCTCACGTTGGCGATCGTGAAAAATGCGTCGGCGCCGGGTACGCGCGCGCCGATGTGGCCGTAGCCGTCGGTGATGCCTTCGTGGTCGAGAATCCGGCACGCGGTCACTAGCGTTTGTTTGACTTTGTCCAGCGCAGGATCGTTGAACGAGACGGTCATCGCTCCTCCATGGTCGTACGCGTTCATATCTATGCGTCCGGCGCCGATACTGTCAAGACAAGCTGATTGCGTTTGTAGGGTTGATTGAGTTTTTTGATTTCAACACAATAACTCAACGAACCCGATAACCCAATAAACGCGCAAATTTCGGTCTTGCAGGCTATGAGATTTTCGCCCTAGAATACGCGAGACCGTCGTCCGAGGAGGGCAACATGAAGAAGCTCACTGTCGGCATTGACCTCGTCCCGCTCTCGCGGCGGCAGCTCCTGCGCGGTGCGGCGATCGGCGCGGCCGCGGTAATGCTTCCCTGGGACATCGCGCGGGCGCAGGCGATCAAGCTCCAGGTCGGCACGATCAAGATCGGCGACCTCTCGCCGTTCTTCATCGCCCAGGAAAAAGGCTACTTCAAAGAGGCCGGCCTCGACATCAACCCCGTCGCGATGGTCGGCGGCGCGGCGATCCAGCCCGCGCTCGCGTCCGGCGCTCTCAACATCGGCTGGTCCAACGTCGTGTCGACGTTCCAGGGACATCAGGAAGGCTTCGACTACCGCTTCATTACGAGCGGCGCGCTCGCCAAGCGCGGCACCAACGAGGTCTTCGGGGTTCAAGTCGCAGCCGATTCGCCGATCAAGTCCGCGAAAGACCTCGCCGGCAAGACCATCGCCACCAATACGATCGGCAACATCACGCAGGCGATCGGCTCGCACTGGATCGACCACAACGGCGGCGATTCCTCCAAGCTTAAATGGGTAGAGGTGCCGTTTCCGAACATGGAAGCGGCGGTGGTGCAAAAGCACATCGATGCTTTCGTCGCGGTCGAGCCGTTCGTCACCGTGCCCTCGCAGGTGCACAAAAAAACCCGCGTGCTCGCGCGGCCGGCCGGCGGCATCGCGCCGCGCTTCATGATCGCGTCTTTCTTCGCGAGCGACGCCTGGATTCAGAAAAACGACGCCACCGTCAAGGCGTTCGTCGCCGCGCTCCACCGCGGCATCGACGCGCACAACGCCGACCTCGAAGGCGCGAAGGTCATCATCGCCAAATATACGGGCCTATCGCCCGACGTGCTCAAAGTCATGGCGCTGACGGCTTTCGAAAAAAAGCTGCTCGAGTCCGATCTCGAGCCGATCATGGATCTGTCGCTCCGCTACAAGCTGATCAACAAAAGATTTCCGCCCCGCGACGTGATTGCGAAGTTCGCGCTGGCATAACCCATCGAGAGGAGGCCGGTTATGCGTAAAACGATCGTCCGACTCCTTTTGAGCCCGGTGTTTGTTGTCGCGGCCCTGCTCTCCGCGCCGGCCGCCGGCTGGGCGCAGACGCCGCGCTCGGTCGGTATTGGCGCGAACCCCGCCGGAACGATCTACTACGCGCTCGCAAGCGGCCTCGCCAATGTCGTCACCGGGGCCGCGCCGTTCCAGATGACGGTGCAGCCCTACACTGGCAGCAGCACTTACATGCCGCTGATCGACAGCGGCGAGCTCGAGTTCGGCATGGTCAACGCGGTCGATATGGCGCTCGCCTACAACGGGCCCGACAGGCTCAAGATCGGCGGCAGAAATCCGTATCCCTACACGCCGGGCGCACGTCTCATCATGCGCGGCACGCCGCTCCAGAGCAGCATCGTGGTCCGCAAAGACGCGCCGATCAAAAATATTTACGACGTGAAAGGCAAGCGCGTGACCGGCGAGTACCCGGCGCAGCTCGCCGTCTGGTACAACATCTACGGCTCGCTCTCGAACGCGGGCCTCGGCTGGAACGACGTCAAGGTGGTGCCGGTCCCCGCGGTGAACGAGGGCGTCGATGCGCTGATCGCGGGGCGCGCCGACGCCACCACGCACGCGATCGGCTCGGCGAAAATAAAGGAGGCGGACGCCACGGTCGGTATCCGCTACATCTCGCTCGATTGCTCGCCGCAGGCCGAAGAGCGTATGAAAAAAGCGGTGCCGGGATATTACCTCGCATACTTCAAGGCCGGCTTTTCCACCGGCATCCTCGAAGATATCTGCGGCTTCGCCTACGATATCTACATGATCGGCTACAAGGGGCTGCCGGACGCGGTCGTGCAGGGAACGCTGAAAGCGATCTGGGACAATATCGCGAAGCTCCCGCCGCTCCATCCCAATTTCAAGGACTGGACGCGCGAGCGCGCCGCCAGCGCCGACGTGACGCTGCCGTATCATCCCGCCGCCGTGCAATTCTACAAAGAAAAAGGCGTGTGGAACGCGAAGATGGACGAGGCGCAGAAAAGATTGCTCGCGGTCAACCCGCAGAAATAAAGTAACGAGTTTCAAGTTTCGAGTTTCGAGTAAGAGCGCCGGATGATTTTTCGCGAAACTCGAAACCCGAAACCCGAAACTTCTTTTGAGGCTTTCGCTTGAGCGACGATTTCGCCATCGCCTCGAAATTTCGCAGCCTGACCGGCTTTCCCGGCGCGCTCGCCCGCTTCTTTCTCTGCAGCATCACGGTCCTGGGCTCGCTCTGGGGCCTGGGGGTGCAGCACTATCTCCCTTGGGCGTTTTTCAACCAGCAATACTTGGGTCTTTTCTTCGCGCTCGCAATGGCGAGCGTCTTTCTGCTGGTGAAAGCAGGCGCTAAGGCGAGCGCCGAGAGCGTGCCGTGGTACGACTGGCTTTTCGTCGCCGGCGCGCTCGCCGCCGGCGGCTACGTCGCCGTTTTCTATCCGACGCTCGCCTACCGGCTCGGCGTGCTCTCGCCGGACAGATGGATTCTGGGCGGCATCGCCGTCCTGCTCGTGCTCGAAGCCGCGCGCCGCGTCGCCGGCGGGACGCTCGCGTGGGTCGCGCTCGGCTGCGTGCTTTACGCCAATCTCGCCTATCTCTTTCCCGGGCTGCTCTACGCGCGCGGCTCGTCGTGGCTCCGCATCGCGAGTTATCTGTATCTCGACTCCGGCGGCATCCTGGGCGTGCCGCTCGACGTCGCCGCAACGGTGCTCGTCGCCTACATCTTCTTCGGCCAGGCGCTCTACGCCGTCGGCGGCGATAAATTTCTGATCGATCTCGCGCTCGTCGCGATGGGCCGCTACCGTGGCGGCTCCGCTAAAGTGTCGATCGTTTCGTCGGCGCTTTTCGGGATGGTCTCGGGCAGCGCGGTCGCGAACGTAGCGGTCAACGGCGCGATCAGCATCCCGATGATGAAGCGCTCCGGCTATGCCGCGCACATGGCGGCGGCGATCGAGGCGGTGGCTTCGACCGGCGGCCAGATCATGCCGCCCGTGATGGGCGCGGCGGCGTTTTTGATGGCGGAATTTCTAAATATCAGCTACGGCCAGGTCGCGCTCGCCGCCGCGATTCCGGCCTGCCTCTATTATCTCGCGCTCTTCGTCCAGGTCGATCTCGAAGCGGCCAAGAAAGGCCTCGCCGGCCTGCCGACCGAGCAGGTGCCGCGCCTCAGCAACGTCATGCGGCGCGGCTGGGTCTTTTTGATTCCGCTCGCTGTGCTCGTTTACGGGCTGATGGTTGCGGACTGGGACGCGGGGCGCGCCGGCATGGCGGCGGTTATTACGATCTTCGCGGTCGGGGCGCTGCAAAAAGAGACCCGCCCGACGCCGGCGAAGATTCTCCGCGCCATCGAAGAGACCGGCCGCACGATGCTCGACATCACCGCGATCGTCGCGCTCGCCGGCGTCGTGATCGGCGCGCTCCAGCTCTCGGCGATCGCCTTCAAGCTCTCCCTGCTCCTCGTCTCGATCGCGGGCGGCAACGCCCTTGTGCTGCTCACGCTCACGGCGCTCGGCTGTTTGTTTCTCGGTCTGCCGCTGCCGACGACCGTCGTCTACATCATGCTCGCGGTGCTCGCCGCGCCCGCGCTCGTGCAGGTCGGCATTCCGCCGCTCGCGGCGCACCTGTTTTTATTTTACTTCGGTATGATCTCGCTGATCACGCCGCCCGACTGCTTGCCGGTCTACGTCGCTGCGGCGATCGCCAAGGCGGACTTCTGGAAAACCGGCTGGCTCGGTATGCGCCTCGCGATCGCCGCCTACATCGTGCCGTTCATCTTCGCGTTCCATCCGGCGCTGATCCTGATGGGGACGGTGGCGGAGATCGTTGTTTCCGTCGTCGCCGCCTCGATCGGCGTCTTTTTTCTCGGCGCGGCCTGCGCGGGCTACCTCTTCCGCCCGCTCCCGTGGTGGAAATGCGGTCTCTTCGGCGCCGCGTCGCTGCTGCTGCTACTGCCCAAGTGGAGCGGCGCCGCGCTCGCCGCCGACGCCGCCGGACTTGCGCTCGGCCTAATGATTATTCTATGGGAATGGAACCGATCGGAAGCGCCGGCTGCGCGACAACGGGCACAGCCTCTCGACGACTTCCAGTCGGATGGGACGTAGACAGTCATCGGCAAGCAACAAAGGAGCGCGCTGATCGGATCCGCGGCTATCGAAGAAACCAGCCTGCTTCAGTGCAAACGTGTTAGGAAAACGGACTTCGCAATATGGCTCGCGATGGGGCGCAAGCTTTGGCCGAAGGAGCAGAATCTGCGACGCGATTTCGAGAGCATCGCGAAATTACCCTACGAGACAGTGTTCATCTGTTGGGCGGGCAAGGTGGCGGCCGGTTTTGTCGAAGTCTCAATGCGCCGCGATTACGTCGAGGGCTCGAGCTCGTCACCGACCGGATATCTCGAGGGGATCTTTGTCGAAAAGAAATTCCGCAAAACGGGAGTAGCGCGCCTGCTCGTGTGCGAAGCCGAAGCGTGGGCGAAAAAAAGGGGCGCGACCGAGTTTGGGTCCGATACGCGGCTCGCCAACAGGAGGAGCCAGAAATTTCACAAGGCGCTCGGCTTCAGCGAAGTAGAGAAGAACATAGCTTTTATCAAGAAGCTTTAAACGACTTTCGCCGCCCCAACTAATATTCGAGATTTCAATCCGAGGTAAATGATGAAATTCGGCATTTTCAACATCGGCGATTACCATCCGCAGTCGAGCAAGCCGATTCCCGAGTATTACGATGACATGCTCGAGCAGGTCGAATGGGCCGAGAAGCTCGGCTACGATTCATTCTGGTTCGGCGAGCATCATTTCGATTTCTTCGGCGTCGTGCCGGTGCCGCCGGTCATGATGGCCGCCGCCGCCAAGCGCACGAAAACGATCCGCATCGGCGTCGCCGTGGCGCTGCTGCCCTATCATAATCCGATCACCATCGCCGAAGAGTACGCGATGGTCGATATCTTGAGCCATGGGCGGCTCGACTTCGGCGTCGGCCGCGGCACGCCGCCCGAGCTGAGGGGCTTCGGCGTGACCGAGGACAATCGGGACCGCCTCGTCGAGGCGCTCGACGTCGTCAAGATGGGCTGGCGGGAGAGCCGGATCGCGTTCCAGGGCAAGTACTACAAAATTCCCGGCGTCAACCTGAACGTGACGCCGGTGCAGAAACCCCTGCCGCCGATCTACTTCGCGGCGCTCAGTGCGGGCTCCTACGAGGTCGCGGGCGAGCAGGGCTATCCGATTCTCGGCATCCCATACGCGAGCTGCACGGACATGGCGGACGTGAAACAAAAAATCGTCGGATACAAAGGCCGGCTCGCGGCGCACGGCCACGATCCCAAGAAGATCGACGTGGTGGAATGCTTTCATACGCACGTCGCGATGAGCGGGAAAGAAGCCGACAAAAACGGTCGCGCGGGGCTCGTGCCCTATCTCACGGCGCGCATCTCGATCCGCCCGCGCGACTACGACGAGCTCTACCGCCAGCGCATGATCATGGTCGGCGACCCCAGGCACTGCGCCGAGCACATTGACGAAGTGCGCGAGGCGGGAAGCAACTACGTCATCTTCCTGATGAACTTCGCGACCCTCGAGCAGGAAAAAATCCTCGCCTCGATGGAGATCATGGCGAAGGAAGTGCTGCCGAAGTTCCGGTAGGCGGGACGGCTTCAGTTTCGGACTTGGAGCCCTTCGACGAGCTCAGGGCGAACGGAGAATGAGCCTATTTCTGGAAACAAAATAAACTCCATTCGTGCTGAGCCTGTCGAAGCACTCTTCGATTTGTTTCTCTCGCGAAGAAGATAACTAACTTAACGTCTACCAGATAGACGGAATCAGCCGGTAGCGCACACGCTTCGTATACTCCTCGTAGCCTTTCAGCTGGCGCTTAAGAAAACGCTCCTCGATGAGGATTCTGACGACGAGGATCGCGATGGGCAAGACCGTGAAAATCACTCCTGCATAAGATTCCAGCCACAGCGGCATGCCGATCATGAGGAGCAAGGCGCCGACGTACATCGGATGGCGCACCACCGAATAGACGCCGGTGTCGATCACCTTCTGGCCTCTTTCCTCCTGATACTTGACCACCGGCGCGGCAAACGCGTTCTCGCGCAGCGCGAGCGTCATGAGCCACCAGCCGAGAACGAAGAGAAGCAGACCGAGAGCCGAGGCGACCGGCCCGGGCTCCGGCAACAGATGGAGCCGGGAGACGTCGAGACGGATGAAAATCATCAAGCCGAAGAAGGCGGCGAGCAGCAGCGGGACGAGGATCTTATCGGCAAGCGGCTGTCCTTTCTGCACCGGCGGCTTGAAGCGCTCCCGCATCAGGCCGGGGCTCGCGCGATAAACGACGACCGTGCTCCACACACAGGCGACGAGCACGACGGCGACGAAGATCCACGCGCGCGGCCAGTTTAATGTCCCCGGCGGCAAAAATACCGGCAGAGCGAAACAGAGGACGCCGATAATGACGCCGAAGATGATTTTGGAGATGGACACGGAAATGTAACCTGAGGAATGAATCGAGAGTGCTTCGACAGGCTCAGCACGAACGGGATTAATTTTCTGTTACTCTGATTGTTTTCCGTTCGCCCTGAGCTTGTCGAAGGGCTCCGATCCGAAGAAATGGACCGCCCTCCTCGGGAATGACGGAAAAATCCGCTTGCGGGCGGGTTTAAAACCCGCCCCTACGAATCCTTCTCCCGCGCCGCTGCGTCGTCTCCGTCCGTCTCCTTTTTAAGATACACCGTTCTTGTCGGATAGGGCATGGCGATGCCTTCCTGCGCGTAGCGCGCGTGCAGGCGCTTGATAAACTCGTGCTTGAGCACGGCGGCGTCGGTGAACTCGCGCGCGCGGAGCGCGACGGTGAAGTCGACGCTGGATTGCCCGAACGCTTGATAGCGGATCTCCGGCGCGAAGCTGGCGATGCCGCCGGCAACGGTCTTCATAATCTCCTTCGCGACTTCGGCGGTGACGCGCTCGACTTTCTCGAGATCGCTGTCGTACGCCACGCCGACGGCAATCGGCACGATGAGCTCGCGGTCGGGCAGATGATAATTCGTGATGTTATCCTGCACGAGCTTGTTGTTCGGCACGACGACCATGTTGTTCGGCAGCATGCGGATGCGCGTGCTGCGCCAGCCG